>NZ_RAWK01000032.1 GCF_003612165.1 Corallococcus aberystwythensis | reverse complement strand
GGTCACCGGCGCCGCGCGCGCGGGGGGGCGGCAGGGCGCTGAAGGCGGGGGCGTCCGGGTTGCCGCTCGCCAGCACCAGCGCGTAGATGAGCGGCGCGGACGGGGGCACTTCGCGGCCGTTCACCAGCACCAGCGGCGTGCCCTGGATGTTGTAGCGCATGGCGTACTCGACATCCTGGCGCAGCTTCCCGATGGTCTCCGGCGCCGTCATGCACGCCTCCAGCTGCGGGCGCGCCACGGAGCCGGAGGTGGCGATCTCCATCACCTTGTCGGTGTCCAGGAAGGCCTGCGCGGCGAAGAGCTTCTCGCGCAGCGTCCAGAAGTCCTTCGCGCCCTCCAGGCACACCGTGGCCCGGGCCGCGGCGCAGCGCACGCTCAGCGCGTCCGGCCCGCGGTTGGGGATGGCCGGGTTGCACTGGCCGTCCAGCGGGAACTGCCGCGCCTCCACGGACAGCATGCCCTTGGGGGCGTGATGCTTGATGGCGGCCAGCTCCTCCACCAGCGACTTGCAGTGGGGGCACTTGCTGTCGGTCCACTCCAGCACCTTCACCGGCGCGTCCGGCGGGCCGAAGAGGGCGCGCGGCGGATAGGCGGCGAGCTTCGGCGTGGCCGCCCGGTACACGGCCAGCGCGTCCGACAGGGACTGCCGCTGCTGTTGAGGCAGGCCGGCGATGAACGCATCCAGCGTGGCCGGCGGCGCGGGCGGAGGCGGCGGCAGGCCCGGGCTGGTGCTGGACATGTCCTGCGGCTGCGTGGAGGCCACCGGCGGCAGGAACGCGCCCGCCTTCTGCGCATGCGGCGTGGCCCGGCCCGGCATCAGCATGGCCACGAAGGCGACGGCGCCAAGGCCCACGGTCCACTTGAGCGTGTCGCCCCACTCGCCCGCCTGGGGCAGGAAGGAGCCGGGCAGGCCGCGCCACGCCACGGCCGCGAACGCGAGCACCAGCACGTAGGTGCCCAGGCACGTGGGGCACACCACGCCCACCCGGGCGCTGACGGTGGCGAAGACGGCCACGGACACGACGCCCGCGAGCGCCAGCAGGCGCAGGCCGTTGGCGGCGGGCCGCACCGGGCGCCCCGCCTTCGCCCACGCGAGGTACAGCGCGGCGAGCCCCACGGCGGTGAGGCCCCACACGAGCCCCAGGCCCGCGATGGGGACCCCCAGCGTGTCATGCACGGCGCTGGCGAAGTCCGAGTTCCAGACGGTCTCGCAGTTGACGTGCTCGTTGATGCCGCAGGCGGTGGCGCCACCGGCGCGCAGCGTGAGCAACTCCATCCATTGGTAGACGGCGAGCGCACTGGTGAGGAGGCCCAGCACCAGCAGCGCGAGTGCGCCACGGGTGGGGACAGGGGCGGCCGGGGTCGGGGCCTTCTTGCTCATGCGTGCTCCGGAGGCGGGGTCATCAGGACGAGGAGGCGGGCGTTGTCCGGGCCGTCATTGACGACGCCGTGTTCGGTGCCCGCGGGGGCGAAAAGGGTGGAACCGGGGCCATGTGCCGCTTCCTCGTCGCCGATGCGGAAGCGGCAGCTTCCTTCCAGCACGAGGTACACCTTGTCGGACGTGGCATGCCGGTGGGGCTTCTGCGCCTGGCCCGGGGCCAGACAGTAGACGTCGAGGAAGAAGCGACCCGACTGGAAGACGGTGTGCTTCTGGAGCTTCTCCATGGAGAAGCCCTGGAAGGCCGAAAGCTGCTTCACATCCATCGTGGCATCCGCTCCTGCGCCTCTATATAGCGACGGGCATGGAACCGCTGACGCTGCATTTTGTTCACGAGCGGGTGAATGCCCGCTTCATTCCGGTGGGCGGCCGTGAAGTGGTGGCCGGGTATGGAGACGTGGGCGTGGAGTATGGCGCGGCGCGCGACGCCGTTGCACTGCACGATGCGTCCTACCGCGAAATCCTCCGGATAACGGGGGAGGATCGTGCCTCCTTCCTCCACGGCATGGTGACCCAGGAGGTGAAGAACCTCCCGGTCGGCTCGGCCACCTATGCCGCCTTCATCACAGTGAAGGGCGCCATGGTGGGAGATGCACGCATCCTCAAGCGGGAGGACGACCTCCTGCTGGACCTGGAGCCCGGCCTGGGCGCCAAGGTGCGGGAGTTCCTGGACAAGTACCTCATCTCCGAGGACGCGGAGCTGCACGACGGCACCCCGGACTGGGGCTGGCTCAAGCTGCTCGGCCCCCGGACGGCCCAGGTGCTGGCCGCTGCCCTGGGCGGCCCCGTGGAGCCCCCGGCGCCCCTGGCCAGCCGCAGGGTGACCCTGGCCGGACAGGACGTGTGGCTGTTGGGGACGGCGCTGCCGGGCGGGCTGTCCGGGGTGGACGTCCTGGTGCCGCGCGCGGGGCTGGAGGCGGTGTGGACGGCGCTCGTGGGGGCCGGCGCGAAGCCGCAGGGGTTCGACGCGCTGGAGTTGGTGCGGGTGGAGGCGGGGGTGCCGCGCTACGGGCAGGACATGGTGGACACCACCATCCCCCTGGAGGCGAACCTCACGAACGCCATCTCCTACAACAAGGGTTGCTACATCGGGCAGGAGGTCATCGCCCGGGCCACCTTCCGCGGGCAGATGAACCGCAAGCTGGCGGGGCTGCTGCTGGGTGAGAAGGACGTGGCGCCCGGCACGGAGCTGCGCCGCGGGGAGAAGAAGGTGGGCTGGGTGACCAGCGTGGTGAGTTCCCCGGTGAAGGGCCAGCGGGTGGCGCTGGGCTACGTGCACCGCGACTCGCTGGAGCCGGGCACGGAGCTGACGCTCGGCGGGGAAGGCGCGGGCACCGTCACGGTGGCCGCCCTGCCCTTCACGGCCTCGTAGCCTGGGACAGCGCCTGTCGCACCGCCGCGCGCACGGGCGCGGGCACCGCGTCCCCCGGGATGCGCCGGCACAGGGACACCGTGCGCTTGAGCGAATCGCATGCGTCCGCACAGCGCGGGCAGCGCGACAGGTGGTCCTCCAGGCGCACGCAGGTGGCCTGATCCACCTCCCGCGCGGCGAACCCGGAGAGTTCCCGCGCCAGCTCCGGGCACGGCGGGGCCTGCTCCTGGGCGCCCTCCCCCATCAGCGTGGAGAGGTGTTCGCGCAGCTGGAGCCGCGCGCGGTGCAGCCGGCTCTTGAGCGCCCGCACCTCGATGCCCACCACCTTCGCCGCCTCCTCCGCCGGGAGCCCCTCCACGTCCCGGAGGATGAGCACCTCCCGATGGGCTTCCGGCAGCGCGAGGATGGCCGCCTGTAACATCTCCCCCATCTGTCGCGCATGGGAGACCATGTCCGGAGTGGACTCCTCCGCGGCGACGCGAGTGGCCGGGGAGGAGTCGAGGGGCTGGAACTCCTCGGGCGCTCCGACGCGCTTGCGGCGCAGGCGGAGGCAGTGCGTGCGGGCCACCTGATACAGCCACGTGGACAGCTCCGCGTCGCCCCGGAACGTATGGATGCCCCGGAAGGCCGCGAGCAGCGTCTCCTGCAGCACCTCCTTCGCGTCCTCCTCCGAGCCGCACATGCGCAGGCCGAAGCGGTACACCTGCTTCTCGTGGCGGGCGAGGACCTCATCCAGCGCCTTGTCGTCGCCAGCGCGCGCGGCCTCCATCAGCTGCTCATCGGTTCGCGTCGACATCATCCGGTCGCCTCCTCCACATGTCTCCGTCACGCCCGAGACGCAGAGCGCCCGGTCGTCAGGATGCCACCCTGGCCATCCTCATGTGGATGCATAGCGGGAGCGTGGCGCCGGTGCTGAAGGGACACGCCGAGCTGCCTCATGGGTGCGCGGGACTCTGCATGGGACGGCTGAGGCGCTCGAATCAGTAGCGGATGACCTGATAGCCCTCGGCCACCAGACGCGAGAGCTCCGCCACACCGTTGTCCACCACCTCCGCCTCCGGCTGGAGCTTCTTCGGGTCGATGCCGAACTTCGCGAGCGCGTTGCCGCAAGCCACCAGCCGTACGCCCGCGGCCTTCGCGGCCAGGGCCTCCTTGCGGACCGACTCCGGCACGGCCTTGACCGTCGGGTCCAACGCCACCACCGCACGGCCGTAGGTGAGCCACACCACGTCCGAGAGGTAGCCGGACTCCTTGGCCGTCTTCGCGTGCCGGAAGGAGCTGGAGAGGGTGCCGAGGTCCTCCAGGCCCGTGGTGGAGACGAAGACGAGCTTGCCCTGACGCGCGGGGGCCTTCTTCTCGGTGGCCTGGGAAGGCTGGGACAGCGGCGCGGCGAGCGTGGCCAGGGGAGCGGTGACGAGCGCGGTGACGAGCAGCAACAGGAAGCGGTTCATTCGAGGAGCTCCGAATCAGGCCGAGGATTACTGGATGGACAGCAACTGGATGAGGCCCCAGGCGGACAGCGCCAGGGCCGCGAAGCCGGCGAGGCCCGCGTAGACGACGCGCATGCCCGCGCGGCGGACCATGCTCAGGTGGGTGCCCAACCCCATGGCCGCCATGGCCATCACCATGAGGAAGACGCTGGCGGTGGAGAGCCCGGCCCTGGCGGCCGCGGGCAGCACGCCCACCGAGCCCAGCACGCCCACGGCGAGGAAGCCGATGACGAACCAGGGAATGGGCGGCTCCTTCAGCGAGTAGCGCACCTTCCCGCCCGCGCCGGAGGCGAGCCCCAGCACCACCAGCGCGGGGGCCAGCAGCACCACGCGGGTGAGCTTCACCAGCGTGCCCAGGTCACCCGCGGAGGTGCCCCAGGTGAAGGCCGCGGCCATCACCTGCGCCACCTCGTGCAGCGTGGCGCCCGAGAGAATGGCGAGCTGCGCGGTGCTCAGCCCCAGCAGCGGCCCCACGAAGACGTAGAAGAGCACGCCCACCGTGCCGAGGATTCCACACAGGCCCACCGCCAGCGTGGTGTCCTCCTCGTCGGCGCGGGTGACGGAGCTGGCGGCCACCACGGCGCTGGCGCCGCAGATGGAGGTGCCCACGGCCAGCAGCGTGCCCAGCTTCTCCGGGACACCGAAGCGCTTCGTCACCCAGCGGATCCCCAGGATGCCGCCGACGATGACGGCCAGGGCGAGCAGCAGCACGCGCGGGCCCACCTTCGCCACCAGCCCGAAGTCGAGCCGCGCCCCCATCAGCACGATGCCCAGCCGCAGCACCGTGCGAGCCGAGTAGCGCGTGCCCTCCACCAGGACAGCAGACAGCCCCAGGGCCGTGCGCAGCGTGATTCCAATGAGCAGCGCCACCGTGAGCGGCCCTACCACCTTGAGACCTGGAAGCGTGGCAAGCCAATAGCTGGCCACCGCCAACCCCGCGGCGAGCCCCAAGCCCGGCAGACGCCGAAGCCAGACGCCTCCCGGTGGAGGTGCGACGGGGGTGGAGGGTGTTGCGAGAGGAGCAGTCATGTCGTGTTCTCGTTTCCATCTTTCGTGTCAGGCCATCGCGGCAGGACGAAACAAGGCTCACTCCACCTGCTGGGTACGCAGCACGGGCGGGAGGTCCTCGCCCACCGCGCGCCCTTGCAGCGCGTCGTGCAGAGGCGGCCTGCCGGCGAGGAAGCGGCGCACCGCCTCGTGCGCATCCACGTCGAGCACGCGCGGCTCCTGGATGCCGGGGATGCGGCAGACCATGTCGGGGGCATCCCCTTCCCGCTCGCAGGCCGTCACGGTGTAGAGGCGCTCGTTCTCCACCGGCCTGCCCCCCACCTCCAGGGCGAGGAGGCGCTGCCCCTTGGTTGCGTCGGCGCGGAAGCGCAGCGTCATCCCCGAGGGGCGCGGAAGCCACCCGCCAAAGCGCTTCTCCGGGTCCTTCGCGAAGACGTTCTCCAGCTCCTGCTCCCAGAAGGCGCGAAGCTGCCGGCCACTCACCTTGCCTGTCTTCAGCTTGTTGACGATGGGGAAGAAGTTCCACAGGTCCGCCTCGCGCACGGGCCCGGGCAGCAGCGGCGTGCCGAAGCGGAAGCCGTTGGAGAGGCCTATCTCCGTCCCACCAGCGGCGCGGATGGCGTCCGCCAGCACGTTGTCCAGCGGGTTCTCCACCACCGCGTAGCGCGCGAGCGTCACGTCGGTGTGGCCCACCGGCGCGGACAGCTTCGCCTCGTGCGGAGCGAGGGCGGCGTCCACCAGCCGGGCCACCTTCGGGTCCTCGGGGAAGCGCGAGGCGGTCAGCTCGATGAGCTCCCAGCGGCGGTCCACCACCCGGCCATCCACCACCCACAAATCCAACCGCCCGAGGAAGGAGCCGAAGGCGCCGGGCTCCACCACCCAGCTGCCGGCCTTCTCGATGGGTGCATAGGTGCGCTCATGCGTGTCGCCGGACAGGTGGACGTCCACGCCGGGCACGCGGGCGGCGAGCCCCACCGCCTTGGCGAGCCCCACGTGCGTCATCAGCAGCACCACCTGGACGCCTTCACGCTCGCGCACCTCGCGCACCAGCGCGGGCAGCGCCTCCGGGCCGTCGTAGCGCAGGCCCTGGCTGTAGCCGGGAGGCTGGCGGCGCGGGACATCCGGATCCGTGAAGCCGACGACGGCCACCTTCACCCCGCCCACCTCCTTCACGAAGTACGGCGGGAAGAGACGCTCACCGCTGGCCGCATCGCGCAGGTTGGCGGCGACGAGCGGGTGCTTCAGCTCACGGGCGCGCTGGCGCAGCACCTTGGGGCCGTACACCACCTCCCAGTTGCCGGGCACCGCGCCGTCCAGCCCGAGCGCGTTGAGCGGCGCGATGAGGGCTTCGCCCTCGGTGAGGGCCGCCGCGCCCGAGCCCTGGATCGTGTCACCGGCATCGAGCACCAGCACGTCACCGCCGCGCTCCGCGCGGATCCGCTGGATGGCGGCGGCCACGCGAGCGAAGCCGCCGGCCTCTTCGATGCGCTCCTTCCCTTCGTGCCAGAACAGCTCGGGGTGGGCGCGCAGCTGCGCGTGCAGATCCGCCACGTAGAGGACGGTGAGCTGCTTGCGCTGGGAGGAAACGCTGTCGGCCGGCGGGGTGATGGCTCCCGGCCGCGTCAGGGCACAGCCGGAGCCCAGGCCGCCCAGCGAGAACAGCGCGCCGAGCAGGGAGAGGAGAGGCATCATCGTCATGAAGCACCTTGAGGAAGAGGGACTGCGGAGGGGACACGAGGTGTGCCGCGCGAAGTTCCCGCGGCGGGCCGGCGCCCCGGCCGCTCCCCTCCCCTCACTCCCAGGCCGACATGGGGCCCAGGTTGAAGACGTCCTGGAATCCACGCTCCTTCAGGAGGAGCTCGGCGCGGCTGCTGCGCGCGCCACTGCGGCAGTAGAGGACGAGGGGCTTCTCCGGCGAGCCGAGCTCGGCGAGCCGCTGGGGCAGCTCATCCACGGGGATGTTCACCGCCCCGGGAAGGTGCCCCGCGGCGAACTCCTCCGGCGTGCGGACATCCACCAGCGTGGCGCCCGCCTCCACCCGCTGGTGGGCCTCGGCCCCGGCGGAGCGCGTGTGAGCACAGGAGACGAGGAACGGACCGGCGAACAGGGCAGCGACGACGAGAACGGACTTCATGGAGCGGCTCCAATCGGGCCCAGAGGCCCGCTGGGCCCTGGGGAACGGGGTACAGCGGTTCCCGGCCTCGCGACCTCAAGGCGCCAGACGGGCCAGGGCGTCGACGAGCACCGGCTGCTCCAGCTCGGAGACGGCGAGCGCGGCCTGCCCGCCCCCGCGCGGCGCCACGCAGATGCGCTCACCGATGGGGCCCTGCGTGCAGCGCGTCCCTTCTCCGGCGAAGCTCGCCGCCTCCCGCGCCGCGGGTGAGCCCGGCGGCGGCAGGAACAGCGTCATCGCCGTGCCCCCCTCGTGCCGGTACAGCAGCGAGGCGGAGAGCTGTCCATGCAGCCGGCAGCGGCGGGCCCCCAGCAGCGTCGCGCCGGGCACCACCGGGACGTCCACCGCATAGCCCACCTCCCGCGCCACCCAGGCCTTCACCGCGTCCGGATCCGAGGACTCGAACTCGCAGGGAGTGGCGCGCGAGAAGGCCTTGAGGTGGTGCCGCTCAAGGTCCATCGCCAGCGCGTCGTTCATGCCACCGGGCCACGACGTCCAGAGGATGCCCACGGACGCGACCGCCGCGGCCAGGCCCACCGTCCACCGTCGCCGGAAGGAGGGGCGGGAGCGCGGAGCCAGGCGGGAGACACGCGCCCTCAGCTCGGGCGGCACGTGCGTCTCCGTGGCGGCCTGGGCCTTCAGCGCCTCGCGCAGCGGGGCATAGCGGGCCGCCTCCCGGGCACAGCCCACGCACCGGGCCAGGTGCTGCTCCACGGCCTGCCGCTCGTGCGCCGGGCCCTCCCCGTCGAACCACGCGGAGAGACGTTCCTGCCACGCCGGGCTACAGGCTTCCATGTGACTTCTCCTTCTCCAGGAGGTCGAGCATCGCTCCCCGGGCCCGCGCGAGGCGCGAGCGCACGGTGCCCACCGGACAGCCCTGGACCTGGGCGATCTCCTCGTAACTCAACTCTTCGACTTCGCGCAGCCACAGCGCATCCCGCCACTCGGGGGCCAGCGACTCCAGCGCCGCCTTCATGCCCGAGCTGAGCGTGTGGGCGTGCAGTTCCGCCTCCAGGTCCGCGGAAGGCTCGGGAGCGGCCTCCTTCCCCAGACCGCCCTCCAGCACCTCCAGCCGGGGGCGCAGGCCCCGCCGGGAGTTGAGGAAGACGGCGCGCTGGACGGCGAGCAGCCATCCCTTGAGCCGCTCCGGGTCGCGCAGCTCGTCGTGCCGCTCCAGCGCGCGTGCCACCGTCTCCTGCACCAGGTCATCCGCCTCGGCGGTGCTGCCCGTCAGCCGGCGGCCCACCCGCCGCAGGGCTGGCAGGTGCTCCAGGGCACGTTCAATAAAGGACCGGCTGCTCACGTTCCTCCAGGACACGGTGGCGGTTGCGAAAAGTTCCCGAGGGGCTACGGAGCGGGCGATGCGCCCGGGACCGGAGTCCCCGCGCTCGCGCTCCGTCGCGCCCGCGGCACCTGGGCGAGGGCCATGCCGGCGAACATGGCGGGCACGAAGACGAGCAACGGCATCGCCCCTGTGGCGAGCGAGGTGAGCGCG
The DNA here is from genome assembly GCF_003612165.1 of Corallococcus aberystwythensis. Taxonomy (GTDB): domain Bacteria; phylum Myxococcota; class Myxococcia; order Myxococcales; family Myxococcaceae; genus Corallococcus; species Corallococcus aberystwythensis. The sequence continues at coordinate 39,109 of NZ_RAWK01000032.1, read as the reverse complement.
GGGCCGGGGCAGTAGCCGCCGAGCCCCCAGCCCACGCCGAAGAGGCCCGCGCCCACGAGGAGCCCGCGGTCCACCCCGCTGGCGGAGAACGTGGGGAACTTCGCGGTGAACAGGGGCCGCTCACGCCCGAGGATGAGGGGCCGCAGCGCCGCGTGCACGGCGATGGCGCCGCCCATCACGAACGCGAGCCGGTAATCCCAAGCCCCCGCGATGTCGAGGAAGCCGAGGACGTTGGCCGGGTCCGTCATGCCGCTGATGCCCAGGCCGATGGCGAAGAGGAGGCCGCTGAGAAACGCACTGATGTTTGAACGCATGGAGGGCTTTCCCTAGAGGACGTGGCGGACCAGGAAGACGGTGAGGACGCCGGTGGCCATGAAGGTGAGCGTGGCCGCGATGGAGCGGGCCGAGCCGCGGCTGATGCCGCAGACGCCGTGCCCGCTGGTGCAGCCGTTGCCCAGCCGCGAGCCGAACCCCACCAGCAGTCCGGCCCCCACCAGCAGCCAGGCGCCGTCCGCGCTCAAGGACGTGGGGGCCGGGAAGGAGCCAGGGCGCAGCCACACCAGCAGCAGGCCCCCGGTGAGCAGCCCGGTGAGGAAGAGCACGCGCCAGGCGACATCCCCGCGCACGGGGGCCAGCAGCGAGCCCACCACGCCGCTGATGCCGGCGACCCGGCCGTTGGCCAACAGGAGCAAGGAGGCACTCAGGCCAATGAGCGCCCCACCCAGGAGGGGAGGGAGGAGGGAGGAGATCATGTCCCGTGAGAGCCAGATTCGAAGGTGAAGGATTCCGCCAGGGGAAGGCCCTGAATCCTTCTGCCCGCCCCCTGGCTCTCAAGGACAGGAGGCTACGACATGATTTTCCGACAGCTTTTCGACTCAGAGTCCTCGACCTACACCTATCTCCTCGGCGACGAGTCCACGCGACAGGCCGTCCTCATCGACCCTGTCATCGAGCAGGTCGACCGGGATCTGAAACTGGTGGGCGAGCTGGGCCTTACCCTCACCCACGTCCTCGACACCCATGTGCACGCGGACCACGTCACCGCGTCCGGCGTGCTGCGCGAGCGCACGCAGGCCACGGTGGTGGGGAGCAAGGGAGGAGCCGCCTGCGCCAACGTCCAGGTGGGCCACGGAGACGAGGTGCGCGTCGGGCAGCTCGTCTTCCAGGTGCTCGCCACCCCGGGCCACACGGACGACAGCGTCAGCTACCTGCTGGGCGACCGCGTCTTCACCGGGGACGCGCTGCTCGTGCGCGGCAACGGCCGCACCGACTTCCAGAACGGGAGCGCGAGCCAGCTCTACGACAGCCTCACCCGCGTCCTCTTCCGCCTGCCGGATGAGACGCTCGTCTACCCCGCGCACGACTACCACGGTCACTCGGTGACGAGCATCGGCGAGGAGAAGCGGCACAACCCGCGCGTCGCGGGCAGGAGCCGGGAGGAGTTCATCGCCATCATGGAGAACCTCCACCTGCCCCGGCCCAGGAAGATCGACCTGGCCGTCCCAGCCAACCGCGCCTGTGGGCACACGGCGCCTTCACCGCAGGGGGCCTGAAGTCCCCTGCCCTTCCCAACAGGAGCAAGCCATGACACCCCACCCCTATCAGGACCTCACGCCCTCGCAGCTCGACACGCTCGGCCCCGAGGTGCGGCGCATCGACGTGCGTGAGCCGGACGAGTTCACGGGCCCCTTGAGCCACCTTCCCGGAGCGGAGCTCGTCCCGCTGGGCACGCTGGAGGCGGCGGCCGCGTCGTGGCCGCGGGAACAACCGCTGCTGCTCATCTGCCGCTCGGGTGGGCGCTCCGCGAAGGCCGCGCAGGCGCTCGCCCAGTGTGGATTCAAACACCTCTACAACCTGGCGGGCGGGATGCTCGCCGTGCGCGAAACCCGCGCGCCCCAGGGCTAGCGGAAACGAACGCCATGCCCATCCTCGGCTTCTCACTCGCGGCGTTGATTGGCCTGTCGCTCGGCCTGCTCGGCGGCGGGGGCTCCATCATCACCGTCCCCATCCTCGTGTACGTCCTGGGCTTCGGGGCCAAGGAGTCCATCGCCATGGGGCTGGCCGTGGTGGGCGTCACCAGCCTCTTCGGCGCGGCGGGCCACTGGCGCAAGGGCAACGTGCGGCTCCGGGCGGCCCTGGTCTTCGGGGCGGTGGCCATGGTGGGCACCTACGCGGGGGCGCGTCTGTCCGTCTTCGTCTCGGGCGCCTTGCAGCTGCTGCTCTTCGCCACGGTGATGCTCGTGGCCGCCTTCTTCATGTTCCGCAACGGCCGCAAGGAGGCCGCCCTCGCCGCGCGCAAGGAGTCCGCGCCCGTGCCCGAGCCCCACAAGGCGTCCTTCCCCGTCATGGCCCTGGCCGCCCTCGGCGTGGGCGGGCTCACGGGGCTCGTCGGGGTGGGCGGCGGCTTCCTCATCGTCCCGGCGCTGGTGCTCCTGGTGGGCCTCCCGATGAAGCAGGCGGTGGGCACGAGCCTGCTCGTCATCGCCCTCAACTCCTTCGTGGGCTTCGCCGGCTACCTCGGCCACGTCCAGGTGCCCTGGCTCTACCTTGGCATCTTCACGGCCATCGCCGTGGCGGGCATCCTCATTGGCACCTGGGCCACCCACTACGTCTCGCAGGCGGCCCTCAAGCGGGCCTTCTCCCTCTTCCTCGTCGTGATGGGCGCCTTCATCCTGTTCAAGAACCGGGAAGCGTTGGCGGGGTGGTGGTGAGCTGCGGGGGGGATGACGCGCCCCGGCGTTCAATTCCTTTCAGAGCCGGGCCGCCCCGTCTGCCCTTGGGGGCATGAGCAGCGCAAGGATGGGATTGCCGCACTTCACGGCAATCACCCCAAGGAACCATCCATGCGTCTGTCATTCATCGCGGCACTGCTGTCGGTAGGCCTCTTCGCGGGCTGTGGCGGAGTGGAGCAGCAAGCGCAGGAGACCCAGGACGTGACGGCCCTGGCCCCACCGCCCTGTGAGCGCGCCTGCATCGCGGCCTACAATGCCTGTATCCGTCGCGCGACGACGCCCGAGCAGCGGGCCGCGTGCGACGAGCAGGAAACCTTCTGCCTCGATGCGTGCGTGACGCCCGTGCAGGCTCAGCAGCTGCCTCCGTGCGAGGATGCCTGCTACAGGGAATTCCTGGTTTGCGCGAGGGCCGCGAAGACAGCGGAAGACGCGCTCGAGTGCGCCAACACGCGCAACGACTGCTACCAGAGCTGCGGCTGAAAGAGTTCTAGCGGGCCTCCGGGGCCTCCACCTCTCCGAGCAACCACACCTCCGTTCCTGGAGGAATGTCTTGCTTGGACAGCGTGCGAAAGCAGAGCACGTGCCGAGGCCGTGACCGGCCGCCGAGCGGGACCTGCGCGAGCGCGACGGCACGCAGCACATCACCATCCGGCCTCCGCAACGCAACACGCAGTTCCACCTGGGCCCGCGCGCCCAGGTCCACATCGGGGACGACAATGATTCCGCGATTCTGGATGTCGAAGGTCTGTTCGACAACCAGAAGCCGCTGTGCGCCAGGGACGGGGGCCGTCGGCTCCGGGCCCGCGCTCCGCTCCGCCTTGGCAGGGAACCGACAAAGCCTTACGGCCCTTGAGCACCCGGTGCAGTCGATGCCCGCGGACGCGAGCGCCCCCCAGTGGGAATACTCAATCCGGACCGGGCTGCCACAGCGTGGGCAGAGCACCGTGTCGGGGAGCGGATCCCAGGTCACCACGCGATGCTCCAATTCGTCCCAGTCCCGGGGCTGTGTGGGCGGAGTCATGGGGAGACGATAGACGAAGCGCGTTCAGGGGCGCTCCGGGGGACGCCTTCCCCACAGGTCCCGCAGCATCGCGCGCGGCCCTTCCTTGAACAGCGTCAACAGCATCGCCAGGACGAGGAGCAGCAGCATCAGGAGGAGGGGGCCCAGCACGGCGCCTCCGAGCAGGCCCGCCACCGCCCAGCCGACTCCCGACCCGAAGCCCCACACCGCGCCCGTCACGCCGCCCACGGCGGCTCCCAGGAGGATGATGGGTTCAATGAGGGTCATGGGGCGTTGGCGTCGCAGTACACGTACTTCGTCCCCACCGAGCAGCCTGCCACGGCGCACTGCGGATCCTTCTTCGCCTCCTGGTCCTTTTCAATCAGGGCCTGGAGGTCGTCGCCGTTCGCGCAGGACAGGCATTGCACCTGGGGCTCCACCCCTCCGCAGCAGCCGCAGCCACAGGCGACGTAGGTGGCGCTGCAATCCTGGGGCGCCTTCGGTGTCGTCGCCTTGTCAGCGGCCTGGCAGCCCCACCCCATCGCGCCCGCCAGCAACAGCGGCATGAGCATTCGCATGGGGACAAGATAGGCCATGCGCCCGGCGAAGAAACCCGGCCGCGGTGCTTCGCGGCCGGGTCACCCGTGAAGCTAGATGCGGCCTTCGGCCTTCTGCGCGCGCTCGATGCTCTCGAACAGGGCGCGGAAGTTGCCGCCGCCGAAGCCCTGGTCGCCCTTGCGCTGGATGATTTCGTAGAAGAACGGGCCCGCGTCCGGCTGCTTGTAGAGGCTCGCCGCGTCCTTCATGAAGATCTGGAGCATGTAGCTGCGCTCCTTGTCTCCGTCGATGAGCACCTCCAGGTCGCGCAGGACGTTGATGTCCTCGTCGATCTTCTTGATGCCCATGCGCTCGATGCGGTCCGGCAGCGCGTCGTAGTACGAGCCCGGCGTGGGCATGAACTGGATGCCCGCGTTCTGCCGCATGTCCTTCACGGACGTCAGGATGTCCTTCACCGTGATGGCCAGGTGCTGCACGCCGTCACCGCGGTGGTCCTCGTTGAAGATGTTGATCTGGCTGGCCTTGAAGAACGGGAACTTGGGCTCGTTGTTCGCGAACTTCACGCCGCTCTTCGGGTCCCACATCACTTCGGACTTCAGGCCGCTGCCGTGGTCGCGCTTCTGCTGCGACGCCACGTCGTCGGTGTGGAACTCGATGTGCCAGAACTTCTCGAAGCCCATCACGTGCTCCATCCACAGGAGCATGGGCTTCATCGTCTGGAAGTTCGACGTGACGTGGTCCATCTTGTCAAAGCCGTACTTGTTCTTGCCGCCCTTGGGCTGCGCGTGCACCTGGAAGCCCGGGTAGATGGACTTGTAGTTGTCCCGCTGCAGGAAGCGGAACGTGGTGTCACCGAACGGCGTGGTGATGGAGAAGAACGACAGCTTGCCGCCCGCCTCGTCCGTGAAGCGCTGGATGTCCGTGATGAACGTGGCGCCGCGCGAGTCCAGCAGCTTGAACGCCTTCTCCACGTCCTCCACTTCGAAGTTCAGCGTGCCCACGCCGTCCGGGTGCTTGCGCAGGTAGCGCCACGCCCGGCCGCCCTCGCCCACGGGCTGGCTCACCACCAGGGCAATCTCACCCGCCTGGAACAGCGCGGACTTCTGCTTGCCGTGCGCGTCCAGCTCCGGCCCGGACACCGCCACCTCCGCGAAGTCCAACCCCTTCGTGTAGAACTGGCGGCTGCGCTCCAGGTCATGCACGTACCAGTGGATGCTCTCCAGGGTCTTGATGCCCAGCGATTCCTGCTTGGCCATGTCGCTGACTCCTCGTGATGAAGAAATGGGTTCGTGACTACACCGGCTGCGCGTCGGGCTGCCGGTCCGGCTGCGCCGCCTGGAAGGCGGGGAGTTCGTTGCACGCCGCCTCGATGCGCAGCAGCGTGGGATAGGGCTTCAGGTCTACACCGAACCTGCGGGCCCCGTAGAGCTGGGGAATGAGCAGGACGTCCGCGAACGACACTGCGTCTCCCACACAGTAACGCCCCGCCGTCTCCTGCACCGCCGCCTCCAGCGCCGTCAGCCCGTGCACGTTCCAGTGCGCCGCCCAGGCCTTCTCGTCCGCCTTCAGCTCGGTCTTGATGCGCAGCGTCACCGACGTGTTCTGAAGGGGCTGCATGCCGGCGTTCACCATCTCCGCCAGCATGCGCGTCTTGGCGCGGAGGTACGCATCACCCGGCAGGAGGGCGGGCGAGGGCACGCGCTCCTCCAAGTACTCCAGGATGGCCATGGACTCGGACAGCTTGCGCGCCTGCCCGTCCGCCTCCGTCCACTCCAGCGTGGGCACGCGGCCCATGGGGTTCACCGCGCGGTAGGCGTCCGAGTGCTGCTGGCCGCCGTCCTTGAGCAGGTGCACCGCGAGGTACTCGAAGGGCAGCCCCTTCCAGTTCAGCGCGATGCGCGCGCGCCAGGAAGCCGACGAGCGCCAGTAGCTGTGCAGCTTGAGGTTCTTCATGGCGCCTTCACCACCGTCTGGGCGATGCGGCCGAAGAGGCTGTGCCCCTCCCCGTCCAGCATCTCGATCTCGATGGTGTCGCCGGGCTTCATGAAGGACGTCGCCGGCTTCCCCTCGTCGATGGTCTCGATCATCCGGCGCTCGGCGAGGCAGGAGATGCCGCGCGTGCGGTCCGCGTTGGACACCGTGCCGCTGCCCAGGATGGTGCCCGCGGTGAAGGCGCGCGTGCGCGTCAGGTGCTGGATGAGGTCCCGGAAGGAGAAGTGCATCTCCGGGCCCGCGTCCGCGTCCCCCACCAGCTGGCCGTTGAGCGTGCTGCGCATGCGCAGGTGCACCCGGCCGTCGCGCCAGGCCGCGCCCAGCTCATCCGGCGTCAGCGCGAAGGGGCCGAACGCGGTGGCGGGCTTGCTCTGGAAGAAGCCGAAGCCCTTGGCCAGCTCCTCCGGGATGAGGTTCCGCAGGGACACGTCGTTGGCGATCATCACCAGCTTGATGTGCTTGTCCGCGTCCTCGGCCTTCGTGCCCATGGGCGTGTCGCCCAGCACGACGCAGACCTCGCTCTCGAAATCCAGGCCCCACGCCTCGTCGCGCAGGGGGATGTCCTGCGTGGGCGCGAGGAAGTCCCCGGAGCCGCCCTGGTACACCAGCGGATCCGTGCGCAGCGTGGCGGGCGGCTCCGCGTTGCGCGCCTTGCGCACCAGCACCACGTGGTTGATGTACGCGCTGCCGTCCACCCATTCGTAGGCGCGCGGCAGGGGCGCGTGCAGCGCCTTCACGTCCAGCGGGCGGCTCTGCACCGCGCCGGCTTCCAGTTGCTGCGCCAGCGCGCGCAGCTGCGGCTCCTTCTGGTCCCAGTCATCCAGGGCCGCTTGCAGCGTGAGGGCCACATTGGTGGCCAGCGCGTAGGCGGAGTTGTCCCGCTTGACGACGATGAGCCGCCCGTCGCGGGTTCCGTCCTTGAGCGTCGCGAGCTTCAATTCCGCGCTCCCTCGGCGGCCTGCGGGGGAGGAAGGGGGAGGCCGCCTGACCCGACGGGCTTTTCCGCCGGGGCACCAGGGGAGTCAAGCACGCCTGTTGAACGCGGCGCGGCATCCTCCCTTCCGCCAGCAACGCTGCTGGCTGCTCGCATTCGCGTGGCTGTCGGCTGAAGAACGAAGCGCGGACGTTCACCGGCCGCAAGGCCTCGTGGAAACCCACGACGCCTGCCTGACGGCCCGCCTGCCCCCCGAACGGACAGGGGGCACCAGGGGACGGGGGCGGGAAGCGGGAGCGTGCCGACTGTTCAAGTCCCAAGCAGCGCACGAACGGCGTGGGCGGTTCGCCCCTGGCAGGGACCGGGGTGGCAACCCAGCTTGTGGAAGAGGGACGTCCGGCCGACCGCGCCGCCGGGGCGACAGGGTCGGGGGGCTCGCGAGGGCACTGAATGGCGCAAGGCTTCCAACAGGCCGGCGACACCCCTGGGGAGCCACACCCGGGCCAGCGGCTGGGCAACCGCTACGAGCTGCGCCAGCGGATGAAGGCCGGCCGGGGCATCTCCACCTGGCAGGGGTTGGACCTGCTCACGCACGAGCGCGTGCTCGTGAAGGTCACCGCCCTGTCCGCCTTCGTCCCCACGGCCCGCCACCGGCTGGAGCACGAGGCGGAGGTGCTGTCGCGGCTGCACAACCCCGCGCTCGTGCCCGTGCGCGAACTGGGCACCTTCGCGGACCTGCTCTACCTCGTCACCCCGTGGGTGGAAGGCGAGACGCTGGAGGCGCGCCTGCAGCGCGGCCCCCTGTCCCTGCCGGAGGCCATCGTGCTGGGCCAGCGCCTGCTGAAGGCGCTCGCGGAGGCGCACCGGGAAGGCGTCCTCCACCGCGACGTGAAGCCCTCCAACATCCTGGTGCGCGACTACCCGATGTCCGTCGCGTGGCTCACCGACTTCGGCCTGTCGCGCAGCGAGCGGTTGGACCCGTCCCTGCGGGATTTGCCCGTGGGCACCGCGCGCTACCTGTCGCCGGAGCAGGCGGGGCTCATCAACCGGCCGGTGGAGGCACCGTCGGATTTGTACGCGGTGGGCCTGGTGCTCTTCGAGGCGCTATCGGGCCGCCCCGCGCTGGAGGGCGCGACGGTGGGCGAGGTGCTTCGCCTGCACCTCACCGCGCACCCGCGCCTGAGGCCCGTGGGCGTGGAGGTACCGCTGGCGATGGAGGAGCTCATCTCCCGCCTGAGCCAGACGGATCCGCGTGACCGCTACCAGTCCGCGGACGCCGCGCTCGCGGACTTGAACGCGCTGGAGGCCGCGCTCTCCCGCGGAGAGGCGGAGCCCGCGCTCGTCACCGGCGCGTACGACCACCGCCAGAGCCTCACCGAGCCGTCCTTCGTGGGCCGCCGCGAGGAGCTGACGACGCTGGAGCGCGAGCTGGAGCACGCGCGCGAGGACGGCTCACGCGCCGTGGTGGTGGAGGGCGAGTCCGGCGGCGGCAAGAGCCGGCTGTTGGAGGAGTTCTCCGCGCGGGCCGTGGGTCAGCGCGCGTGGGTGCTGCATGGCCAGGCGCAGGACCAGGCCGCGCAACGTCCCTTCCAGCTCTTCGCGGGCGTGGCGGAGGGCATCGCCGCCCAGGTGCGTGAGCAGCCCGCGCTGGGTGCGCTGCTGCGCGACAGGCTCGCGGGCCAGGAGGCTGGCCTGTGCACGGTGCTGCCCACGCTCAAGGAGGTGTTCTTCCCGGGCGCGCAGGCGCCCCAGTCCCAGGGCCTGGGGCCGGAGTCCCTCAGCGAGAGCCGCAGCGTCTGGAGCCTCACGGCGCTCTTGAGCGCGCTGGGCACGCCGGACGCGCCCGCGCTGGTGGTGCTGGAGGATTGCCAGTGGGCGGACACGCTCACGCTGCGCGCGCTGGAGGCGTGGTGCCAGGGCCGCCGCGCCGGAGAGGGGCGGCTGCTGCTCACCGTGTCCTTCCGCAGTGAGGACATCCACGCGGGCCACGTGCTGCGGCGGCTGACGCCGGGCGCGCACCTCAAGCTGTCCGCCTTCGGCGCGGCGGAGGTGGCGCTGCTGGCGGAGTCCATGGCGGGCGTGCTGCCGCCGGAGGCCGTGGAGCTGGTGACGCGGCTGGCGGAGGGCAATCCGTTCATGGCCTCCGCGGTGCTGCACGGCCTGGTGGAGGACGGCGTCCTCATGCCCGGTCCGGAGGGCTGGCTGGTGCAGCCGGAGGCGATGGCGCACGCGCGCTCGTCGCGGCAGGCGGCCACGTTCCTGGTGCGGCGCCTGCGACTGTTGCCGCCGGAGTCCCTGCACGTGCTCAGCGTGGGCGCAGTGCTGGGCAAGTCCTTCGACGCGAAGGCGGTGGCGGCCCTGTCCGGCACACCGCTGGAGGCCGTCACCACCGCGCTGGAGCCGCCGCGCCGCCGGCACATGCTGTGGACCGAGGGCACGCGCTCCACCTTCGTGCACGACAAGCTGCGCGAGGTGCTGCTGGACCTGCTGTCCCCGGAGGAGCGCCGGGAGCTGCACCGGCTGGCCGCGAGGGCCGCCCAGCAGTCCGTGCCCAATGATCCGTTCGAGCTGGCCTACCACTTCGACGCTGCGGGTGAGAGCGCGCAGGCCCTGCCCTACGCGCTGGTGGCCGCGGAGCAGGCGCGCCAGCGCTTCTCGCTGGACACCGCGGAGGTGAACTACCGCATCGCCGAGCGCGGCGCGGGGGGCGCGGACGCGCACACCCGCTACCGCATCGCGTCCGGGCTGGGCACCGCGCTGATGATGCGTGGCCGCTACGACGAGGCGCAGCAGCAGCTGGAGGCCGCGCAGGCGCTGGCGCACGACCGGTTGGAGCAGGGCCGCACGCTGGGCCACCTGGGCGAGCTCGCCTTCAAGCGCGGCCAGACGGTGCAGGCCAACGCCTACCTGGAGCAGGGCCTGAAGCTGCTGGGCCGCTGGGTGCCGCCCGGCACGCTGACCACCGGCGCCAGCGCCGCGTGGGAAATCCTGACGCAGGCCGCGCACACCGTGGCGCCGCGCCTGTGGCTGGGCCGCAAGTCCCTGGCGAAGGGCGAGGAGGACCTGCTCGCGGTCAACCTCTACAGCCGGCTCGCGTACGGCTACTGGTACCAGCGGGGCCGCGCCGCCGTGCTGTGGGCGCACCTGCGCGACATGAACCTGGCGGAGCGCTACCCGCCCACGCCGGAGCTGGCGCAGGCGTACTCCGCGCACTCGCCCGCGCTCACCACCCTGCCCTGGTTCCAGCGCGCGTATGCCTACGCGGAGAAGTCGCTGGCCCTGCGCCAGCAGCTGGGCGACGTGTGGGGCCAGGGCCAGTCGCTGCACTTCTACGGCCTGGCGCTCTACGCCTCGTCGCGCTTCAAGGAGTGCATCGAGAAGTGCCGCGAGGCGGTGCGCCTGCTGGAGCGCACCGGCGACCCGTGGGAGGTGAACAACGCCACCTTCCAGATCGCCATGTCGCTCTACCGCCTGGGCCGCCTGAAGGAAGCCGCGGCGGTGAGCCAGAAGCTGCATGCGGCGGCGCTCGCGCTGGGGGACCGGTACTCGCTGCGGCTGGGCCTGGAGGCGTGGGCCAAGTCCACCGGGGGCCGCATCCCCGCGGCGCTGCTGGAGACGGAGCTGGCGGCGCCCACCGCCACCGACCCGCAGTCCTTCGCGGGCGTGCTCCAGGCGGAAGGCCTGCGCCTGTTGCGTGAGAACGAACCCGCGCGCGCCGCGGAGGTGCTGGAGCGCGCCGAGCGCGTGGTGGAGGACGCGCACCTGCGTCAGGAGTACGTGGCCCCCATCACCCCGTGGCTCGCCACCGCGCGCAGGCGCCTGGCGCAGCAGGCCAGCCCCCTGAACCCGAAGCAGCGCGACCGGCTGCTCGCGGAGGCGGACAGCGTGGCGAAGCGCGCGCACGCCGTCGCGCGCACCTACCGCAACAACCTGCCCCACGCGCTGCGCGAGCGCGGCCTGATGTGCGCGCTGCGCGGCCGCCCCGCGCGCTCTCGCAAGCACCTGGACGAAGCCCTGCGCGTGGCGGAGGAGCTGGAGATGCGCCAGGAGCGCGCGCTGACGCTCCAGGCCCGCGGCGAGGTGGGACGCGTGCAGGGCTGGCCCGGCGCCGCGCGCGACCTGGAGACCGCGGCGCGCGAGCTGGAGGCCATGGAGGACGGCCTGCACAAGGAGGCGGAGCACGGCACCGGCGTGGAGACGCTGTCGCTGGTGGACCGCTTCCCGCGCGTGCTGGAGGTGGGGCGCAGGCTCGCCTCCGCCCTGGCGCGCGACGCCGTCTTCGAAACGGCCCGCCAGTCCATGCAGGAGCTCTTGCGTGCCGAGCGCTGCGCCGTGGTGGACCCCCGCGCGGTGGTGTCGGAGGAGGACGCGAAGAACCAGGGCCTCAGCCGCACGGCGCTCGCCCGGGCGCTGGAGACGGGCCGCATCACCGTGCTGGGCCAGGGGCTGCCCGGCGGCATCAGCGAGAGCATGGAGCTGCTCGGCGTGCGTTCGCTCTTGTGCGCGCCGCTCCAGGTGCGCGGCAAGACGGTGGCGTGCGTGGTGGCCAGCCACCGCAAGGTGGGCTCGCTGTTCGGCGAGGACGAGGAGCGCCTGGCGTCCTTCGTGGCGGTGCTCGCGAGCGCGGCGCTGGAGAACGCGGAGAACTTCGAGCGCGTCGCCGCCCTCTCCGAGGAGCAGGGCCGCCTGTACCGCGAAGAGCAGGAGGCCGTGCGCCGGCGCGACGACTTCCTCTCCATCGCCGCGCACGAGCTGAAGACGCCGCTCACGTCACTGCAACTCCACATCCAGGGGCTCCAGGCCAAGGCGAAGGGCGCGCCCATGCCGCCGGAGAAGCTGACCGCGAAGCTGGAGTCGGCCTACGCGCAGACGCAGCGGCTGGGGAAGCTGGTCAACGACCTGCTGGACATCTCCCGCATCGCGCAGGGCCAGCTGCACATCAAGCGCGAGGACGTGGACCTGGTGACGCTGGTGCGCGGCCAGCTGGAGCGCAGCCGCGAGGCCCTGGTGCGCGCCGAGTGCGAGGTGCGCTTCCACGCCAGCGAGCCGCGCCTCGTGGGCCACTGGGACGCGCTCCGGCTGGAGCAGGTGGTGGGCAACCTGCTGACCAACGCGATGAAGTACGGGGCAGGCAAGCCCGTGGAGGTGACGCTGGACGGGGACGCGACGCGCGTGCGGCTGGAGGTGCGCGACCATGGCATCGGCATCGCGGAGGAGGACCGGGCGCGCATCTTCGAGCGCTTCGAGCGGGCCGTCTCCGTGCGCCACTACGGCGGCTTCGGCCTGGGGCTGTGGATTGTCCGTGAAATCGTCCAGGCGCTGGGCGGCAGCATCGACGTCACCAGCGCCCCGGAGCAGGGCTCCACCTTCACGGTGACCCTGCCCCGCTCCGGCTCGCCCGTGCACTGACTACCGGCGCGTCACTTCCAGGTAGATGACGTTGTCCTGCGAGTCGCGGAACAGCCGCACGTTCGCCACCTGCTCCAGCGGCGTCTCCGACAGGAGGCTGCGCATGCCGTCCTCGTCCCGGTAGGTGAGCCACCAGTCCATGAAGGCCTCCATGTAGCCCGTCTCCGGCGGGTGCACCGCGAAGTTGGCCACCAGCAGGCGCCCGCCCGGGCGCAGCATGTGGAAGAGGAGCGCCGTCAGCCGGGCGGCCACGGAGTCCGACAGGTAGTCGTACAGCCCGGCGGAGTAGGCGAAGTCCAGGTCCGTGAACGTCGCCTTGCCCGCGAGCAGCGAGCGGACCGAGCCGCACACCGGCCGCACGATGCCATCCGGATGCAGGCGGGAGATTTCCGCCAGGCTCACCGGGTCCTGGTCGAACGCGATGAGGTCCTGGAGCCGGCGCTCCGCCACCGCGCGTGACGACTCCGCCTCCCGCAGGTGCCCGCACGCCACCGACAGGACGCGCCCATCGGGCCGCCGCTCGGCCGTCTCATCCATCATCCGCGCGAGCAGTTCCCGGCGCTCGCGCACGCTGCGCGCGGAGGGCTGCCCGTGCATGTACCGGTAGATTTCGCGGCCCGCGTGCAGCTCGTCCGCCGCGTGGTCCATGTAGAGATAGTCGATGAGGGCCGCGTCACCCGCGTAGCCGCGCGGCCGCTCGAAGGCGTGCCGGGTGAAGGGGCACTGGTGCAGGAAGGGGCGCATCGGGTGCTTGCGCGCCAGCTCCTGGCAGAAGCGCTTCCACAGCTCCGGAGCCCACTGCCGCCGCCGCTCGATGAGCCCCCCGTGCAGGGCCATCATGCCGGCATGCAGCGTTTCGTCCGGACCCTGCATCATCCGGGTGTGCAGGGTGTCCAACCACTCCCGCGCCTCCGTGAACGCTTCCTCTGATGGGGACGCTTCCTCCCTGGGGGCGTTCACCAGGACGAGGTGGTTGGTTTCAGGCGCGACCGGCGGAGACGCGCCGTGGACCGACAGGATGGGCTGGCGCATAGGCATCTTCCTGACAACCCGGGAGCGAAGGCCATCCACTTCCCGCGCCTCCGCCCTTCGTCAGGCCCTGCTCCAACCGGCCAGCCGGGCCGCCGCGCACCACCCGGCCCACACCGGGCGCACGTGGCGTGACGCACCGGGTCCGGTGGGACTGGGCGGGCACGGTTCTACCCGCAAGGCCTGACATCCCCTTCGCCGGGGGGAGGGAATGCGGGGGCGCGGTATGCGCCGACAGGCACTGCGGTTAGGATGGCGCGCCCCGCCTGGAAGAGAGCCGCAAGCCGCGCATGAAGATTGAAATCGCCCACCTGCCCCACGACATCATCGAGATCATCTATCCCTCGGAAGTGACGCCGAAGGACGTGACCGAGTACGTCGAGCAATTGAAGAAGGACATCGCCGCCCGCGGGGGCACGGAGTGGTCCGCGCTGGTGGACCAGTCCAAGCTGCGGGTGATGCCCTCCACGGTGGTGGGCGAGATGGCGCGGCTGAACGCCTACGCCCAGCAGCGCGGCATGAAGCGCTCCGCGCGCGTGGTGAGCGACCCCGGCAGCGGCCTGCAGGCGTGGCGCATGACCAAGAACGCCGGCCTCACCATCCCGGCGAAGACCTTCGAAACGCGCGCGGAAGCGCTGGCCTGGCTCGAAGCGCCCGACGCGGACTGAGAAGCAGCACCCCCGACGTCCCCCACCCCCGGTCCTTCCTTGCGACCGCCGGGGTCCGTCTACGTCTTCCAGTGACACCCCCTTTCTTCGCTGTGTCTGTCGCAGTACCCGTCAGGAGTCGCCCCGCATGTCCGTGTCCGCCCCCGCCTCCCGAGCGAAGCTGCTCGGTACCCTGTTCTGCACCCTCACCGCCCTGGCCTGTGGGCCGGCCCCTGAATCGGGCGCGCCCGAGCAGCCCGCGCTGAACGAGTCGAGCTCGCCGGTCGTCTACGGCACGGACAACCGCCAGGACGTCTACGCGCACCCCGACGCGACCCTGCGGGACCGGGCGCGGCAGGCCACGGTGGCGCTGGTGACGCCGGACCTCCTCGACATGTCGGATCCGAACGACGTCCAGGTGGACCCGCTGACGCTGGGCGAATGGGGGAGCCTCTGTTCGGACCAGCGCTTCCTCGACGACCCGAACCCTGCCTTCTGCTCCGGCACGCTCATCGACGATGACCTGGTGCTGACCGCGGGCCACTGCGTGAGGAACGCGACGGCATGCGCCAACACGCGCTTCGTCTTCAAGTTCTACAAGACGGACGCGAACACGCTGGAGACCATCACCAGCGCGGACGTCTTCTCCTGCAAGAGCATCGTGGTGCGGAGGGAGACGACGTCCAGCGTCGACTACGCCATCCTCCGGATGGACCGCTCGGCGGCGGGGCGCTTCGTCCCTGCCCCGGTGCGTCCGGGCAACACCGCGATGACGGTGGGCCAGAACGTGGCCGTCATCGGCAGCGGCAGCGGCATCCCGTTCAAGATCGACTCGGGCGGCTCCGTCCGCGAGAACAACTCCGGCCCCAAGGACTTCTTCGTCGCCACCACGGACACCTTCGGGGGCAACTCCGGCTCTGGCGTGTACGAGACGGCCACCCACACGGTGGCGGGCATCCTGGTGCGCGGCGACGAGGACTACGTGGAGCGCTCGGGCCAGGACTGCTACGAGGTCAACGTCTGCACGGAGACGGGCTGCGGCGGTGAGGAGATCACCTACGTGAACCAGGCCATCACGGCGTTCTGCGCGGCCAACACCAGCCAGCGGCTGTGCAACACCACGCCGCCCCCGGCGACGAAGTACGACTTCACCACGACCAACACCGCCAGCGCCACGCGCGCCACCGTCAACGGCAAGGTGACGCTCGCGGCCGGCCAGAAGCTCACCGTGGGCACCTGCGGCGTCACCAGCGCGGCGCTCACCAGCGGTGACTCCTTCCTGCGCCTGCGCGGCCCGTCCGGCACGGAGGTCGCCTCCAACGACGACGGCTGCGCCAGCGGCTACGGTTCGAAGATCACCTACACGGCCACCGTCGCGGGCACCTATGAAGTCCGCGCGGGCTGCTACCAGAACGGCGCCTGCGCCGGCACGGTGGCCTGGGAGATTGCCCAGGGCAGCGCGGCCACCCAGGGCTCCTTCACCTTCAACGTGAGCAACACCGCCAACGCCACCACGGGCACGGCGAACGGCGACGTGACGCTCCAGGCCGGCCAGTCGCTGTCCTTCGGCAGCTGCGGCGTGGCGGGCGCGTCCGGCACGGGTGACACGGTGGTGCGCCTGTTCAACGCCGCGGGCCAGCAGGTGACGTTCAACGACGACGCGTGCGGCCCGCTGTCCCGCGCGGCCTACACCGCGCCCTCGGGCGCGGGCGGCACGTACACCATCCGCGTGGGCTGCTTCGACAACACCGCGTGCAGCGGCACGGTGGCCTGGACCGTCCAGTAGCCTCCTGCCTCCCTGCTGTCCTTCCGGGCCCGTCCCTTCCCACCACATGGTGGGGAGTGGCGGGCCCGGTGTCTTTTGGCCTTCAGCTCCCTCCTCCCCAGGTGCTTCCCTCCCCACCCGAGGCTTGACACCATGGAGGGCGAGGTCTAACGCAAGGCGCCATGAGCACACCCCGCTTCCCGCCGTCGCCCCGCCGCCCCGTGAGCACCGAGGGTCCGCTGCGAGTCCTGCTGCTGGAGAACATCCACGCCTCGGCCCAGGAGATGCTGAAGCTGGAGGGCTTCGAGGTGGAGCGGCTGTCCGCGGCGCTCAAGCCGGAGGACCTGGCGGAGCGGCTCAGGGGCGTGCACCTGTTGGGCATCCGCAGCAAGACGACGGTGCCGGAGGAGGCGCTGAAGTACGCGGACGACCTGCTGGCGATTGGTGCCTTCTGCATCGGCACCAACCAGGTGGACCTGCTCGCCTCCAGCGTGCACGGCGTGCCGGTGTTCAACGCGCCGTTCAGCAACACGCGCAGCGTGGCGGAGATGGTGCTGGCGGAGGTGGTGGTGCTGACGCGCCAGCTCTTCGACCGCAGCCGCGAGGTGCACGCGGGCCAGTGGCGCAAGGTGGCCACGGGCAGCCACGAGGTGCGCGGCAAGACGCTGGGCATCATCGGCTACGGGCACATCGGCTCGCAGCTGGGCGTGCTGGCGGAGGCGCTGGGCATGCGCGTCCTCTACTACGACGTGATGACGAAGCTGCCCCTGGGCAACTCGCGGTCGGTGGCCACGCTGAACGGGCTCCTGGCGGAGTCCGACTTCGTGACGCTGCACGTGCCGGCGCTGGCGTCCACGCACCTGATGATCGGCGCGGAGCAGCTGGCGGCGATGAAGCCGGGCGCGTGCCTCATCAACGCCAGCCGAGGCACGGTGGTGGACATCCCGGCGCTGGCGCAGGCCCTGCGCTCCAATCACCTGGGCGGCGCGGCGGTGGACGTGTACCCGGAGGAGCCGGAGGGCAACTCGGACGGCTTCGTGACGCAGCTGCAGGGGATTCCCAACGTGGTGCTCACGCCGCACATCGGCGGCTCCACGGAGGAGGCGCAGGCGTCCATTGGCAAGGAGGTGGCCACGTCGCTGCTGAAGTTCGTGAAGGGCGGCGCGACGACGGGCGCGGTGAACTTCCCCAACGTGGAGGCGCCCATCAACCCGGGCACCCACCGCATCATCAACGTGCACCGCAACACGCCGGGCGTGCTCCGCGACATCAACCGCATCGTGTCCGACCTCAACGCCAACATCCACGCGCAGGTGCTGAGCACGGACGCCAACGTGGGCTACCTGGTGATGGACCTGGACCAGGACGTGTCCCGCCAGGTGTGTGAGGCCATCGCCGGGCTGGAGACGGACATCAAGACACGCATCGTGTCCTGAGGCGTTCGGCCCAGGCGCGGATGGCCCGGGCCAGTCCCCACGCGGCGCGCTCCAGGAGCAGTCCCTGGACAAGGAACCCCAGGGCCCAGAACAGGGGCGCCCCCACCGGGTCCCAGTTCACCGCGTACGTGGGGAAGAGCCCGGTGAGCAGGTACAGGACGCCGATGGGGATGCCCAGGAACACCATCCCCCAGCCGAGCAGTCCGGATCCGCTGTCCCCTGACAGCGCCTCCACGCCCATCAACAGCAGCAGGGGCAACACCGCCCACGCCACCACCCGCGCCAGCCACTTGAAGACCTTCATGTCGTCCCCCGCCTTCCGGCTCCGTGCTTCACCGGACCGAAGCTAGCGGGGACCGCCGTGCGAAGCCGCTCCGGACCGCCGACAGTGTCTGTCGTTGCCGGGCCCGCTCAGGCGTCCAGAATCTTTCCCGGGTTGAGGATGCCCGCGGGGTCCAGGGCGCGCTTGAGCGTGCGCAGCAGCTCCATCTCCCCGGGCGCGCGCGTGTAGTCCAGGTAGTCCTTCTTGAGCAGGCCGATGCCGTGCTCGGCGGAGATGCTGCCGCCGTGCTTGCGCACGAGGTCGAACATGGCGTGGTCGGACTGCTTCGCGTGGGCGAAGAAGTCCGCCTTCTCCACCGCGTCCGGCTTCATCACGTTGACGTGCAGGTTGCCGTCGCCAATGTGGCCGAAGAGGCAGATCTCCCAGCCCGGGTAGCGGCTGGCGAACACGGCATCCAGCTCCGAGCAGAACGCCTCCAGGTTCGCCACCGGCAATGAGATGTCGTTCTTGTGCAGGACGCCCGTGGCGGAGAGGCTCTCGCTGATGGACTCGCGCAGCGACCACAATTCCTGCGCCTGCGCGGCCCCCTGCGCCTGGGTGCCGTCGGTGACCAGCCCGCGCTCGAAGAGCGAGCCGAGCCACGCCTCCACCGCCGCCGGGTCGCCGCCTTCCGACTCCAGGAGGACGTAGCAGCCGCTGGAGGCCTCGAAGGGCGAGCGCAGCTTGCGGTGGCGCTGCACGCGGGCCAGGCACTTGTCGGTGAAGAACTCGTAGGCGGACAGCACCAATGGCGCATGGCGCGCGTCGCGGAACAGCCGCAGCACGGCGGCCACGTCCGGCACCGCGAAGAGGAAGACGTCCTGCTTGCCCGGCAGCCGCGTCAGCTTGAGCGTGGCCTCCGTGATGATGCCCAGCGTGCCCTCACTGCCGATGAAGAGCTGGCGCAGGTCCGCGCCGGTGTTGTTCTTCTCCAGCGCGCCGTTGAGCTCCAGCACCTGCCCCTGCGCCGTCACCACCTGGAGCCCCAGCACCCACTGCCGGGTGAGGCCGTAGCGGATGACCTTCACGCCGCCCGCGTTGGTGGCGATGTTGCCCCCCACCGTGCTGCTGCCCTTGGAGGCGAAGTCCACCGGCCAGGTGAGCCCGTGCGGCGCGCAGTGCTGGTGCACGGCCTCCGTGACCGCGCCAGCCTGCACGCGCACCGTGTTGCCCAGCAGGTCCACGGACTCCATGCGGGTCATCCGCTTGAGCGACAGCACCACCTCACCGTGCATGGCCACCGCCCCGCCCGCCAGGCCCGTGCGGCCGCCGGAGGGCACCACCGCGACGCGGTGCTGGTGGCAGAGCGCGACGAAGCGGGCGACCTCGTCCGTGGTGCGCGGGAATACCACCGCACCCGGCGCGGGGGCGTACACGCGCGTCCAGTCGCGGCCGTATTCCTGGAGCTCCGCGGGCTCCCGGGTGAGGAAGTCGGCGGGGAAGGACTCGGCGATGGCGCGGAGGAAGTCGGCGGGCAGCGCGGCGGTGGACATGGGTCAGGCGTATTGCACCCCCTGGGGCATGACAAGCCCGGCGGGAATCCGCCAAGGAATCCGGGAGCCTCCGTATAGGGCTCGACGCCGCGTTCCCCTCGCGGCCCCGACCTCCCAAGGAACGCCCCATGTCGTCGCTCCGCGCACTTGCCCTCCTGGCCGCCCTGTCCCTTGCCCCGAGCACCGCGGGAGCCGCGCCGGAGGAGCCCGTTCCGGGCATGGCCTATGTCTTCGCGACGGTGGATGCCTACTCCGTGGCCATCACCACGATCGACGTCACCGGCACCCTGCAGGGGGAGAGCACCCCGCGCACCTTCCGCTTCTGGGTCTACAGCGGCATGGCCAGCGCGACCGACTCCGTGGAGGCGTCGCGGTGTGACCGGCTGGCGCTGCTCTCCCTGACCCGGCCCGGGCGCTACCTGCTGACGTTGAGCACCGACGTCCACGCCAACTTCCCGACCTGCACGCTGACCCGGCAGTAGCCCCGGCCCCCTTTCCATGAACACGCGGGTGCGAATGATGCGGGCATGGGTGTGGCTCGCCCTGGGGCTCCAGTTGGGCTGCGGTGGCGGCGTGGACTCCCGGGACCTGGACGGCGATGGCCATCCGGCGGGGCTGGACTGCGATGACGCGAACCCCGCCCGGTGGCGGTCCGTCGCGGGCTACGTGGACACGGACGGGGACGGCCACGGCGAGCAGGGCCGACGGGTCACCTGCGTGGGCGACGCAACGAAGGGCTGGGCCCAGACGGCGGGCGACTGCGCGCCCGGGGACGCCAGCCGCTGGCGCTCCATGTCGGGCCTGTACCAGGACGTGGACGGCGATGGGGCCACGGGCGCCGGGCCGGTGACGGGCTGCGTGGGGGCCACACTGACGGGCTACCGGGAGCAGCCGGGGACACCGGACTGCGATGACGAGGACGCGACGGTGTCGGGGCCAGCCCAGGCCTGGGCGGACACGGATGGGGACGGCGTGGGAGCGGGGACGGCCATCATGTGGTGCCCGGGCCAGGGGCGCACCCCTCCCCAGGGATACGTCCGCACCGCGGGCGACTGCGCGCCCGGAGACACCCGCCTCTGGCAACAGCTGCCCTTCATGCACCGGGACCAGGACGGGGACGGCTTCGCGGTGGCGATGGAGGGCACCGTGTGCTCGGGCGAGCAACTGCCCAAGGGCTACGACACCGTGTCCGGCCAGGAGGACTGCGATGACCGCAACGCGAGTCGCACGGTCCGGGTCGAGCGCTGGTGGGATCCGGATGGGGACGGCTACGGCGATGGAGCGCCGGTGCTCCGCTGCGTGGGCCCGGAAGAAGCCTCGCCAGGAGAGACCTTCCGGGGCGGGGACTGCGCGCCGGGTGACGGCACCCGCTGGCGGCCGCGGACCTATGCCTCACGGGATGGGGACGGTGACGGCCGCCTCTCCCCGGCGACGGGCGAGGTCTGCAGTGGCTTCTGGCTGCCCCAGGGCTACTCCCAGGAGGTGCGGAACGAAGACTGCGATGACGGGAACAGGGCGCTGTTCCGCGCCTGGAGCGTCCACACGGACGCGGATGGTGACGGCGTGGGTTCCGGCGCGGCGACCTCCATCTGCGGCACGGCGGCCGTGCCCACGGGCTACTCCCCGCAGGCCACGGACTGCGCGCCACAGGACGCCACCACGTGGCGGATGCTGGGCTTCACCCGCCGCGATGCCGACGGAGACACGTACACCGTGGCCCAGACCGGCGAGCTGTGCGCGGGCTCCGCTCTGCCCACGGGCTACGCCACCCAGCCGCTGTCGGGCGAGGACTGCGACGACACGAGCGCCACCGTGTACCGGAACGTGACGGCCTGGGCGGACACGGACGGGGACGGCGTGGGAGCGGGAGCGTCGACGCTCCTGTGCACCAACGGCCAGGTTCCCAACCCCTGGTCCGCCACGGGCACGGACTGCGACGCGCAGGACGCGACCCGCTGGCAGGACCTGTCGGCCGCCCACGCGGACCACGACGGGGACGGCTTCACCGCGCCCATCCCCGCCCGGACCTTCTGCACGGGGACGGCGTTGCCCGCGCCCTATTTCGCCAAGGCCGTGGGCAACGACTGCGACGACGCGGACACGGACCGCTACCGGTGGACCTACCTCTACCGCGACCAGGACGCCGACGGTGTCGGAGCCACGCCCCGGCAGATGACGTGCCTGGGCCCGGCGGTACTCGCCGGCTGGTCGCTGTACGGGGACGACGTGGATGACCAGGACGCCACCGAGCAGAGGGACGAGGCCGCGGAGGAGGAACTGAGCCTCATCCTGGACCTGTGACGGGAGGACGGAGCTCCGGCGCCCCTCCCCTCCGGAGGCGAAGCCCGCCAGCTGGTCCGACTGTCGGACCAGTTGCCCGGAGCCGCGCCCGGCGGACGCCCCTGCCCATGGCCCCACGTTGCCGTGTCCGCTCAAGCAGCCCGTCGCGGTCCGCGGCTGCGCCTCGCGAGCGCGTCTTCGTGGAGCCCCGGCCCCCAGACGCGGCATCCATCAAGAGAGGGCGTCCTCCCGCGTCCTCAATGACGAGGCCCGGGGCCTTCGTGTCCGGCATCTCCGTCGCGGTGCCAGTAGGACGCAGCCTTGACCCATTCCGCCGGGTGCTTGCGCTCCTCGATGACGTAGGTCCGCAGCTCGCGCACCCACTCCGCCTCGCCCGCGATCCACACGAAGCCGTCCCCGGCCGGAGGCGTGAATCCTTCGAGCGCGCGCCGCAGCAAGTCACCGTCACCCGGTCCCGGTTCTCCGCGAACAATCCAGGTCGGCTGCCATGAAGCCTTCGTGACGAAGGTCTGCTTCTCGGCCTCGTTCGCCACGACCGCCATGGTCGTCACGGGCACGCCCGGACGCAGCAACTCGACCCGGCGCCCGAGCGCAGGCAGTGCGCTCTCGTCACCGACCAGGAGGTACCAGTCGAAGTCGTCAGGCACGACCTGCGAGCCCTTCGGTCCGCCGATCTCCAGCGTGGAGCCGACCTGCGCCCCGGCGGCCCATTCCGTCGCGGGCCCGGTGCCGTGCAGGGCAAAGTCGATGGTCAGCGTCTTGCCACTGTTGTCGTAGGCCCGCGGCGTGAAGTCCCGCATCACCTGCTCCCCCGCCTGCGGGAAGAACAGCTTGATGTGATCATCCGGTGACGGACTGATGAAGTCCGCCAGGTCCGGCGACGCGAAGTGGATGCGCCGCATGCGAGGCGTCACGGACTCCACGCCGCTGACCACCAACCTGCGCCGCTTCAGCTCATGGCGCACGCGAACGATTTGATGCAGGCCCTGGGTGTCCGTGTTCATGAGCGGAGCCTCTCGATCTTCTGCGCGGCCTCGTCGATCAACGCCGCCACGTCGAGCACGACCTTCTTGTCGGCACCGGGTGACAGCGTGTCGAACAGCACGCTCTTCAGGTTCTGCATCGCGCGCCGGACCGGAGCCGCGTCCGTGCGCTCGCGCAGCTCCGCGGCCTCCCCGAGCCGCCGCAGCAGCCCCTCCACCGCCTTCGCGTTCTCCGCGAGCAGCGCCTTGCCCTGCTCCGTGATGGCGAAGAGCTTGCGCTGGGTGTCCGTCGTGTCCGGCTCGCCCACCAGCCCCATGTCCTTGAGCAGGGTGAGCGTGGGGTAGATGACCCCGGGGCTGGGGACGTAAACGCCCCGGCTCAAGCCCTCGATGGCCCGGATCAGGTCATAACCATGCCGGGGCTCTTCATTGATGAGGTGGAGCAGGACGAGCCGCAGCTCGCCGCCCTCGAACATCCGGTGACGCCCGCCGCCGCCATGGCCGCCGTGCCGTCCCCGGGGGCCCTCTCTCCCCTCGTGATGCCAGTGCTCCGGGTCGCCTCGGCCTCTTCCGTGTCCGCCGCGCATGTCATGTCCTTCCAGGGAGTTCAAGATACCTTCCAGATGGGTCTGAGATATATCTCAGTATTATCGAATGCAACTCGACTTGAGCCCCTGGCCTGCCCGCCTGCTCCGTAAACCCCTGAAACGACAAGCGGCCCGGGCAACAGGTGCCCGGGCCGCCGAGTGTCTTCAGCCGCTGACTGCTGGAGCCGCCGCTACGGGTGGCTGGCGGGGTCCGCGGGGTTCGTGCCCGCGGTCCGCTCGTCCCCATCCAGGAACCCATCCAGGTCCCGGTCGATGCCCACGCGCTGGCCGGAGCCAGGCGGCGTGCAGGTGTACGTCAGCACGCCCTGGTTCGTGGCCACGGCCGAGCGCAGCGACGCGGACGGCACCAGCGGCAGCGCCGCGCGGTCCGCCTTGAACTGCCCGCTGCCCAGGTAGCGGAAGCCCATCTCGTACGTGCCCGCGCGCCCCTTGGCCACCAGGTCGCACTCACCCGCGTCCGCGCGCGCCATCAGCAGGTCGATGCGCGTCCCCACCACCGCCGCGTTGGTCGCGGTGAGCGTCACCTGCTGTCCGACGATGGGCGCCAGGTTGGTCTCGAAGGCGAACATGTACTCCTCCATGTCCTTCTTCGCCTGGAAGCCCGCGGGCGTGTCCGGGATGCCCACCTGGTTGAAGATGGGGTGGAAGTCGAACCCGCTGTTGAAGAGGAACAGCGTGGGGATGGCGCCGTCGCTGTTGAAGCCCGTGCCACGCACCTGGTCCCCCAGGAACGGATCCACCGGCGTGGTGCCGAAGGGGAAGCCCGCTCCGAACATGCCGACCTTCTGGTACATGTTCCGCAGGTGCGGGACCTTGGGGAACAGCGGCTCCGCGTCGAAGGAGCTCTTCCCGTCCGTGCCGAAGAAGCCCTTGAAGGGGCCCTCGCCCGGGTTCGCGTTCACGTCCACGCGGTGGCAGGACTCGCACGACCCCTGGAAGAAGCTGGTCGTGTTCGTGAAGAAGTCCTTGCCCGCCTGCTGCGACGCCGTGAGCGAGTTGTCCAGCTTGCGGATGGGGTTGGGCGGGTAGACGACCTGGAGGATGAAGTCGGAGAACTTCTGCATCTCCGTCTCCGTGAGCTGCGAGCTGCGGCCCAGCAGGTCCTTGAACGCGGGGTTGAACTGCTTGAAGGCCGCGACCTCGTCGAAGGTGCCGCCGTTGGGCTGCACGCTGGGCGCGCTGTCGCCGCCGGTGCGGTCCCCTCGCCAGTGCATGGGGCCCTGGTTGGCCATGCCGCGCAGGCTCTGCGTGGACAGGGGGCCCTTCATCGGGTGGAACGCCGTGTCCTGGCCGAAGGTGGGGTCCGTGCCGAACTCCGGCAGCACCGGGACGATGGGGTTGTAGCTCGTCTTCACGTCACCGTCCGGGTTGCCCAGGTCCCAGGTGGTGCTGTCGAAGTCGCCGAAGATGTGGCAGCTGCCGCAGGACGAATCACCGTGGCTGGAGCTGGTGCGCGCGTCGTAGAGGAACGGGCGGCCCTGCACCACGCTCGGCGGCTCCGGGTTGAACATGGGCAGGTGCGCCACCTCCGTCTTCGTCGCGGTGTCCACCACGGAGACGGCGTTGTCGAAGCGGGTGAGCACGTACAGGCGCCCCCGGGCTTCATCCAGCACCAGGCCGGTGGGGCCGCCGCCCGTCAGCGGAATCTGGTTCGCGGTGGAAGGCGTGAACGTGCCGGCCTCCAGCTGCGAAGTCGCGTACACGCCCAGCTTCGACGAACCGAACGCGGCGACGTAGAGGGTGGCGCCGTTGGACGACACCGCCATGCCCGTGGGCTGCGCGAGGCTCTTCTCGCTCTCCGTGTTGGGCGTGGCCGCGCAGCAGGCCGCGTAGTTGATGTGCGTGTTGAGGTGGCGGGGCGTGACGGAAGGGGCGCTGGGGCCGCCCAGCACGGTGATGCGGCTTTCGTGCAGGTGGCCGCGCAGCGTCTGGCCCGTCATCGTGCCGGGGCCCTCGAAGCGCAGGTCGTTGCGCGCTTCGGTGTTGCTCACGTAGACCTTCCCGCTCACCGGGTTGACGGCCATGTTGAACAGGATGGTACCCACGCCCGCGTAGGTGCCCGCCGCGCCGGACACCTGCACGGGCGGGTTGGCCGTGGCGGAGATGGCGAACACGTCCTTGTCCGGCAGCGTGAAGCGGAGGGAGTCGGTCCACGGCCGGTTGAGGATGTCCAACCAGTCCTCGCCGTTGTACTTCACGATGACGGAGACCTCCGGGGCGGGCAGGCCCTGGTGGTTGACGTTGGGGCCGGGGACGCCGCCCACGGACTCGCCGCCGTTGGGCACCAGGCTCTCGTGGACCACGGAGGTGCGGTTGCCGGAGTGGAACGCCGCCGCGTAGACCCGGCTGCCATCCGGCGTGGCCGCGAGCGCGCGCGGCGTGTCACCGAACAGGGTGAGCCGGGTGAGCGGCGTGCCGGCCAGCGTCGTCCCCAGGTTGTCCGAGTCGAACACCCAGACGTCCGCGCGGCCGATGCCCGGCGTGGTGAGCTGCGGGTCGAACCCGGTGTTCTGTCCCCGGTGCGCGGCGGTGATGAACGCGCGCTTCTTGCCGGTGCCCGCGAAGACGATGTCGCGGGGCTCGTCGCCCACGAGCAGCGTGCGCGTCACGCTGCCGCCCTGCCCGTTCGCGTCCACCTTCACGATGCTCACGCTGTCGGACAGGTGGTTGACGACCCAGACCTCGTTGTTGGTGCGCGCGGCCACGGCGACGGGCTCCATCCCCACGGGCACGGAGCCCTTGTGGGACAGGCCGCTGGCGCCGACCTGGAAGATCTCCAGCCGGTTGTCGGGCGTGTTGACGGCGTAGAGCCACTGGCCGTTGGGAGACAGGGCCAGGGGACGCACCTGGCCACTCTCGAAGACGGTGAAGTGCTGCGCGTGCGACGAGCGGCCGTAGGCGAGGCCCAACAGCAACATCGCCGCGGATGCGGTGCGCTGGAAGACTCGGCGCACCACCGGGTGTCTGGCTTTCATGATGTCTCTCGGGGAAGGGGGCTGGGGACCCCTTCATGACTGTAGGTGTGGCGTCTGACATGGGGGAACGGGTGGACCCGGACCCGGCGGACTCGTTGCGCGGCGCAACGCCCCCCTTTCCGCATACGCAGTGAGCGGCGTTCCCTGGTCGGACTGCCTTTAACGGGGCCAGTCGCGCAGGAGCTTTTCGGCGGCATCCTGCTGGCTCCACTGCACGCGGCCGGTCAGCGTCAGGTCCCGGTGCTGGATGCGGATCCCCTGCCACACCGGGGTGCCGGGCACGTAGCGAGCCTCCGCGCGGGCCCAGGCCGCGCCGCCGGTGGCCTCCACCATGCGCATCACGCAGGCGTCGAACTCCGCCTCTGGCAGCCAGCGCAGCGCGTCCAGCACCTGGTCGGACTCGAAGTTCCGCAGCGATGAAGGATGGCCGGTGACGGCCCTCAACGCCTGGGGGCCCTTTTCCTCCGGGATGAAGGAGAGGCCCTGGGGGCCCAGCACGCAGAAGCCCTTCCGCTTGCCGAGCTTCGCGGGAAACACCGCCACCGAGTCCAGCCGCACGCCCGCCCGGGCCGCGCCGCGCAAGGGGGGCTGACGGTGCAGCTCCACGAGCAGCGCGACGGCCGTGACCCCTCGCACGGAGCGCGCATGGAGCCGCCGTTCCCCTTCCACCCTGAGGTCCGAGCCCTGCTCCAGCCGGAGGCCGTCGGGGGCAATGGCGCCCAGCCGCACCTCCTGCGGCTCACCGAAGACCGGCCTCCAGATGAGCCGCTCGCTGGTGAGCCTGAGCTGGCCTCCGCGCAGGAGCTGCGAGACCACGAAGCCCATGCAGCCCGTCACCAGGAAGCCCATGACCTGGAGCACACTCGAGTTGGAAGCCACGAGCAGCCCCAGGACGCACAGCATGCCCAGCGCTGCCCAGGCGAGGTCCTGGCGCGGCAGCTCCCGCCGCGACTGCACGAGCGGGGAGAACGAACGCCGCCAGGTATGGTCCTCGTGGACAAGCACCTCCCCCGGCTTCAGCGCCCAGCGCACCTCGTGGCGCACCAGCGCATCCAGCCGGGTCAGCGCCTCTTCCAGCGAAACATCCCCGGGCGCCACCGTCAGCGCGGCCAGCCTGCGCCGGGCCAGTCGCGTCAGCCGCGCCCGCCGCGCCGACAGCTCCCGAACCTCCTTCCACACGGGCGTGTCGTCCGGCCAGGCCTCCTGTGCCGCGCGGCGCTGGACGCGCTCCAGTGCCTCTTCCACCGCCCGAGCTTCGGCCACGAGCGCGGGCACCAGCTCCGGCCGCTGCACCAGCGCGCGCCGCCACCGCCGGCCCGACAGCGCCTTCTCCAGCTCCGCATGGGGACGTCGCGCCGCCGCGAGCACCTCCGCGCGACCCTCCAGCTGGCGCTCGACGTCCGCCACCGTGAGGCCAGGAGGAACAGCGCTGGGGCGTGAGCGCTCGGACATCGCGCCGGCCATCATAGCGGCAGCGGACCGGGGCTACTCGACCGTCGGCTCCAGCTCCAGCCGCTCACACTGGCGCAGCATCTCCTCCGCGTCGGTGGGCTCGTCGGACGCTGGAGGCACGGCCTCGGACCAGGGCACGGACGGCTGGACTGGCGTTCCCAGTGACTCCTTCAGGAGCGCGATGAGGTCCCTCGCGGGGTCCCTGGGAAACGAGGTCACCGTCCGCACCGGTCGCGGCGCGGCGGGCTGAAGCGCCGGCACCTCCCTCGCGGCGGCCTGGAGCAGCGCCGCGGGCGAAGGCACCAGGGCCACCACCGCCACGGGCTCCGGGGGCAGCAGGTCATCCGGATCGAACCCGAAGGGCACCCGGGGCGTCGCCGGCAAGGAACCCTCCGCGCCCTCCACGTCCGGCGCGGTCCCCTCTTCCTTCGGAATGCACCGCAGCGTGTTCAGGCGGGGCGTGGGCGCCTCCGGGTACGTCGCGAAGGATGCCGCGTCCGGCAGGGGCTCCAGCCTGGGAGGCCACAGGGGCACCGGCGGCAGCAGCCTCACGGCCGGCTCACGCAAGGGCAGCGAGCGCACCCGCGCGCCGCCCAGTCCCGCCGCCGCCTTCGTCAGCGCCGCGGAGTGCTCCGCCAGCACCCGCTCCGCCCAGGCCTTCAACCACCGCGCCAGGGCCAGCACCCACGCCAAGTGCCGCCGTGCGCGGGGCCGCGCCTCCACGGCCTCGGCTGGCGGACACGCGTGCATCGTCACTCCTCCTTCACCGGCATCCGGATGATCAACGGCGCCGTCCCCGTGGCCAGCACCTCTGACTCCACCGACAGCGTCTCGCCCTCCGCGCGCACCTCCAGCCGGCCCAGCGACTCCACCGCCGGCACGCGGGGGAAGTGGAACTGCCCCTCCGCATCCGTGCGCGTGCTCAACTGCAGCGAGGGCAGCGCCACCCAGGCGTCCCGGATGGGCACGTCACCGGGCCCCACCACCCGCCCCAGCAGGGGGACCGGAGGGGCCGCTCCGCCCACCAATGACAGACACCGCACCTCCGCCACGGGTTGCTCCCTGCGCACCTGCACCCGCAGGCGGAAGGCCGGACGCGGCACCGAGCGAAGCCCCGCCCACAGCGCCGCCGGCACCGGGCTCAGGTCCACCTCCAGCTCCTTGTCGCTCATGGCCGCGAAGACCAGGTCGCCCAGGAGCCGGTGCGCGCGCTCGGGCGTCTCCGCGCCCACCGTCACCAGGTAACAGACAGTGAATTGCAGGGCGCCCCGCTTCCCCGCCCGGTTCAGCGGCGCCGGCCCCAGCTCCAGGAGGTAAAGACAGACACCCCGGTCCAGGGACTCACGGTCGGGCACGCCCAGATGGACAGGCGCTTCCGAGGCAATGCGTCCCACCCACGCCTTCATGCGCAGATCGACTTCGTCGATCATCCTTGGCCCCCCGGTTCCGGCCCTGAACGCCACGTCACCGTGTCCTCTCATCATACGCTCGCATGCCGGGGTTTGGCTGCACATCCCCCACGGGATTGAACAGGACGCCAGTGATTTGACAGGCATTGCACGCATTCCCGGGTCTCTTCGGGTGACTCAGCGTGTCGGGAACCGGGCAGTCCACCCGCCGCGTGCCGTGGCATCCCGGAAACCCCGTACCGGATTCGCGCGTCCCGCTTCATTTCCCGTGCGCCTTCCGCGAAGAATGTCCGCTGGGCCGGCATTCACCGTGGAACTTTCGTCATGACGATGGACTCCCCTTCCTTGAGACGACGACACCCTTCGCTTCTTTCCTCCGGCATCGCCCTGGGATGCCTGGCGATGTTGGGCATTGCCACCCCGGCGCAGGCGCAGGACGACGACGCGCCGCACCGGGTGGGCCTGCTGCTGGACGTGGGCGCTCCGCACGGCATCGGCCTGTCCGCGGTGGTGCGCCCCACGAACTGGCTGCGGCTGCACGCGGGCCCCACCACCAACACGCTCAGCTTCGGCGTGCGTGGCGGGTTGAGCATCCTGCCGATGGACACCTTCATCGCGCCGACGCTCAACGCGGAGGTCGGGCACTACTTCGGTTCGGAGTACAGCGAGGTGCTGGACTGGCTGGGCCGGGAGCCGAGC
Source organism: Corallococcus aberystwythensis (assembly GCF_003612165.1). GTDB lineage: Bacteria > Myxococcota > Myxococcia > Myxococcales > Myxococcaceae > Corallococcus > Corallococcus aberystwythensis. The sequence goes on along the minus strand of NZ_RAWK01000032.1, from coordinate 9,365 downwards.
GCCACGTCGGAGGCCATCCGCGACGTCACCTACAACTACGTGACGGGCAGCGTGGGCCTGGAGGTGGGCACGAAGAGCCGCTTCAACTTCTTCTTCAACGTGGGCTTGAGCTACGTGGCGCTCACCGTGCCGGACCCCACGCCGCTCATCCAGGACGCGTCCGGCGACGACAGCGTCACCTCCGGGCCGCTGCACGTGCGCGCCACCATCCCGTCCGTGAAGCTGGGCTTCATCGTCTACTTCTTCTGAGCCAGGAGACCTTCCCCCATGCGAACGAATTCCTTCCGCACCCTCCTGCTCGCCGGCGCCGTGACCCTGCTGGGCACGGGCTGTGATTCGCTCTTCACCCTCGAGGTGGAGGCCGAGCGCATCTGCAAGACCGAGAACGACCTGTCCTTCCCCGCCGCCCCGCCCATCAGCGGCTCCGTGGAGCAGTCCTTCGAGATTCCGCTGGGCGACTTCGCCAGCGCGCTCCCCGAGGACGCCGACGTGGAGACGGAGCTGCGGCTGAAGCTCTTCGACGCCACCGCCAGCACGGACATCAGCGGCATCGAGCGTGCGAGCCTGTCCGTGCGCAAGCCGGGCTCCGCGGAGTACGTGCTGCTGGGCGAGTTCCGGCGCACCGGCACCGGCGGCTCCACCAACAAGCTCCAGCTCACCAGCAGCGGCGCGGTGGACGTGCTGGACCTGGCCAAACAGGAGCAGCTGGAGTTCCTCTTCCAGGCCACGGGGTCGCCCCCCACGCAGTCGTGGACCGCGGACGTCGAGGTCTGCGTGGGCGCCAAGGCGAGCGCCAACTACTTCGGCCTGCTGTTCTAGCGCGCACGCTCCCTGCCCCGGATTCACGACGCCGGGGCGGGTGGCGGGCCCGGTGTGTCCACTCGCGCGGGCCGGAAGCTGGACGGGGACGCGCAGGGCCCTTAAGTGGGGAGGGTGGGACGCAAGCGGACCGTGGGCGGCATCGAGATTCCGAAGTGGGCGTGGCTGGTGCCGTGCGCGCTGGTGCCCGTGGTGTTGCTCAACGTGGGCGTGGCGTGGCTGGGTGGGACGCAGGTGTCGCCCCTGTCCTTCTCCTTCCTCCAGACGAAGGCGAGGGCCCTGGGGGCCTACGTGGCGCACCGGCCCGCGTGCGTGCTGGATGACCACCCGCCGCTGGAGCCGCTCATCGTGGACGCGGAGCGGCGCCACGGGATTCCGCCGGGGCTCTTGAGGGCGCTCATCCAGGTGGAGTCGGAGACGCGGGTGCACCGCATCTCGCCCGCGGGGGCCATGGGCCCGGGACAGCTGATGCCGGACACGGCGGCGATGATGCGGGTGGACGACCCCTTCGACCCGGCGCCGTCCGTCGACGCGAGCGGGCGCTACCTGGCCGAGCAGCTGCGCAGGTTCCGCGACGTGCGGCTGGCGGTGGCCGCGTACAACGCGGGTCCGGGGTCGGTGAACGGGCGCGTGCCGCGCAACGGGGAGACGGAGTTCTACGTGGCCAAGGTGCTCGCGGCCTATGAGCACACCCGGCCCAGGACGCCTGTCGTGGCAAAGCGTCCGGCCGTCTCCGAGTCCCCGGCCAAGGCGGTCACCGTGAAGGCTCCTGCCGTGAAGGCCGCCGCGAGGAAGGCCCGTCCGGCCGGCGCCGCCGCCGCGAAGCCGCCCGCCGCACCGAAGGCGCGGGTCCCCGCGAAGCCCGCGTCCCGCCCTGCCCCGGCCAGCAAGCCTCCCGCGCGGCTCGCGTCCGCGACGCACTGACGAAGCCCTCGCCGGCTCTCCGGCAAACAGGTCAGGCCGCGGGCCCCTTCCGGGCCACGGCTCTCCCAACTGGTCCGACTGTCGGACCAGTTCGAGCGGCTCGGGCGGAACGGGTCCCCTTCCGGGCCACGGCTCCCCCAACTGGTCCGACTGTCGGACCAGTTCGCGCGGCTTGGGCGGCGCGGGCCCCCTTCCAGGCCACGGCTCTCCCAACTGGTCCGACTGTCGGACCAGTTCGCGCGGCTCGGGCGGGGAGCAGGTCCCCCCCTGCCACGGCTCTCCCAACTGGTCCGACTATCGGACCAGTTCGCGCGGCTCGGGCGGAGCGGGCGGCCACGGTTCGCCCAACGGGTCTGATTCGCGGTGCCGCCGTCAGGTGCCGATGTGGCGGGGCCGGGCCTCTTCCAGCCCGCGCCCTTGCAGGCCGCTGGCCGCGCCCGTGTCCAGCCACAGCTCCACGTCGCGGTGGAGCTGGAGGAACGACGCGGGCCACCTGGGCGTGAGCGGCCCGTGCACCATCGCCGTCACCGCCGCGGCCTTGTTCACGCCGAAGGCCAGCACCACCACCTTGCGCGCCTGGAGCACCGCCGCCATGCCCAGCGTCAATGCCGCCATGGGCACCTTCGACGGATCATCCCCGAACGCCATCACGTGCGACAGCCGCGTCTCCCGCGACAGGCGCGCGCGGTGGCTCGCCGCCGTCAGCACCTCCCCGGGTTCGTTGAACGCGATGTGCCCGTTGGGCCCCACGCCCAGCAGCAGCAGGTCCAGCCCCCCGGCCGCCGCGAGCGCCGCGTCATAGCGCGCGCACTCCGCCTCCGCGTCCGGCGCGCACCCGTCGAAGAAGTGGATCCGCTCCGTTGACAGATTCACATGCCGGAACAGGTGCCGGTCCATGTACGCGCGGAAGCTGCCCGCGTCCTCCGGCGGCAGTCCCAGGAACTCGTCCACGTTGAACGTCGTCGCCCGCGACAGGTCCAGCGCCCCCCGGGCCGCCAGTTCCACCAGGTTCCGGTACACGTTGAGCGGCGAGCGCCCCGTGACGAGCCCCAGCACCAGCTCCGGTGTGTGGCGCACCGCCTCGGCGATGCGCGCGGCGCAGGTGCTGGCCGCCTCCTGCTCCGTCTGGAACACCCTTGGGTTCATGGGCTGGCCAGCATACGCCGCCCTCCCCGCGCCGGTCGCTGGCCCCCCAGCCGCCCGGTGCGTGGCGCCGCGCGGCAAGGCCACCCGCTTCCGGGAATTACACCTGCACTCCGCCGGCGATTGACAGGCCAGGTCCCCCGCACGCCCGGGGACCGGGAAGGGTTTCCCACGGGCGTTCCGTGCAATCCGTCCTCACGCGCGGAGGCCGGGTCGCGCTAGAACCTGAGACATGAAAGTCGCCGTGCTCACCGGCGGGGGTGATTGCCCCGGCCTCAATGCGGTCATCCGAGCCATCGTCCGCCGTGCCAGCGAGCACGGCTTCGAGATGATGGGCCTGCGCGATGGATGGAAGGGCCTGCTGGACGACAACCACTTCCGCCTCACGCGGGAGACCACGTCCGGCATCCTCCACCGGGGTGGCACCATCCTGGGAACGTCGCGCGTCAACCCGTTCAAGGTGGAGAACGGCCTCGAGCGCGTGAAGCGCGCCATCGAGCGCAATGGCATCCACGCTGTCATCGCCATCGGTGGCGAGGGCACCCTGTCCGCCGCCACGCGCATGTCCCAGGAAGGACTGCGCATCGTCGGCGTGCCGAAGACCATCGACAACGACCTCAACGGCACGGACTTCACCTTCGGCTTCGACACCGCGGTCCACATCGCCACGGAGGCCGTGGACCGGCTGCACTCCACCGCCGAGTCCCACAAGCGCGTCATCGTCTGCGAGGTGATGGGCCGGCACGTCGGGTGGATCGCCACCTACGCGGGCATCGCGGGCGGCGCGGACGTCATCCTTGTCCCGGAGATTCCCGCGGACCTGGAGGCCGTCGCCCAGCACCTGGTGCGCCGCAACGCAGGCGGGCGCACCTTCTCCATCGTCGTGGTGGCGGAGGGCACGCGCATCAAGCTGTCCGCGGACCAGAACGAACAGCTCGTGACGACGGGCGCCCTGGACGAAGCGGGCCGGCCGCGCCTGGGCGGCGTGGGCAACATCGTCGCCTCGGAGATTGAACGGCGCACCGGCTTCGAGACGCGCGTCTCCGTGCTGGGCCACATCCAGCGCGGCGGCGCCCCCACGGCGCACGACCGCGTGCTCGCCACCCGGTTTGGCGTGCATGCGTGCGACATGGTCGCTCGCGGCGAGTTCGGGAAGATGGCCGCCCTGCGCGGCAACGACATCGTCAGCGAGGAGCTGGCCGAGGCCACCCGGGAGCTCAAGCGCGTGCCCAAGGAGTTCTTCGAGGTCGCGCAGGTTTTCTTCGGCTGACATTGACGTCATGCGCCATGCCTGCCCCCACTGGGAGTGGCGGGCATGGCGCCGCGCATCCGGTAGCATCCGGCCCTTCCCCCTCTCCCGAAGGGATGGTGCCGATGCTCACCGGTCGCATGATGGATTTCCCGCTCACCCTGACGCACTTCCTGGAGCGCGCGCGTTCCTATTACGCCGCTCAGGAGATCGTCAGCCGCAGGCCGGACAAGTCCCTGCACCGCTACACGTACGCGGACTTCCACAAGCGCGTCTGCCAGCTGGCGAACGCGCTCACGCGGCTGGGGGTGAAGCCCGGGGACCGCGTGGCGTCCCTGAGCTGGAACCACCACCAGCACCTGGAGGTCTACTTCGGCGTGCCGGCGATGGGCGCGGTGATGCACACGCTCAACCTGCGGCTGCACCCCAACGACCTGGGCTACATCGCGCGCCACGCGGAGGACACCGTGGTGGTGGTGGACCGCTCACTGTTGCCGCTGGTGGAGAAGTTCGAGAAGGCCGCGGGCAACATCAAGCACGTCATCGTCATCCCGGACGACGGGCCGGTGCCGGAAGGGCGGCTGGACTACGAGAAGCTGCTCGCCGCGGAGTCGCCCACGTTCGACTTCCCCCGCCTGGATGAGAACAGCGCGGCGATGCTCTGCTACACGTCCGGCACGACGGGCAACCCGAAGGGCGTGCTCTTCAGCCACCGCTCCATCGTGCTGCACACGCTGGTGTGCTGCCTGCCGGAGGTGCTGGGGCTGCGGGAGGCCGACACGGTGCTGGCGGTGGTGCCCATGTTCCACGCGGCGGCGTGGGGCCTGCCGTTCGACGCGCTGCTCACGGGGGCGAAGCAGGTGCTGCCCGGGCCGCACCTGGATCCGCAGTCGCTCCTGGAGCTGATGCAGAACGAGAAGGTCACGGTGGCGGGCGGCGTGCCCACCATCTGGCTGGGCATCCTGGCGCAGCTGGACCGCGAGCCCGGCAAGTGGGACCTGAGCACCATGCGGCACATGGTGATTGGTGGCTCCGCGGCGCCGCCGGCGCTCATCGACGGGTTCCGCAAGCGCCACGGGCAGAACGTGCTGCACGCGTGGGGCATGACGGAGATGAACCCGGTGGGCACGCTCGCGCGGCTCAAGGGGGATTTGCACACGGCCTCGCCGGAGACGCAGCTGGAGGCGTACGCGTCGCAGGGCTATTCCGTGCCGTTCGTGGAGACGCGCCACGTGAGCGACAGCGGGGAGATCCTTCCCTGGGACGGCAAGGCCATGGGCGAGCTGGAGGTGCGCGGGCCCATGGTGGCGGCGTCGTACTACGGCGACGAGGGCAAGGACCGGTTCACGCAGGACGGGTGGTTCAAGACGGGCGACGTGGTGACCATCGACCCGGCGGGCTACCTGCACATCACCGACCGCAGCAAGGACGTCATCAAGTCCGGCGGCGAGTGGATCAGCTCCGTGGCGCTGGAGAACGCGCTGATGGCGCATCCCTCCGTGCTGGAGGCGGCGGTGTTCGCGGGGCGGCATCCGAAGTGGGACGAGCGCCCGCTGGCGGCGGTGGTGTTCAAGCCGGGACAGCAGGCGACGAAGGCGGAGCTGACGGCGCACCTGGAGAAGCAGTTCGCGAAGTGGTGGCTGCCGGATGACATCCTCTTCGTGACCCAGATTCCGCGCACGTCGACGGGGAAGTTCCTGAAGATGAAGCTGCGGGAGGACTACGGGGACCACCTGATGAAGGCGTCCGTCGCGTCCTGAAGTGATTGAAGCAATCGCCGGGCACCTGACACTGGGGCCCGGCGGCTCGCGCGGGGGCGGGGCTGGGGGTAACCTGGAGTGCGTGATGCCTTCCGTCCAACAACTGCGCCCGTTCGCCTACGCGCCCGTGCAGGCGTTCCTGCAAGCCTCCGGGCCGGTGGTGCTCATCCAGCAGCCGCCGGAGCCGGTGTTCCAGCAGGTGGCATTGCGGCTGGCGGAGGCGCGCACGGTGGGGATGGCGCACCGTTCGCGGTTGGTGGACCGGCTGCTGGTGATGCTCCAGGCGTTCGACTCGCTGGAGGTCCACTTCCTGGGGCCGGAGCGGGACGGGCAGGAGCTGCGGGTGGGCCGGACGGAGGGGTGCACGCTGATGGTGCACGACCCGTCCGTGTCCAAGCAGCACGCGGTGCTGCGCTGGCACGCGGCGCAGGGGACGTGCTCCGTAAAGGACCTGGGGTCCATGAACGGCACCTGGCTGAACGCCGCGGAGCTGGGCGAGGGCGAGGAGCGGATACTCACGGACGGGGACGCGCTGGCCTTCGGGGATGCGCAGTTCCTGTACCTGCGGGCGGAGACGCTGCACTCGCACCTGCGGCTCGCGAGCCCGGGCGGGGGGATGTAACTAATCGGCGGCGGGAAGTTCCTGGTAGTGCACGTCGCTGGGGCCCAGCCGCTGCACGGTTTCAACGAAGCGCTCGCTGACGACGCGTGGACTGGCTCCCTTGATGCCGAAGAAGTCGAGCCCTTCCGGGATGGAGGAGCGCAGCAGCCAGCGCTTCGGAGGGAGTCGGAACGATTCGGGTTTGCCGCAGATGTCACAGGCGGGCGTCTTGAATTCGCCGATGCAGTCCGGATGCAGCTTCGCCAGGGGGCGCGCTTCCAGCTCGTAGAGTGCCGGCATGGTGCTCCGGCGGGATCTGAGCTCCATTCGGACCGCGATGATGCCTTGCAGCCCTTCAGCCTTGAGCAGTTCGACCGCGTCCTCACGGAGGATCAGCTCCCACGAAGGGCAACAAGTGACCGGGCCGAACCTGCCTTGAGCGGTTCCGACCATGGGCCCGAACGAGCCACCTGCAAGGACGGGGAGCTCAGGAGGAACAAAAGGACGCACCAGCGCAACGAGTCGATTGTACTCCTCCAGGGACGTGGGGCCCTTTGGGTTGGCGAGCACCGGTTCATCCACCGCTGACAGGTCCACGGAAGGGAACGCGCTCAGCCCTGACCAGATACCGTACCGAGGGCAGTCGACGCCTGACAGGTGCCATCGATGGCGCGCCCGGTACTCCCCACTCCAGTGCCCGGGCTCATCAAAGCTGAAGCTCTCCACCGTGAAGTAGCGCATGGCTCAGTCCTCGAAGGGCCCGGGTGAGAGCTCTATCTGCTGCCAGTACGTCATGGGCAGGCCAAAGAGCTCATATTTCTGGATCATCCAGGAGGCATGCTCAAAGTACTCAGGGATTGGTATGGAAGCCGGATCTTGCGCAATGAAGGTGCGCCAGTCCTCATTCCAGGGTCCACCTTGCTTGCCCCGATGGATGCGCGCGTGCACTTCCGCATCGATCATCAAGACGTACTTGTGGATGTCGATGCGCTTATCATCGAAATGCGCCTTGAACGCCTGCGGGAAGATGTGGTGCCGCTCCTTCGGCCGCTTCGCCCACTCCTGTTGGGCCTTCTCGCGGCGTAGCTCGCTGGGCAGCTTCTCGCGCCGGTGCCAGCGGAAGACCATGACGGGCACCGCGTCTCTTGGCAGGCCCTGCGCACTCCCCCACGTCCGTTGAGGCCCACTGCCGGGCGCCACGAAGATGGGCGCCACCGGCATGGCCCCTCGCGTCCGCACGATGCGGTCCGGTGACAGGTCCTCGCACCGGAACAGCGCGCAGACGTCGTCCTCACAGACATGCGTGAGGCACTGGTCCTCATCGCGGTCCTCGCACTCCCGCGCTTCCGCCGGTGAGGGCCCGGGTGCGGATGCACACCCCAGCAACATCACCAGCCACAGCCACCCCATCCGCATGCCGCCTCCGGTTTCCCGGTTATTCCACGCTCAAGCCCGTGGAGCCCAGGCGAGCAGCCCGGTGACGGAGGACAGCGCGCTGTCAGGGGGTCCGTTATCCTCGGGACTCCTCACACGGAAGAGCGCTGCCACGATGGGAAGACTGCTGGTCCTGCTGTTCGTCTACCTGGGCGCGTACCTCGTGCTGCGCAGGCTGTTGCCCGCCGTCACGCGGGGCTGGCGCCATGGCGTGCTGGTGGGCCTCTCTGTCTTCGCGTTCGCGGCCTGGACCGTGCCCGCCGTCACCGGCTACGGCCTGCACCACACGCCCCCGCTGCTCGTGCCGGTGAAGCTGTTCGCCGTCGTGTGGAGCATCGCCGCGCTGATGGTGATGCTGATGGGCCCGCCGTTCCTCATCCTCAAGCTGCGCGCTGAACGCCGGCAGAAGGCAGCGCCCCCGGGTGTGGACCTGGAGCGCCGGAGCCTCCTGGTGAAGGCCGGTCAGGCCATGCCCGTCCTCGCCATGGGCGCCAGCGCCGTGGGCGTCGTCGGCGGCAGCCTGGGCTTCACCGTGCGCGAGGTGGAGGTGAAGCTGAAGGGCCTCCCCGCCGCGCTCGACGGCTTCCGCATCGGGCAGATCACCGACGTCCACGTGGGCCCCTTCATCTCCGCCGAGTACCTGCGCGGTGCCGTGGAGGTGATGAACACCGCTGGCGTGGACCTCCAGGTGATGACCGGGGACCTCATCGACGATGTGAATCAAATCGACGAGACGATGGCCGCCCTCGCCTCCACGACGGCCCGCCACGGCATGCTCGCGGTGCTCGGCAACCACGAGCACTGGCGCGGGCTCGATGAGGTCCTGGGCGGCTACGCGCAGCTGGCCGAGCGTGGCGCTCCGGTCCGGCTGCTCGTGGATGAAGCCCATGTGCTGGAGCACGGCGGCCAGCGCGTGCGCGTGGTGGGCGTGGACTTCCCCATGTCCGGCGGCAGCCGCACCGGGCGCGACCGGCGCTGGCAGCGCTCCGCGGAGACCGCCTTCGTGGACGGACACCCGGACGACGTGGTGCTCTGCCTCTCGCACCACCCGGACTTCTTCCCCTACGCCGCCGAGCGCGGCGCGCGCCTCACGCTCGCGGGCCACACCCACGGCGGACAGGTGGCCTTCCTGGGGGTCCCGCTGTTCGGCTTCGCCTTCAAGCACATGCTGGGCCGCTACCGCTTCCGCGACCACCACCTCTACGTCTCCGGCGGCACGGGGCACTGGCTCCCCTTCCGCCTCGGCGTCCCGCCCGAGGTGACGCTCCTCACGCTGCGCAGCGCCTGAGTTCGCCGTGGGTGAATCAGGGTCCACGGAAGTCCGGGTGTAACCGGGCGCGGACGCATTTCGTACAGGGGGCAAGGAGAGTCCTCCATGCTCACGAAGCTTCTGTCCCGCCCCCTCTCGCTGACCCCGGCTTCCAAGCCTGTCCTC
>NZ_RAWK01000329.1 GCF_003612165.1 Corallococcus aberystwythensis | reverse complement strand
GTGCCGCTCGGTCCCGGGGCCGAGGGGGTGCCGGGCGAGGGGGTGGGCACGGTGGCCGGAGACATGTTGCCGGGCGAGGGCGTCGCGGTCCCCGGCGCGCCCGTTCCCGGAGCGTTCGAGGGGGCCGTCGTGGGCGAAATCTGCGCGCCCGACACGCCACCGGTGAGCATCATTGCCACTGCGAAGACCCTGCTGACTTCTCTGCCCATGCTGTGGTCCGCCTCGTGTGCGGCCGGGCATATCCGGAAGCCCGCGACGGCGCAGCATTTCTGTGCACCCTTGGACCCTGCCGGATGTCGGCTTCCGTCCAGTCGCTCGCGCGGGAAGGCGCGTAGAGGGCGTGACAGTCGCGGACATTCGGTACAGACAGGGCTTGGTCGGCGCGCACAAGGACCGCAGAATCCCGCGCCGGTTTCGACGCCTTCCTTCAAGGAAAACCCCATGGCCTACACCGACCGCGTCAAGCAGATCCTCTCCTGGTATCCCTCCGACAACCCCGGCACGCTGACGAACCTGGCGCGCCTGCTCAACCACGGCACGCTCGCCGGCACGGGCAAGCTGGTCATCCTCCCGGTGGATCAGGGCTTCGAGCACGGCCCCGCGCGCTCCTTCGGGCCGAACCCCGCCGGGTATGATCCGGACTACCACGCGCAGCTGGCCATCGAGTCCGGCTGCAACGCGTACGCGGCGCCGCTGGGCTTCCTGGAGGCCATCGCGGGCAAGCTCGCGGGTGAGGTTCCCCTCATCCTGAAGGTGAACAACTCCGACTCGCTGGCCAAGACGGCCGCGCCCATGTCCGCGGTGACGTCGTCCGTGAAGGACGCGGTGCGCCTGGGCTGCGCGGCGGTGGGCTACACCATCTACCCGGGCTCCGCGGCCCGCAACGAGCAGTACGAAGACCTGCGCGACATCATCGCGGAGGCCAAGTCCTACGGCCTGCCCACGGTGCTGTGGGCCTACCCGCGCGGCGCCCTGTCCAAGGAGGGTGAGACGGCCATCGACGTGGTGGCGTACGCGGCGCAGATCAGCGCGCAGATGGGCGCGCACATCATCAAGGTGAAGCCGCCCACGGACTTCCTGGAGCAGGCCGAGGCGAAGAAGGCCTTCGAGAAGGCGAACATCCCCACCAAGACGCTCGCGGACCGCGTGCGCGAGGTGGTGCGCTCCGCGTTCAACGGCAAGCGCATCGTCATCTTCTCCGGCGGCGAGGCGAAGGAGACGTCCGCCCTCATGGAGGACATCCGGCAGATCCACCAGGGTGGCGGCTTCGGCTCCATCATGGGCCGCAACGCCTTCCAGCGTCCGCACGCCGAGTCCATCAAGCTGCTCAAGGACGTGATGAACGTCTTCGCGGGCAAGTAGCCTCCGCGCCGTCAGCCGTGGCGTGGCGCCCTTCCCGGCCGGGCTTCACCGGGGACGGCGCCATGCCGCACCGTTCCGCCGTCAACGCAGGCGGGCCGCCGGGCCCTGCGATGGCGGGACGCCCGCGCTCCTCCCCTGGCCTCACCGGCGGGCTTCGATTACGCAACGGGGATGAACCAGGGCTCCAGGACGTCCGGTGACGACGGTGCGGACGCACCCGCGCCGGATCCGGACGCCGCCGACCCCGCGCTCCAGGAGGTCCTGGCCGGGGGCGGTGAGATGGGCGCCCTGATGCGTTCCATGGACTGGTCCAGGACGCCGCTGGGCCCGGTGTCCTCCTGGCCGCAGTCCCTGCGCACCATCGCCAGCGCCGTCATCCACTCGGGCTTCCCCATGATGGTGTTCTGGGGCCCGGAGTCGGTGAAGATCTACAACGACGCGTACCGGGCCATCCTGGGCGGCAAGCATCCGTCCGCCATGGGGCGCGCCGGGCGTGAGGTCTGGGCGGAGATCTGGGACCAGATTGGCCCGTGGGTGGAGCAGGTCCGCCGCGAGGCGCGCGTCTTCAAGGCGGAGAACCAGCGCCTCTTCATGGAGCGCAACGGCTTCCTGGAGGAGACCTACTTCAGCTTCGCCTACAGCCCCGTCCGCGACGAATCCGGCGCGGTCAACGGCGTGCTGGACACGGTGGTGGAGACCACCAGCCAGGTGCTGGACGCGCGCCGCCTCCGGACGCTGCAGGAGGTGGCCTCGCGCGCGGGCGGAAGGCTCCAGGCCCATGATGCGAGCACCCGGGCCATGGAGGCGCTCGCCACCAACCCCGCGGACCTGCCCTTCGCGCTGCTCTACCTGCTCGACGCGGACGGCACGCGGGCCTCGCTGGAGGCGCGCATGGGCCTGGAGGCGGACGGTGCCTTCTGTCCCGGAGGGGTGGGCCTGGAGCCGGGCGCGGCGTCCCCCTGGCCGCTGGCCCAGGTGATCCGCTCGGGACGCGCCGAGCGCGTGGACGGACTGGGTGCGCGCTTCGGTCCCCTCCCCTTGCGCGACGGCGTGCCGCAGCCGGACTCCGCCCTCGTCCTCCCCATGGCCCGCTCCGGCGAGTCGAACCCGACGGGCCTGCTGGTGCTGGGCATGTCCCCCCGGGTGCCGGCGGATGCCTCGTACCTGTCGTTCCTGGAGCTGGTGGCCGGAAGTCTGGGCGCCGCCATCGCGGGGGCGCGCGCGTACGAGGACGCCCGGCGGCAGGCGGAGGCGCTGGCGGAGCTGGACCGGGCGAAGACGGCCTTCTTCTCCAACGTCAGCCACGAGTTCCGCACGCCGTTGACGCTGATGCTGGGCCCGCTGGGGGACATGCTCGCGGACGCGGAACACCCGCTGGAGTCCCCGCACCGGGAGCGGCTGGCGCTGGTCCAGCGCAACGGCCAGCGGCTGCTCAAGCTGGTGAACAGCCTGCTCGACTTCAGCCGGCTGGAAGCGGGCCGCATGCGGGCCACCTTCAAGCCCACGGACCTGGGGCCGCTCACCGCGGGGCTCGCGGGCGCGTTCGACTCGCTGGCGACGAAGGCGGGGCTGCGGCTCCAGGTGGACTGCCCTTCCCTGTCCACCCCGGTGTGGGTGGACCGCGATCTCTGGGAGAAGGTCGTCCTCAACCTGCTCTCCAACGCCTTCAAGTTCACCTTCCAGGGCGCCCTCACCGTCCGCTTGCGCGAGCACGAAGGCCGGGTGGAGCTGTCCGTCAGCGACACGGGCACGGGCATCCCCGAGCATGAGTTGCCGCGCGTCTTCGAGCGCTTCCACCGGGTGGAGGGCGTGCGGGGCCGCAGCCATGAAGGCAGCGGAATCGGCCTGGCGCTCGTGCGCGAGCTGGTGGAGCTGCACGGAGGCCACATCTCCGCGCGGAGCACCGTGGGCCAGGGCAGCACGTTCACGGTGTCCCTGCCCACCGGCACGGCGCACCTGTCTCCCGAGCAGCTGAGGACGTCCGCGCAGGAGGCCGTCCACGCTCCGAACCCGGAGGTCTTCGTCCAGGAAGCAGCGCAGTGGTTGTCGGACGCGGTGGATGAAGTGCCCGTGCCCGCGCCCGTCCCGGAGGCGCCGCCGGGAATCGTGCGGGGCCACGTGCTCCTGGCGGACGACAACGCGGACATGCGCGACTACGTGCGGCGGTCCCTGGCGGGCCGCTTCACGGTGACGGCGGTGGCGGACGGCCATTCCGCGCTGACGCTGGCGCGGCGGCATCCGCCGGACGTGGTGCTGTCGGACGTGATGATGCCGGGGCTGGACGGCTTCGGGCTCCTGCGTGAGCTGAAGGCGGACCCGCGCACGGCCCATGTCCCGGTCATCCTTCTGTCCGCGCGCGCGGGCGAGGAGGCGAAGGTGGAGGGCCTCTCCGCCGGCGCGGATGACTACCTGGTGAAGCCCTTCGGCGTGCGCGAGCTGGTGTCCCGGCTGGAGGGCACGGTGAACGCCGCGCGGGCCCGCGGGCAGCGGGAGGAGCTGCTCCGGGCGCTCCAGCTGTCGGAGACGCGCTACCGGCTGGCCACCCGGGCCACGAAGGACGCCGTCTGGGACCTGGACCTGCGCACCCAGCAGCTGTCCTGGAGCGAGGGCATCCACACCCTCTTCGGCTACGCGATGGACGCGGTGCGTCCCGGGCTGGACTGGTGGGCGGACGCCGTCCACCCGGAGGACCGCGAGCAGGCCGAGCAGAGCCTCCACGCCATCGCGGACGCACCCGGCGGCAGCGACTGGCGCGCCGAGTACCGCTTCCGCCGGCAGGACGGCACCTATGCCCATGTGGAGGACCGGGGCTGGGTGGTGCGCGATGCCAATGGCACGGCGATCCGCATGGTGGGCGCCATGCAGGACGTCACGGAGCGCAAGGCCGCGGACGACGCCCTGCGCCGCAGCGAGGAGGAGTTCCGCACGCTCGCGGAGGCGCTGCCGGAGGCCGTCTTCGTCACCACCCCGGATGGCGCCATCACCTACGTGAACGGCGTGCTGCCGGAGGAGACCGGCATGAGCGCGGAGGCGCTGCTGAACTGGGGCTACCTGTGCATCGTCCACCCCGACGACATGGCCCCCAGCGGCAAGATCTGGGCGGAGGCGCTGGAGCGCGGCGACCGCTTCCAGACCGAGCACCGGGTGCGCTACCGCGACGGCCAGTACCGCTGGCACCTGGTGCGCGCCCTGCCCCTGAAGGACGCGGAGGGCCGGGTGATCAAGTGGGTGGGCACGTCCATGGACGTCCACGAGCTGCGCCAGGCCCAGGCCCAGCAGCAGCAGCGCGCGGACTTCGAACAGCAGCTCATCGGCATCGTCAGCCACGACCTGCGCAACCCCGTGAGCGCCATCCTCCTGGGCGCCGCCAGCCTGATGCGCCGCGAGGAGCTGGACGAGCGCAGCACCAAGGCCGTCAGCCGCATCCAATCCGCCGCGGAGCGGGCCCACCGGATGATCCGCGACCTGCTCGACTTCACCCAGGCGCGCCTGGGCGGCGGGCTGCGCATCCAGCGCCGCGCGTCCGACCTGCATGAAATCGTGGACGGCGTGCTGGAGGAGATCGAGGCCACGCACCCGGACCGGGAACTCCACCGGCGCCGGAGCGGCAGCGGCCTGGGCGAGTGGGATCCGGACCGGCTGGGACAGCTGGCGCAGAACCTGGTGACCAACGCGCTGAAGTACAGCCCCCGGGACACCGCCGTCGTCGTGGAGACCCACGGCGGGCCCGACGCCGTGACGCTGTCCATCCACAACGCGGGGGCACCCATTCCCGAGGACCGGCTGGGCCGCCTCTTCCAGCCGCTGCAGCGCGCCAGCGGCGAGGTGGACCACAGCACCCGGAGCATCGGCCTGGGGCTCTACATCGTGAAGCAGCTCGTGGAGGCCCACGGGGGCACCATCACCGTGGCGTCCACCGCCGAGGCGGGCACCACCTTCACCGTGCGGCTGCCCCGCGACGTCCCGGCGCCCCCGTAGCGAGCGGGCCTTGGAGCCGTGCCCCAAAGCAAAAGGCCCGCGAGATTTCTCTCGCGGGCCTCTCTCACTTCAGTGTGGAGCTAACCGGGATCGAACCGGTGACCTCTTGAATGCCATTCAAGCGCTCTCCCAGCTGAGCTATAGCCCCGTCTTTTGCTGCGTGCTGCCCGGTCCGCCGTGGGGGGCGGTCCGTGCCGTGAGGCGGCGCGACTTCTACGGCTTCTTCGTCCCCGACGCCACAACTTTTTGCGGCTTCGCGACGGTTTTTACCTTCAAACGATCCGCCACCTCTTCCCCTTCCCGGAGCAGGTCGGTGAGGGACGCGGCGTGGTCCGCCGCCGCCTTCTCCGCCGCCGCGATGGACTGGAGCAACCGGGCGAAGTTCGGGGGCAGCTCCAGCCGGCCCGCCTGCACGGCCTGCCAGACGGCCTCGCCCAGCTCGCGGTGGGTCTGCTCCTTCTTGTCCTTGAGGAAGGCCGCCTTGCCGTTGGCCCGGGCCAGCTCCGTGTTGCGTTCAACGGCCTCCCGCAGCTTGGCCAGCTTGGCCTCGGCCGCCTGGAAGGCTTCGTTGATCTGCCGCATCACTTCGGTCTGCTTCGGATCTGCCGCCACGGCTGTCACCCTCGGGAGAGGAGAAGGTCATTCGTGCGTAACGTGGCGGCTCGGCGACTGTCAACCCGCCTTGCGGACCAGCCGGGCGGCGAAGAAGCCCCCGCCGGGGACCCGGGGTGGCAGGGCGCGTAGGTAGGGGCCGTCCACTCCCACCTGGAGCTCCGGCGCCCACCCCTCCCCCACCGGCTCCAGCGCGAAGTCCGGGTGCTTCGCGAGGAAGCGCTCCACCACCGTGTCATTCTCCTCCGGCAGCACGGAGCACGTGGCGTAGACGATGCGCGCCCCGGGCTTCACCTGCGCGGCCACCTCCGCGAGCAGCGCGGACTGCGTGGCCTGGAACTCCGTGATGGCCTTCGCGGACAGCTTCCACTTCTGATCCGGCTCGCGCGCGAGCGACCCGGTGCCGCTGCACGGCGCGTCCACCAGCACCACGTCCACCGCGTCCAGCGGCACCGGATGCGGGAACGTCACCTGCTTCAGGCCGAACTCGCGCACCCGTTCGCGCGCGTCCGACAGCCGCCGCTTCGAGCGGTCTCCCGCGAGCACCTTCCCCTTCGCGCCCACCAGGTCCGCGAGCCCCAGCGTCTTGCCGCCCGCCCCCGCGCACACGTCCGCGACGGTGAGCCCCGTCAGGGTCGTCCCGGGCGGCAGGCACGCGAGCACGATGAGCTGGCTGCCCACGTCCTGCACCTGGAGCCGCCGGGCCTTCATCGTCTTCGACTCGAAGATGCGGTGGCTGGCATCCGCGACGCGCAGCGCATCCGGTGCGCACGCCACCGCCTCCGCCGCCACGCCCTCCTCCGCGAGCGCCGCCAGCACCGCGTCCCGCGTCCCTGGAGGCCGCGCGCGGAAGTGCAGCGAGGGCTCGTCGTCCAGCGACGCCATCAGCCCCGCGAGCGTCCCTTCCGGATACACCTGCGCCAGCCGCTGCGTGAGCCAGCCCGGGAACGAGTACCGGGTGGCCAGCCGCTCGACGATGGCCTCCGGGCCCTCCGGCGCGGCGGGCTCGACAAGCGGCTTCGTGACGAGCCCCTCCAGCACCGCGTCATGCAGCGTGCGCGGCCGCACCGGTCCCGGCAACTTCACCTCCGGGCCAATGCGCGTCCAACCCTCGCCGCAGAAGAGCCTGCGCCAGAGCGCGTAGCGCACCAGCGCCGTATCCTCCGTGAGCGCGTGCTTGCCCGGCGAATGCCCCAGCTGCCGCGCCGCCAGGTCCAACAGCCGCGTGTGCCGGGACAGCTCGCGCGCCGCCAGGGCCACGAAGCGCCGCTCCTGCCCGCCCAGCCCTTCCGCCTCCCGCAGCGCGGTGGCGAGCGCCGCCTTCAGCGGGTCGCCCTTGAGGACGGCGATGTGCGTTTCAATCGCCGCGGTGGCCGCGCGCCGGGACGGACGCCCCAGGCGTGACGGATCATGCGGCGTGGGCCAGAGAGGGATGTCCACGGGTGACCTCGTCGCCTAGCCGCGCAGCGGCACGCACACGGCCAGCGCACCGGCCCGCGTCTTCACCTGGGGGCACGCCCCCAGCGACAGGAAGAGGTAGCACGGCGCGGCATAGCGCTCCCCGTCCAGCTCCAGGTCGCCCTCCACCAGGAGGACCCCATGGGCGGACTGGGTGCGGTTCCAGGGGAAGGCCGCGTCCGGTCCCAGCCGCACCCACATCCGGGCGGTGTCCGGCGTCGAACCGGCGCACCGCACCCCGGGCGAAGGCTCCGTCCAGTCCGGCGAGTCCCCGGACAGGGGCTCCCGGGCCGCGGCGACCACCTGGCGCTTGAGCTCCAGGAAGCGCTCCACCAGCCCCAGGATGTCGTCCACCTGGAAGGGCTTGATCAGCAGCGCGTCCGGCTCTGAAGGATGCAGGACCTGGGCGACCTCGTCCGGACCGGCGGCGCTGACGATGGCCACCGGGTGGCGCTGCCTGCGCGCGGCCTCCAGGACACCCCGGCCGTCGGTGTGCCCTCCGGCGATGCGCATGTCGGTCATCACCAGCTCGAAGCGGTCCGCCTCCAGGGCGCGCAGCGCTTCGTCGAGGGTGCCCACCGCCTGCACGTCCGCCAGCTCGGAGACCAGCTCCCCCATTCCTTCCCGGAGGCTCGGATCATCTTCGACCAGCAGGACCTTCATCGCGTCTTCCAGCGCGGGGGACAGGGGAGCGCTTTCACTTTCGGGCGGCCCGGAAGACGGCATCAGGGGCACCGGGTCTGCGTTTGTGAGTGGCCCTCCCCGGACTCGAACCGGGACGCGGGGTCAGCCGCAGCGGATTTTGAGTCCGCCTCGTCTACCAATTTCGACAGAGGGCCCCTTGGGTGTGAACGAGGCGGCCGAACGTATATCGCGCCTTCGGTTCGTGTGCATCCGAAGATTGCGGCTGTCCACGCACACCGCTAAAGGGGCAGCGCATGTACAACCTCCTCATCTCCCTGGCCGTCGGGCTGGCGGTCGGCGTGCTGGTGAAGTTCGCCGGCGGCTTCTCCTGGTGGGCCGGCATCGTGCCCGGCATCATCGTCTTCTTCGCTGCCTACATCGTGCTCGCCCGCCGGGTCTCCACCCGGGTCCAGGCGCTGATGACGACGGTGCAGAATGATCTCCAGGGCCAGCCCGCCAACCAGAAGGAAGCCCAGGGGCGCGTGGACCGGGCCGTCAAGACGCTGGAGCAGGGCCTGGTCTGGGACAAGTGGCAGTTCCTCATCGGGCCGGAGCTGCACGCGCAGATCGGCATGCTGAAGTACATGGTGAAGGACCTGGACGGCGCGAAGCCCCACCTGCAGAAGGCCAGCGGCCGCAACTACATGGCCAAGGCCATGGAGGGCGCCCTGCACTTCCGCCGCAACGACGCGCCCGCCATGAAGGCCTCCTTCGAGGCCGCGGTGAAGAGCGGCAAGAAGGAATCCATCGTCTGGGCCGTGTACGCGTGGTGCCTCCTGCAGCAGAAGGACAAGGACGGGGCCCAGCGCGTGCTCGCGCGCGGCGTGGAGCAGAACCCCTCCGACGAGAAGCTCAAGGGCAGCCTCGCCCAGCTGCAGAACGACAAGCGCCTGAAGATGAAGCCCTACGAGCCGCTCTGGTGGCAGTTCGGCCTGGAGGCGCCGCCGGTGATGCCGCCCATGGGCGGGCGCCGCGTGCAGTTCACGAACCGGCGCTGAAGTCCCGGTGGAAGTGCCGGCCCGGCGCCACCGCAATGGCGCCCGGGTCCCCTTTCGCGGTCCGCCGCGATCCCCGTCGATGGCGCCGCTTCGTGCGTGTGCTTCCGGGGAGTTCTCAACGGATCAGCCGCTCCCCCCACCTTCCGGGCGCGGCTCCGGAGCGGCCCGCGTCCGGCAATTCCTACCGTGCGCGCCTCCCCCACGCTGCAACGTCTTCCGATTGCCTTGTTGGCTGTCGCGCTGACCCTCACGCAACCCCCTGAAAAGAGGCCGGCCGCCGCGTGAGTCGCGGGGCACAGGGCTTGCTCTCGGGCAGGGACACGCGGGCGACCGGGGCGGATGGTTCCCAAAGCCCCCGCGGAGGCGGACGGGCTTGGCAGCCGGAGGTCTCGGGTGAAGTTTGGATGGGCTTTCTCTTATACACATCTCCGAGCCCCCGAGACATGCG
>NZ_RAWK01000328.1 GCF_003612165.1 Corallococcus aberystwythensis | reverse complement strand
GGGGTGGGTGTCCTCGGGGCCGTAGCCCACGAAGGCGAGCGTGAACTTCCCGTCCGGGTAGTCCTGGCGGCGCAGGAGCGTCATGCCGAGCACGCGGGTGTAGAAGTCGAGCGACTTCTCCAGGTCGCCGACCCGGAGCATGGTGTGGAGGATGCGCATGCGGTGGCTATAACCGCCCGCCTCCGCCGGGTGAAGTCGCGTGTGGCGCTCCCCGCCAGGGATTGAAGGGCCTGCTCCGAGGCCGGGGCCCACCGCCGTGCGGGCAGGCGTCCGCTCGGGGGTGAAAAGGCGACACCGCCAAGCCACGCGGGGCAGGGACGGGCGTCCCGCGCGTGTTATGGAACCCCCCATGAAACACGCTCAAAGCCAGGCCCTCTTCGCCCGTGCGCAGGCGCGCATCCCGGGTGGCGTGAACTCTCCGGTGCGTGCCTTCCGTGGCGTGGGAGGCGACCCCGTCTTCTTCAAGGAGGGCTCCGGCGCGTGGCTCACCGACGTGGACGGCAACCGCTACGTGGACCTGGTGGGCAGCTGGGGCCCGCTCATCCTGGGCCATGCGTACCCGCCCATCATCGAGGCCATCCTGGAGGCCGCCCGGCGCGGCACCACCTTTGGCGCGCCCGTCGCCGCGGAGGTTGAATTCGCGGAGCTGCTCTGCGCCACCGTGCCCTCCGTGGAGAAGGTGCGCCTGGTGTCCTCCGGCACGGAAGCCACCGTGGCCGCCGTCCGCGTGGCGCGCGGCTTCACCGGCCGCGACCACATCCTCAAGTTCGAAGGCTGCTTCCACGGCGCGGGCGACCCGTTCCTCGTGAAGGCGGGCAGCGGCGTGGAGACGCTGGGCCTGCCGGACTCCCCGGGCGTGCCGTCCGCGCTGGCGGCGCTCACGCTCACCGCGCCCTTCAACGACCTGGAGGCCGTGGAGCGCATCTTCAACGAGAAGGGCAAGGACATCGCCTGCGCCATCATCGAGCCCGTGGTGGGCAACATGGGCGTGCTGGTGCCGCGCCCCGGCTACCTCGAGGGACTGCAGGCGCTCTGCCAGAAGCACGGCGTGCTCTTCGTGCTGGATGAGGTGATGACGGGCTTCCGGCTGGCGCGCGGTGGCGCGCAGGAGCTGTACGGGCTCAAGCCGGACCTGACCACCATGGCCAAGGTGGTGGGCGGCGGCATGCCGCTGGGCGCGTACGGCGGCCGGCGCGACATCATGGTCAAGGTGGCGCCGGAAGGGCCCGTGTACCAGTCCGGCACGCTGTCCGGGAACCCGGTGGCGGTGGCGGCGGGCCTCGCGTGCCTCAAGGCACTGGCGGCGCCGGGGACGTACTCGCGGCTGGAGCACCTGGGCCTGCTGCTGGAGGAGGGCTTCCGCGCGGAGGCGAAGGCGGCGGGCGTGCCCGTGACGGTGAACCGCGTGGGCAGCATGCTCACGGTGTTCTTCACGGCGGAGCCGGTGTTCGACTACACGTCCGCGAAGAAGGCGGACACGGCGAAGTTCGGGCGCTTCTTCCACGCGATGCTGCAAGAAGGTGTGTACCTGCCGCCCAGCCAGTTCGAGGCGGCGTTCGTGTCGCTGGCCATCGGCGAGCCGGAGGTGGCGCACGTGCTCGCCGCGGCCCGCAAGGCGTTCCGCGCGCTTGGCGACGCCCGTTGAACCGGAGGCCCTGACCGGGCCCGTGCGCTTCGGTCCCTACACCCTCGTGCGCCGCATTGGCGCCGGGGGGATGGGGGAGGTCTTCCTCGCGCGCGAGGAGGGCGTGCGGCGCGCGGTCGTCGTGAAGAAGGTGCTCCCGGGCCTGGTGGAGAACCGCCAGTTCGTGGGTCGCTTCCGCGACGAGGCCCGCGTGGTGGTGCGGCTGGCGCACCCGAACATCGCGCGCGTGTACGCGATGGGCGAGGTGGACGGGCAGCTGTTCCTCGCGATGGAGTACGTGCTGGGCAAGACGCTCAGCCGGCTCGCGTACCGCCTGCGGCAGCGTCAGCGGATGATGCCCCTGGGACCGCTGCTGCAACTGGGACAGCGGCTGTGCGAAGGCTTGGCGTACGCGCACGACGCGACGGACGAGGAGGGGCACCCGCTGCACCTGGTGCACCGCGACCTGTCCCCCGCGAACGTGTGCGTGAGCTACGCGGGCGAGGTGAAGATCATCGACTTCGGCGCGGCGCAGTCCACGCTGAAGGAGCAGCAGACAGCGCCGCGCGTGGTGATTGGCAACCTCACGTACATGGCGCCGGAGCAGGCCCGCAAGCGCACGGTGGACCGCCGCGCGGACCTGTACGCGGTGGGCGTGGTGCTGTGGGAGCTGTTCGCATGGAAGCCGCTGTCGCAGCGGGGTGACCCGTTGGAGCGCTGGCGCCGCGCGGCCTATCCGCAGTGGGAGCCGGCGGGACGCCACCGGCCGGACCTGCCGCGCGCGGTGGACACGTTCCTGGCGCGAGCGCTCGCGTCCGAGCCGAACGACCGCTTCCCCACGGCGACCGCGATGGCGGAGGCGCTGGGGGCGCTGAAGGAGAAGCTGGCGCCCAACGTGACGGATACGGACCTGGTGCGGCTGATGTCGGCGGCCTTCCCGCGAGAGAAGGTCATCGAGCAGCAGATGCTGGAGGACCTGTTGCGCGAACATCCCGAGCGCGCGAGCACGCGGCAGGAGTTCCCGTCGGTGCTCGCGCCGCCCGGGGCGCAGGACGTGGCGGAGGCGCTCCGCGCGCAGGAGGACATCGCGACGGAGGCGCTGGACGCGGCGAAGCTGCGGCAGGCGGAGATCGCCAGCGTGGGGCAGCGGACCGAAGCGCTGGACGCGGCGCAGGTGGAGCAGGCGCTGCGCGCGGCGGCGGCTCAAAGGCCCTGGGCGGAGCCTGGCGATGCGTCCGGCCTGCCGCGCAAGGCGCCCCCGGTGCGGCTGCACAACCAGGAAGTCACCATGGATGCCTGGGTGCCGGGCATCGGCGCCGCGGAGCCCACCGTGCCGGGGCAGCCTCCTCCAGCGCCGCAAGCAGGCACAGCCGGTGGAGCGGTCACCGCGCCCGGACAGGCCTCGCGGCCCGCGTGGACGCCGGGCTTGGGCGGGGAAGACGCCACCGCGTCCGGACAGGCCTCGTGGACGCCGGGCTCGGGCGGAGAAGACGCCACCGCGTTCGGTGCGGCCCCTGCGCGGATGCCGGAGCCGGTGGCGGACTCCACTCCCGAGGTCACGGCGCCTGCGTCCGGAGCGGCCCCCTCGCACTGGACGCCCGGGGCGGGCGAGGACGAGCCCACCCCTCGCGAGCCTCCAGCCTCCCTGGAGTCCCCCGCGGGCCCGGGCTCCGAGGACACGACCGACCCAGGGGAGGGGACCCGTGAGGTCGCGGAGTCCCTTCCGGGCAGGCAGGCCCCGGCTGAACAACCGTCCCGGCCGGATTGGAATCCGGGCCCGGACGCGGAAGACTCCGCTACACACCTTCGAGCGTCTCACCGTGAGGGGCCCCCCCCGGCCCCGGAGGACTCACCCATGCAGAACCGCCCCTCGCGCCCGGGCTGGACTCCCGGCGCAGGCAGTGAGGACTCCACGACCAACGAGCGGCCCGCGCGCAAGAGCGGAACGGGCCTGCCCGCCACCGGCAACGCCGGCTGGACCCCAGGCTCCGGCGAGGACGACGCCACCGAGGGCGCAGGCCCCTCGCCCATGGCCCTGCGCCCCAATCCGGACGACGACGAGGGCACCGACGTCGAAAAGCCCGGCCGTTCCAAGGCGAGTCCCGCACCCAAGGCCCCCGCGGCCCAGGCCCGTCCCCAGACCTCCGTGGGCCCCGCCCCGCAGCCGCGTCCCGCCGAAGCGTTCCCGGACGCCACCCGCCCCATGTCCAAGGACGAGCTGCCCGTGCCCTGGACCCCGCAGGGCGCGGGCGAGGCCACCGAGGCCATGGAGGCCGCGAAGATCTTCGGCGCCCTGTCCCAGACGACGGGCAACATGCCCGCGTACCTCGACGAGAAGGCGACCCCGTACGTGCCGCCCAAGGAGGCCCCGCGCCGCCAGGCCCCCGTCGCCGAGGAGCGGCCCCACGAGACCCGCCCCATGCAGGTGCGGACCAAGACGCGCGAAACGCTCGTGGGCTACGACATGGACATCTCCGAGGCGCTCCGGCAAGCGGAGCTGAAGCGCCGCGAAGCGGAGCTCGCCGCCCAGAAGCGCAACAAGAAGAAGCCCGCGAAGTCCGCGCGGGGCAACCCGCTGGCGGGCCTGTGGCCCATCCCCCCGAAGTACCGCTTCTGGGCCATGCTGCTGGTGGTGGCCCTGGCGTGCGGCCTGGGCTTCGGCTTGATGTGGCTCGTCCTCAACGGCGACAGCGGCGCCTGAGCCCGCTGCGTCAGTCCAGCGCCGGCAGCCGGTACTGGATGCCCAGCGACACCGTGGCGGTGTTCAGCCAGTTGCTCGTGAAGCCGTCGCCGAACTCCTCGTCGTTGTCGTCCGACGTGCCGCGCGCGCCGCCGCCCAGGTAGCGCAGGTTGAGGAAGGCATCCACGGTGTCCGTGATGCGCACGCCGCCGCGCAGGCTCGCGTCCAGCAGCGCCCCCTCGGTGGCGGAGTCGTCATCGCCGTTGATGATGGCCGTGGGCGCGTAGCTGCCATCCGCCTCCAGCCCCACCCACCAGTTCCGGCTCAAGGGCCACCGCACGCGCACCTTGAGCAGCGGCACCGGCCCCACGTCCCGGTTGGCCCGCCGCAAGGTCCCGTCCGCGGACGTGAAGACGAACGTCGCGTTGCGAAGCTGGAGGGACGCTCCCACGGACAGCTCCCGCTCCGGGCCGTCCAGCAGGTCGTAGAGGTAGCTGGCCCGGTAGAACGGGAACGCGTAGCGCACGTCCAGCGGCGTGCCCTCCGGGAACGTGAGCTCGTCAATCGTGACGTCCCGCCGCAGCACCACCTGCGTCTGGATGTCCAGCGGCTGCACCATGAACACCAGCGTGTGCCGACCGCGCAGGGACAGCTCCGCGCTCAGGCGCACGAAGGTGTAGAGGTTGTCCTGCCCGCCGTCCTCGGGGAAGCGGAAGATCGTCCCGGTACTCCCCTGACGCAGGCTGTGGGACAGGACGTCCAGGAAGCCCAGTTCCCCCACCGCGCGCAGCTCCACGCGTGGCTCCTCCGCTCGAGCCTGCCCTGCCTGTCCGAACAGCCCCGCCACCACGCCAGCCATGATCAGGAACCGCTGCATCGTGTCCTCTTCCGGGAGGTGCATCCTCAAGGCCGGAAGCAGACGTGACCCGGGCGCGCGACGGGGGCCCTCGTGAGGGGACTGTTCACTTCCCGCTCGCGGGTCTGTCAGGCGCCTGTCAGGGGCAGGGGCGCAGCGGGCGGCTCCAGGGGGAGGAAGAGGCGGAAGATGGTGCCCTTTCCCGTCTCCGGCGCGTCCAGCGACACCTGGCCCACGTGCGAATCGATGATGCGCTTCACCACGGCGAGCCCCAACCCGGTGCCCTGGGCCTTGGTGGTGAAGAAGGGCTCGAAGACGCGCGTGCGCAACTCCGCCGGGATGCCCGGTCCCGTGTCGCAGATCTCCACCTGCACGCCGGCCCGGTCCACCCACGCCTTGCGCGCCACCACGCGCAGCGTGCCGCCCTGGGGCATGGCCTGCACGGCGTTGAGCGCCACGTTGAGGAAGCACTGGCGGATGAGCCGCTCGTCCACCGTCACCGGCGGCACGTCCTCCTCCATCACCCACTCCACGCGCACCGACGTGGGAGACGTCCCGCCCACGTCGGAGAGCGCGCTGCCCACCGCCTCTTCCAACAGCTGCGTCACCGACACCGGATACAGGTGCGGCGACGGGGGCCGCGCGAAGGTGAGCAGGTCCGCGACGATGCGGTTGAGCCGGTCCGCCTCCTCCCCCACGATGTCCACCAGCGGGAGGGCCGGGCTCTCCGGGCCGATGATGCGGCGGATGGTGGCCACCGCGTTGAAGATGGCGCCCAGGGGGTTTCGCACCTCGTGGGCCACCACCGCGGACAGCTCGCCCAGCGCGACCAGCCGCTCGCGGTTCACCAGCTGCTCCTGCGCGCGCGCCAGCTCCGCGTAGCTGTGCTTCAGGTCCTCCACCAGCCGCGCGCCCTCCAGCGCCAGCGACAGCTGGTTGGCGATGGCGTCCGCCCGCTCCAGCTCCGAGGGCGTGAAGCGGCGCGGCCGGCGCGTCTCCACCATCACCGCCACGCCCACCATCTGGTCGTGCACGGCGAGCGGCAACACCATGTACGCCATGCCCTCCGCGGCCTGGCGCAGTCCGTCGTCCAGCCGCACCTCCAGGCTCGCGTCCTCCACCCGGAGCGGCTGGCGCGTGCGGAACACCTGGCCCGCGAGCGAGTTCGACGTCAGGTCCAGCGGCACGTCGCGCCCCACCAGCTCCGGGTGGCTGCCCGTCGCCGCGCGGATGGCCAGCCGCGTCCCCTGCGCGTCCGGCAAGAGCACGTACGCGTCCGGCACGTCCACGATGCGCGCCAGGCTGGTGACGCCCGTGGCCAGCAGCCGGTCCAGCTCCAGCGTGGCCGCCAGCGCCTTGCCCACCTCGTGCATCAGCGCCAGGTCCTCCGCGCGGCCGCGCACCTCGTCCAGCAGCCGGTGGGATTCAATGGCCGCCGCGAAGTGCGTCCCCATGGCCTGGAGCGTCTCCACCTCCAGCGCGGTGAGCCGGCGGCGCGCGTGGAACAGCACGCTCAACGTGCCCACGCCGCGCGAGCGCACCCGCAGCGGCACCGACACCAGCGTCTGGAACGCCAGCGCCCGGAGCGCGTCACGCGTGGGCGCGGGACACGCCTCCGCGTCCAGCACCTGCACCGCGTCCGGCATCCCGCCCGGACGGGGAAGCGAGCCCAGCCGCGCGCGGCGCACGCGCGCCACCGCGTCCTCGGACAGGCCGCGCGCGTAGACCAGCTCCAGGGGCTCGCCCGGCTCGTGCCGCGTGTCCGCGGGCAAGAGCAGGCACACCGCGTCGCTGCCCAGCAGGCCGGAAATCTCCTCCGTGCCGGAGCCGAAGAAGGCGCGCGGGTGCGGCGCGGACGCGGCCTGTGACGCCAGCCGTCCCAGCGCGGTGAGCGCCGTCGCGCGCACGCTCAGCCGCTGGATGGTGCGCGCCGAGTCCAGCGCGGACGACACCTGCTGGCCGAACAGCCGCACCGCGGCCACGTCCTCCTCGCTCAGCCACTCCGAGGCCAGCACCAGCATGGCCGTGGGCGCGTTCTCCACGTCGATGCGCACCCCCACCGCCCGGTGGGTCTCCGCGCGCCGGAACACCGCCAGCACCGCGTCCATGCGCGCCTCGGACACGAACCGGGACGCCTCCACGGCCAGGTCCTCCACCCACGCGTCGCCGTCACGCCAGGTGCGCACCAGCGCGGGGGACCAGCCGCCCGGGGCCTCCGCCCGCACGCGGCCGCCCAGCGCCGGCGCGTGCGGCACCAGCCGGGGGGCCAGCCCCGCCACGGACAGCTCCACGCCCACGCCCCGGGGCGTCAGCCACGCGAAGCCCAGCTCCAGCGACTCCAGCCCCTGGAAGACCTCCTCGCGCACGGCGTCCTCGGAGTGCAGCGCGCGCACCGCGCCCCCCAGCTCCGCCAGCCGGCGCAGCACCGTGCGGCGCCGCACGCGGGAGGTGACATCGCGCACCTGCACCACCCAATCCCGGGCGTGCGGATGCACCGTCAACTCCACGCGCACGCCGCCATCCCCGACGTGCAGCCACGCCTCATAGGTGCCCGCCACCGGCGCCGTGCCCAGCCGCCGCGCGAGCCGATCCGCCGGGTCCTCCAGCGGCCCCGGCTCCCACAGGAGCGACGTCACCGGCTGTCCCTGAAGGTGTTCTCGCGGGACGCCCGTCAGCCGGCACATCGCCGCGTTCGCGTGCACGAGCAGGCCGTCCCGAAGCACGAACACGCCCAGGGGCATGTCGTCGAAGAGGCGGTACTCCGCCTCCTGCTCCTCGGAAACCGTCCCCACCCGACGGTTCGTGCGCTCTGTGCTTCTCACCACCCTACCTTCGCACCCCTGGCTCCCGTGGTGAAGCCACCCCCGTGCGTCAATCGCCCACCAGCACACAACAGCCGGTCCACCCCCTGGCGCGATGCGGCGTCTCAAGACCCGCCACGTTCTCAAACCCTCTCATGGGGTCCAACCCAAATCCTTGCATGGATTGACAGTGTGGATGCGAGCATTTAGAAACATGGAATTGTAACAGCGCGGCTTGAACCGGATTCCGACACCTTTCGCTTCCGCCAGGATTCCCGGGGGCCGCGCCTTCGGAAGGGGATGTCTTGAACCTGCCCCACGCGACTTCCGGCGTCATTGTCCAGCAGCAGGACGGAGCCTTCTTCCTCCTGGACACCGAGGGTGGAGAGGTCTTCCGGGTGAACGAGACCGCCGCGCGCATCTTCGAGCTGTGCCAGGGCGGCACGTCCCTGGACGGGGCGGTGGCGTCACTGGCGCTCCGGCTGGGCGCCGCGGGTCAGGAAGAGGCCATCCGCGCGGACGTCCAGCGCACCGTGACGCAGTTCCAGGAGCTGGGGTTGTGCGAGCCCTCGCGTCCCGTCTGACTTCTGACGTCCCCTGAAGTGTCTTTTCCCCTCGTGAGAGGGACAGGCCGGGCCATGCCCCTGGCCTTTGGGAATCCCGTGTCCCCGGGTCGCCCCGGGTGCGCGTGATGCCAGACGTGAGACGTCTTTTCACGGCTGGAATGAAGCACCGGTGTGGTGACAGGCAATGTCAGACCCCCTGTCCACACTCCGCATGTTTCATCGCAGTGGCAGTGAACGCAGCAATCCACCCAGGAGAACCACCATGTACATCCAGTCCGAGATCGTCCGCGTGTCCGCGTCGTCCGACAAGTGCACCTGCTCCAACGGCATGGTCCTCACCACGACCACCGTCGCGGAGTAGTCGCGCCCGTCGTTTCCCTCGAAACCCAAACATCCATCCCAGGAGAACCACCATGTACATCCAGTCCGAGATCGTCCGCGTTTCCGCCGCCACCGACAAGTGCACCTGCTCCAACGGCATGGGCGTGATCGTCATCGCGGAGTAACGCGTTTCATGGCCGGGAGGAGGGCTTCGGTCCTCCTCCCGGCTGTGTCTCTCCTTGCGCGCCGACCCCCTCCGCCCATGCTGCCTGCATCCACGCAGTTGTTGCTCTTCACCCAGGCGGACGTCGGCGGACACGCGCTCTTTCGCATCGTGCCCGTGGAGGTGTCCGTGCGCCCCGGCCAGGGACGGCTGTGGACGGACGTGTCGCGGGGCAATGCCTTCACCCCCGCGTGGCAGGACCATGCGCGCCACCTGTCCGCGGTGGGCCGCGCGCGCTACGCGCTGCCGTGGGATGAGACGGACCTGCACGTCTCGCCGCGCGGCCGGAACGTGACGCTGGATGGCAGGAGCGCGTCGCTGCCGCTGTTCGTCGCGTGGGTCGCGCTGCTGGCGGGCCTGCCGCTGCCGAAGCCCTTCCTGGGCACGGGCGTGGCGCTGGAGGCGCATGGGGAACGGCTCGCGCCCGCGCCGCGTGAGTTCCTCCAGGGAAAGCTGGGCGTGGCCCAGTCCTACGTGGCGCAGGTGTTTCCGCGGGCGGGCAGGGTGGCGGTGTTCGTGCCGGAGGGCAGCGGGTTCGACCCGGCGCCCCTGACGGCGCTGGACGTGCGGCCGGTCCCCACGCTCACGAAGGCGGTGGATGCGGTGCTGGGGCTGAAGCGTCGCGCTGAGGATGCCGGTGCCGGGGG
>NZ_RAWK01000327.1 GCF_003612165.1 Corallococcus aberystwythensis | reverse complement strand
CCCCCGGCCCCGCCGCCGCCCCCGGCGGTGCAGCTCTCCGGCACCGACCCTCGCGTGAGGGATTTTTTGAAGGGCCTCTCCAGCGACGCGGACTTCGCGCGCTGGCTGTCCGCCGAGGACCTGGTCCGCCGCTTCGCCGCCTCCGCGAACCTGATCGCCGAAGGCCAGAGCCCGCGCATGCCCCTGTCCTTCATGGCGCCCGCCGGGGCCTTCCGTGTGACGAAGCGACAAGGCCGCACGGTGACGGCGCGGGAAAGCCATACCCGCTACGACGGGGTGGCCCGCGTCATCTCCTCCCTGGACGCGAAGACCGCGGGGCAGGTGTATCAGGAGCTCAAGCCGCTCCTGGACGCCGCGCATGGGGAGTTGGCCCCGCCGGGCCGCAGCCTGGATGAAACCCTGTCCCAGGCCATCGGGCGTCTCACCCGGGTCCCCGTCCCGAAGGCGCCCGCGGAGCTCACGCCCAGGGGAGCACTCTTCGTGTACGCGGACCCGGACCTCGAAGCGCTGGGAGCGGCGGAGAAACACCTGCTGCGCATGGGCCCGGAGAACATGCGCAAGGTGCAGGCAAAGCTCACCGAACTGGCGGCCGCCCTGGGCCTTCCGTCACCCCAGCAGGCCCGTCAGCCGTAGCCCTGGACGTGCGGTGTCTTGCATTGGGGAGGTGAGCGCTCTACTCGCGCAGGTGTCTGGGATCGGACTGGGGGCAGTGGTCCCTCTTCGTTTGTGGCTTCACCATGCTTCACTTATCGTACTATCCCTCGCACACAAATGGAGGAGTCATGAGCAAGCTTGTGAAGTCCCTGCTGGCGGCCACTGCTGTCCTCTCACTCGTCCCTACCACCGCTTTCGCGCGGCCGCCGCCTTGCGAAGAGCAATGCCACCCCGACATCAACTGCGATGCCATCTGTCTGAACATCACCAACACCGTCATCACCTGTGGGAGCTATGGCCTCTGCCAGGGCCTCAACGCCGCGCCCTCCAGTGAGACAGCTTCGGTGATTCAGGACGAGGCCCAGCAGCCCCAGGGGGAGTCGCTGGTCTGCAACGATGCTTCGCAGCCCGAGGCACTGCCCGTCTCCGTCCAGGGCTGAGCCAGTCCCCACGTCGGGCCGGGGACTCACTCCCAGCCCGACGTGTCGTTTCGGGACCTTGCGTGCCGAATGACGTCTTGCGGGAGGATTTCTCGCGCCATGCCCGCCGTCTTCTTCTCCGCGCGCACCTCGGCCTGACGCCGCAGCCGCCGGCCCAGCGTGCGCAGAGTCCGCGCCTGCCCCTGTCATTCATGGCGCCCGCAGGCCCTTTCCTTGTGACGAAGCGTCACGGCCACACGGGGACGGCGCCGGGAAGCCATACCCGGTACGACGGAGTGGCCCGCGTCATCTCCTCCCTGGACGCGAAGGCCGCGGGGCAGGTGTATCAGGAACGCAAGCCGATCCTGGACGCCGCGCACGCGGAGCTGGCCCGCCGGCCGTAGCCCTCGGGCCTCACGGACGCGGGATGTCTTGCCTTGAATGAGCAAGCGCTCTACTCGCGGAGGAGGCTTGAGCCACGGCGGGATGTCTACCCCTGGCGCGCTTTACGCGACATGCCGATCCAGGCGACTGTTCTGTTGCAGGCGAGACACATCTCGCCGCATTCCTTGAACACGTATGCCTTTGCGTCGGCGCCCGCCGCCAGCGGCGGCATCGCGAAAGTCAGAGGGGCAAGTCCGTGGCTGATACAGGTGGTGGCGCATCCCGCGACGAGGAGCTCGCCTCCCGTCTGACGGCGATGGGCGTCCTGGAGACGCGGATGGCCCGGCTCGGCGCGGGCCAGACGCCAGTGATGATGGCGGGCCCCTTCTTCCACGCGACGACCCCCGCGGAAGTCGAGCGCGTGCGGCAGTTTCGCGACGCCCAGTACCGGGCGCGGCTGAGCTACCTGCTGAGCCCCGAGCAGCTCCAGCTCGACTGGCGGCTGGAGCTGGACGAGCGCAGCGCGCACTTCCACGCGAGCCGCGAGGGGCAGCTCATCGGCAGCCTGCGCATCACGCCCGGCCCCTTCGAATTCCAGGCGCTCGCCCCCTCCCTGGAGGCCGAGGCGTCGCGGTTCCAGGGCTACGCGGAGTTCAGCCGCCTGGTGGTGGATCCGGATGCACGCAGCCCCTCTGTCACGCCGCGCCTGCTGGTGGCGGCCTGCACCTGGGCGATGACGGAGGGCTACGTCGGCATCGTCGGCCTGTGCCGCCGGGCCGCGCGCACCGTGTTCGAACGCTACGGGTTGGCCGCCGCCTCGGAGGAGCCGCACCGCGTGCCCATGCGGGGCCCCCAGCCCTACACGCTGATGGCGGGCACCTGGCCGCAGCTCATCGCCGCGAGCACCCGGATGTCCGAACGACTCACCCGCCTCCGGCTGAATGACTCACCGGATGCCTTCTCCCGCTTGGTTGAGGTGGAACAGACATGACTGACACGACACAGGCATCCTCCGGCCTGGAGGCCCTGAAGCAGCGCCGTTCGCAGGTCTGGGACGAACTGCTGGCCCAATCCCGCTTCGTCCGCACCGTCCAGCAGGGAGAGGTCACCAAGGCGCTCTACGCGCTGTATCTCATCGAGACGTATCACTACACCCGTCACAACGCCCGCAACCAGGCGCTGGTGGGCGTGCGCTGTGACGACGACCGGCACTACCAGAAGTTCTGTTTCAACCACGCGGAGGAGGAAGTGGGCCACGAGCAGATGGCCCTGCACGACGTGGCCAGCATGGGCCTTCAGCCGGGGTTCCCCATCCCGCGCGCCCTGCCGGCAACAGAGACCCTCATCGCGTACCTGTATTGGATTTCGTACCAGGGCAATCCGTTGCAGCGCCTGGGGTACAGCTTCTGGGCGGAGAGCTGCTACGACTACATCCGGCCGCTGCTGGGCAAGGTGCAGAAGACGCTGGGGCTCACGCCCGCGCAGATGACCTTCTTCGTCGCGCACTCGGACATCGACGCGGAGCACTCGCAGGCGGTCGACGAGATGATCGCCAAGAAGTGCAAGACGCCCGAGGACTGGGAGGACGTGGCGCAGGTGATGGAGACCAGCCTGCGGCTGACCTGGCGGATGATGGACGACGTGGCGGACGCCTACGCCCAGCTCGCCGACGGGCGCAGCGAGCGGGCCGCCTTCCTCAAGGCGCTGTGAGCCCTCCGCCATGGCACAGGCCTACTTCCGTCACCTGAACTATTCGCTCGGCGACGAGGACTCCCGCGTCGAGCTGCACGCCCTTCCGGCGGACGCCCGTCACGTGGTGGCCGTCGCCGGCAGTGGAGGGCGCGTGGTGCCGCTGCTGGCCCGCGCGCCCCGCAAGGTGACGTGCGTGGACATCTCCGACACCCAGCTCGCGCTCACGGAGCTGCGCGTCGCCGCGCTCCGGCAGTTGAACCACACGGAGTACCTGGGGCTGCTGGGCTACGAGGCCATGTCCATCCAGCGCCGGCTGGAGCTCTTGTCCTCCCTGCCCCTCTCCGGGCCCGCGCGGACAGCCCTGGAGCCCGTGCGCCAGGCGGTCCAGGACGGCGAGCGCATCGTCTACCTGGGCCGCTTCGAAGGGATGCTGCGCACGCTGTCGCGCTTCGTTGGGCTGTTCACCGGCAAGCGTGGGCAGAGGATGTTCGACCAGCCGGACGTGGCGGGCCAGCGCACGTATCTGGACGCGGGGTTCCCCAAGGCGGCGTGGAAGCTGGTGCTCCTGTTGATGGGGAACTCGGCGGTGCTCAACTCGCTGCTCTACCGGGGGGACTTCCCGAAGAAGAACCGCCCCGAAAGCGCGTTCCGCATCTACTGGGACCTCTTCGACCGGCTCTTCCGCACGCTGCCGGTGCGCTCCAGCTTCTTCCTCCAGCTGGTCTTCTTCGGAGAGCTCCGCTACCCGGAGGGCTACCCCATCGAGTGCGACGCCGACGTCTTCCTGGCGGCGCAGCGGGCCGCGCGCAACGCCGACATCCAGTACGTCCGGGGCGACATCATCCAGCACGTCCAGGAGCAGCGGGACGTGGACTTCGTGTCGCTCTCCGACGTGCCCTCGTTCCTCCCGCCGGACCGCGAGCGCGACTTCCTGAACGCGATGAAGCCCGGCCTCACGCCGGAGGCCCTGGTCGTCACCCGGGGGCACCTGCGCGTCGCCTCACCGGAGGTGCAGGGCTACGACGTCGTCTCCGAGCGCTACAGCGACGCCATCGCCCAGGAGCGCACCCAGCTCTGGCGGATCCACTTCTATCAACGACGTTCTTGAGGAGCGCCGTCCCATGCATGCCGTGAAGCTGACGAAGACCTTCGACCCGGTGGCGCTGGAGGCGGCCTACCACGCCGTCCGCCGCCAGGTGGAAGCCCTGCCCGCCGGCTACCCCGGCGAGGGCCACCAGGGGTGGACCTCCATCTGCCTGCACTCCGCCACGTCGGGGGCGTCACCGGTGCTGGAGCAGGCCCCCTATCTGCGCGACCTGCTCTCCGGCCTGGGGTTGAAGCTGCGCCTGGCGCGCCTGCTGCGGCTGGAGCCCGGCGGCGTCATCCGCGAGCACCAGGACGCGTTTCTCTCCAAGCGCATCGTCCGGCTCCACATCCCCGTCGTCACGCATCCGGACGTGGAGTTCTACGTGGGCGGGCAGCGGTGTGTCTGGGGCGCGGGAGAGTTCTGGTACGGCGACTTCTCGCTGCCGCACCACGGGGTCAACAAGAGCGACGTGGCCCGCATCCACCTGGTGCTGGACGTGACGGCGGACGATGCGTTGCTCCACCTCTTCCCGCCCCAGCAGGTCCCGCCATCGCTCCAGGCCATGGGGAGCGAAGTCACAGAAGTGGAGTTGGATCCGCGCGTCATCGAGCGCTTCGCCTTCGACTTCACCCTCCCACAGGGCTTCAGCCTGCCGGGCACCGGCCTGTCGCCGCTGCCGTCCGAAGCCCGCGGCGGCATGCGCATGGTGGACAACGAGCTGTGCATCTTCGTGAACGAGCAGCCGATGCTGAAGGCCGTGCCGGTGTCGGAGGACACGGTGGACCTGCTCGGCATGGGGCCGGAGGCACGCCTGCGCTACACGTTCCGTGGCGAAGCGGTGCGGGATGTGACGCTCACCGTGGGAACGACCCCGGTGTACTCGTTCGACGTGCGCCATGGCTCCGGTCAGGCTCATTGAGCGGGCCCCGCCCGTGGGTGCGGAAGGCAGCGACAGCGCGCGGCTGGCGTCGAAGCTCGTCGGTCACTACGTCGAGCGCGGCACGGAGCCCTTCATCGGGAACACCCGCCACCGGATCCTGCTGGCGGAGGTGGATGGGCAGGTGACGCCGCTCATCGTGAACGACGGCGCGGACAGCGACTGCTACCTGACGTCGCCGTTCATCAATTACATCACCTACGCGGAGGAGTTCGCGGCCTCCGTGAAGGAGCCTGGGACGCGGCGGGCGCTCCTCGCGTTCATCCGGGCCGTGCGGGCCGTCATCCGTCCCCAGCACCTGGACCGGGTCGTCTACGTCAATCACTGGATGCTGGCCACGGGGCCGGAGCTTCGCTTCACCCCGGAGCAGCTTGAAAGGCTGACGGGGGCACTGCGCGAGCGCTTCCCGAAGCACGCCTTCGTCTTCAAGCGGGCCACCGCGGAGACAGCGGCGGCGGTGGCCCGGGAGTGCCCGGGCGCGGAGCTGCACGCCATCTTCAACCGTCAGATGTACGTGTGGCGGCACGAGGAGGGAAGGAAGCCGCCCCGCGAGTTCCGGCAGGACCGCAACCTGCTGAACCAGCACCGCGCGAACCTGCGCAGGCTCACGGCCGGCGAGCCGGGCGTCATCGACCGTCTGCGCGAGCTGTACCGGGCGCTCTACATCGACAAGTACTCCGACCATAACGCCTTCTTCACGGAGGCCTGGTTCGAGGAGGTGTTCCGGCAGGGGCTGCTGGAGGTCTACGGCATCGAGGTGGAGGGCCGCCTCGCCTACTTCGTCACCTGCTTCGTCGCGGGCGACGAGCTGATTGGTTCCGTGGTGGGCCACGACCCGGTGCTGTCGCGCAAGCACGGCCTGTACCGCGCCGGGATGAGCCACCTGATGCAGCTGGCGGAAGCGCGGGGCCTGCCGCTCAATCTCAGCTCGGGGTCCGGGCAGTTCAAGCAGAAGCGCGGAGCCACCCCGCTGACCGAGTACGAGCTGCTCTGCTTCTCTCACCTCCCCTGGCGTGCAAGGCTGTCCTGGTCGCTGCTCCGACGCATCTACAACGCGGTCGGCCCCAGGGTCTTCTCCGCCCTGAGCATCTGACCGCCCTCGTCGAGGACCGCATGCTCTACACGCCCCGCACCTTCCAGGAATCCGACCTCCCCGCGCTGCACGCGTTCATGAAGCAGCACAGCTTCAGCACGGTCATCTCGCACGGCTCCAGCACCCACGTCTCGCACGTGCCGCTGCTGCTGGTGCCCGGCCGGGGCGACAAGGGCACGCTGAGGGGACACCTGGCGCGCGCCAATCCGCACTGGAAGGACTTCGACGGCGAGCGGCCGGTGACCTGCGTCTTCCATGGTCCCCACGCCTACATCTCCCCCACCTGGTACAAGGTACGGCCCTCGGTGCCGACCTGGAACTACGCGGTGGTGCACGCGCTCGGACGGCCCCGGATCATCGACACGCCCGCGGAGCTGTCCGAACTGATCGACGCGACGCTCGCGGAGTACGAGCCCGCCCTGAATGCCCCCGGCCACGACACCCGCCTGTCCGCTGAGCAGCACGCGCGGATGCTGGAGCAGATCGTCGGCTTCGAGCTGCCCATCGAGGAGCTCCAGGGCAAGTTCAAGCTGGGCCAGAACCGCTCGGCGGAAGACCAGGCGGGAATGATGGAAGCGCTGTCGGGCCAGGGCGGCGAGGCGCTGGCCCTGCTCGAGCTGATGCGCGAGCGGTCCCGCACGCGCGAAAAACCCTGACGCAGTCCCTCTCTCCGGAGGCCCGAACATGGCACGGCAGCGCGTCCTCACCCCTTCCGAACCGCTGAAGCGGACGTGGGCGCTGAGCGCCGTGGACGTCGCGCTGAAGGACATGTTCGTGAGCTTCGCTGCGGTCTTCAGCGGTCGGATCGACACCGAGCGCTTCACCCAGGCCCTCCGCGCGACGCTGATCCGCTACCCGTTCTTCCACGGCACCTTGAGGCAGCAGGACGACGCGGTGCTCGTCATCTGCCACCACCCGCCCCGCCACGGGGTGCGTGAGGGCATGAGCCCCGTTGGCCTGGACATCGACGACGTCGACGCGCCCTTCCCCACGGGAGACCGGCGGGTCCTCTACGCGGGGGACTTCGTCTCCAGGCTGGCCCCCGGGAAGCCGCCGGTCCACGACGGGCACCGTCCCCTGTTGCATCTGAAGCTCACGCACTTCCGCGACGCCTCCGTGGTGGGCCTGAGCTGGAACCACGCGCTGACGGACCTGCACGGCATCTACGACTTCCTGCGCGCGGTCTCAGACGCCTACAGCGACCCGGGCCGTGCACCCGGCGAGCCCCCTGTGTTCGACCGGCGCGACATCTGGCGGCACCTGGGGGAGCCAGGAGAAGCGGCAGGTGGCCCGCCCACACGGGAGGGACGGCACGGCATCGTCCACATCTCACGCGCGAAGGCGGCGCTCGGCATCGCGCGCTACCTGAAGCAGGCCGTGACGGATGCCGTGCCCGTCTGCCTCTTCCTGGACGAGGACGGCGTCGACGGCATCAAGGCCCGGGCGTTGGCCGCCGGCACGAAGGTGTCCACGAACGACGTGGTCAACGCGACGCTGCTGAAGTTCTTCGGCGAGTGCACCCGCGCCCCGGGAGCGTCTCCCGACGTAGGGCTGTACTTTCCCATCGACGTGCGAGAGCTGCTGGGCGCACCGTCAGGGTCGGTGGCCAACTGCCTGGGGAATGCGTCCGCGATACTCCGGCGCGAGGACCTGTGGAGCTCGAGCGTCACCGAGCTGGCCGTGCGCAACCGCGCCGTGGTGTCTGCCTATGGCCGCACGCAGCTGCGGGACGACCTGCACTGGGCAGACTACTGGCGCCGCAACACGAGCCAGGGCAGCGTGTATCACCACTGGCTGCTCGGGCGGGACCGCGTCTACTCCTCCAACTGGACCAGTCAGGAGCTCGCGCGCGTGAGCTTCGACGGCGCGGCCTTTGTCACGCTGCTGCGGAGCTCGCAGCTCAACAAGTGGCTGCTGTTGCCGGCCTTCCACAGCACGGTGCTGCCGCGGATGGAGGACGGCCGGATGAAGCAGGTGGTGCGGGTGAGCGTCCGGCGCGAGCACTTCCGGACGCTGGCGCGGCACCTGGCGGACTGGCCCCACGTGCAGGAGGCCATCCGGCTGGACACCGGAGAACGGCTCAGAGCCGGCGTGTGACAGGCTGCTCCGCCAGCGCCGGATCCTGGAACAGCGGGACGTCCTCCTTGAAGACGTTCCGCTCCACGGGAGGCGCCGGCTTCATCAGGTTCTGGGTGAGCCAGCCCAGGCCCTGACGCTGCAGTGAGGAACGGTGCCAGATCCACGCCTGCACGTGGACGGGCTGCGCACCGACGCTCATCTTCGGTCCGGCCGTGGTCATGCCCATGTTGACGGCTTTGCAGCCGTGCTCGATGGCGTAGCGGACGACCTCGTACAGCAGCCTGAAGTAGACGCCCTCCTCCAGTGCGGCCTCGCGCGAAAAGCCGGTGCAGGAGAAGCGGAGCATGGGGCCGTCGAGGAACAGCAGCCCGAACCCGGCGATGCTGTCATCAGGGCGGCGGAGCAGCATGACCTTCGCCTCGGGCATGTCGCTGGCCGAGGCGAAGAAGCCCTCGGTGAGGACCAGCCGCCGGTACTGGGTGGCGCGGTCGTAGAGGGTCCGCCACAGCGCCGTCAGCTGGGGCGCGAGCTCCGCAAACTGCTCCACGACCTCCACGCGAAGCGAAGCCGTCTCCTTCATGCAGCCCGCAAGTCGCCCCCGGTAGCGGGCACGCATGTGGGCCTTGTATTCATTGAACGAGGTGAACGGCAGCGGGACGATGAACGCTGCGGGAAGCGGCGAGGGCACGAAGCCCAGGCGGCGGAGCACCTCCACGGCGCCGGGCGCGGCCTCGGATTCGATGTCCCGGATGACGACCAGCGATGCGCGCTGGCGTTCCGCCTCCGCTTGCGCCCAGCGCGCCATTGTCGTGATGGCGTCGGCGCTGCTCAGCGAGGAGCGCACGGGGAACCCCACTCCCGCCGGGTTCCCCACTTCGATGACGCCGTACTTCAGGAAGCGAGGCGCCGCGCCCCGCACCAGGTGGACGGCCTGCTGGATCCGTTCATTGCCCAGGTCCGCCCCGTCGATGGTGTTGCGATAGGTGGCCGCGACACCCACGGGCTGCCCTTGCCGGTCGCTCAACGTGACAGGCACCTGATGGAACCCCTCCATCTGGATGTGCTGGGCGCACTTGAGGAACCGCTGACTGAGATTGAAGTGGCCGTCCGGGATCCAGCAATCCCAATCACGCGCGCCGCCGTCCTGCCAGAACGCTCCGCCCGCTTCCCGGACCGTCACTCCGCCGGAGTCGTGCTCAACGGATGAAAGCCTTTCGGCACTGCTACCGCGCATGTCATTCCTCCGCGGACATCGGAGGCGGAACAGTGCCTTGCTGCCCCCTGGCGCGTGAAGGCTCCGGCGGGTTGCGGAAGCGCTGTCACAAAACCCAACCGTGATTCGGCGGCGATGTCAGGGGCTCCCCTCAGGATGCTCCACGTGTCTCATTCATCCCAGC
>NZ_RAWK01000326.1 GCF_003612165.1 Corallococcus aberystwythensis | reverse complement strand
GCCCGCCGCGGCGCCGCCTTCCGCGTAGCGGCCCGCGCCCCCGCCCGAACGACAACGGCCGCGCGGGCGGGTGCCCACGCGGCCGTCTTCCTTCAAGCCATCCCGGTTACTGGAGGAACGCCTTCTTGACCTCGGTGAGCAGCGGGTTGGTGCCCGTCACGGGGTCGGTGCAGCCCTGGTTGATGGTCCAGATGATGGTGCCGCCGTAGCCGTTCGCCTTGGCGTACTGCCCCTTGGCCTGGATGGCCTCCGGACCGTCATACGTAATCCAGCGCACCGTGCCGTCCTCCACCGGCGTGTTGAACGTGACGTAGTTGGCCTGCGCCGTCGCGTCCCACTTGAGGGTGCCCGTCTTGGAGAGCGCCAGGATCTTCTTGTACGTGAAGGAGTTGTCCCCGCCCACGTAGTCGGACCAGTTGGTGAAGGGCTGGCGCGGGCCGGTGATGTTGCGCCACGCGAGGCCGTAGAACGGGATGCCCATGCCCAGCTTCTCCTTGGGGATGCCCGCGTTCACCCAGGCCTTGAGGCTGGACTCCACGGACGTCGGGTGGGTGCCGGACTCGCCCTTGAGCGCGGACGTGAACCACGAATCCCAGCCGTCCCAGACGCCAATCATCTCGTAGGACATGACGTTCACCTGGTCCAGGTGCTGGGCCAGCTGCGGGTACCACTTGAGCTCCGCGTCGGTGCTGAAGTTGTTGTTCACCCAGCCAATGGGGAACGTCAGCAGCATGTTGGGCCGCACCTGACGCAGCCGCTGCACCAGCGCGAGCAGGTTCGGCTTGTCCGCCTCCTCCACCGGCTCCCAGTCGATGTCGAGCCCGTCGTAGCCGTGGTCGTCCATCGTCTTGAGCAGGTTCTGGACGAACTTCTCCCGGTTCGCGGACGTGGCCGCGCCCACCCAGTTGTCGTGCTCGCCCGCGCCGCCCACCATGATGATGGCCTTGCGCCCCGCCGCGTGCGCGCGGGTGGAGAGCGTCTTCGCCATGGCGGAGCCGTTCGAGTTGTCGAAGATGGCGTCCACCGTGCCGTCCGTGTTCGGCGTCACGCGGCCCACGATGATGTGCGTCATCGCGCTGAAGTCCACCTTCTCCGGCGGGTACTCGTCCGCGTTCCAGCCCGTGTAGTAGCCGGACACCCACTTGTTGGTGTTGCCCACCGGGCCCGTCACCACGACGTCCGCCGTGGCCTTCTTCGTCGTGTCCGCCTTGCTCGTGGCGACGACGTGGTAGGTGCCCGCCGTCTGCGGCGCGGTGTACGTGCCGCTGGTGGTGATGGCGCCGCCCGTGGCGCCTTCCTGGACGCTCCACGTCACGGCCGTGTTGCTGTTGCCCGTCACCAGCGCGTTGAAGGTCTGCACGCCCCCGCGCGAAAGCGTCACGCTCACGGGGGTGACGCTGACGCTCACGCCGGTGGTGGAGGTCCGCTTGCCGGACACCGCCGTGGACTTCGCGCTCTCACCGGCCGCGTTCAGCGCGGTGACGGCGTACCAGTACGTCGTGTTCACCGCGGCGCTGGTGTCCTTGTAGGACGCGGCGGTGAGCGCCGAGGAGGTCAGCCGCGTGTACGTGCCCGTCTGCGCCGTGGCGCGGTAGACGTGGTAGCCCGTGGCGCCCGTCACCGTGCCCCAGGAGAGGGCCACGTCCGTCGCGGAGCCCGTGGCCTTCAGGGCCGTGGGCGCGGACGGGGCGGTGGTGCTCGCCGCCAGGCGCACGTTGTCGAAGTACATCACGGGCAGCGTGCGGCCCCCGTTCTCCATCACCACCAGGCCATCCAGCGTCACGTTCGCCGCGCCCAGCGTGGACAGCGGCATGCGGCACAGCGTCCACGCATTGGCCTTCAGCGTGCCGCCGGCGCAGGTGGGGTTGAGCGCCACGGGGGACTTCGCCACGCCGCCCACGCTCGCGTAGAGCGCCAGCGCGGGGTTCGTCGTCGCGCCCGGGTTCACCTGCAGCTCCACGAAGCCGTACCCGGTGGTGGGCACGCCCGCGTGGTGGAAGTACAGGCCCTTCCAGGGGCCGAACGTCGCGGAGATGGAGCGGGTGCCCGCGTACACGGGCTTCGTCGCGGCAAGGCTGTGCGTCGCCCAGGACCAGTCCTGCCAGCCCGAGCCGAGCGCATCGTCGTACATCGTGGTCGCGCTCGCGAGCGCGTCCCCGGTCGTCAACAGCGAGTCCTCGTCGCCCGCGGTGGAGGTGAAGTCCGGCGCACCACCACAGCCGGTGTGCATCGCGCCCAACGCCACGAGGAACCCCATGAGCTGCCTTCTCAAAGTTCGCTCCTACGGCCAGGTGAAAAAGGCGGGGCCGGGGGGCCTGCGTTCCCCCGCCACGGCGCGTGGCGGAGGTCCCCCGGTCGCCCTGGCGCCGCGCCTGGATTGGCGGACGTGCAAAGGGGGACCTGGCAAATCGCAGGCAGAGAAACACCGCGATCGGCCGTCAGCGTTCAAGCCATGGGGTGGGGTGTTTCGGCACGTCGCCAGGCCGCCAGGCCGCTGTGGCAGCGGCACGGCGGGCGTCTGGCTTCAGAGGGAAACGTGCCTGGTGACGGCGGGGACGGGCGGGCCCTTCCCTCGCCTGGAGGCGCCACGGGCGCGCCTCCAGGGGAAAGGCATCCACGCTGCTACACGTACGGCTTCAATCCTTCACAGGCAATGAATCCGGGACGTCATTCCTGCCGGAGGACGTGAGGAAGTCCCACGCGCTCGTCCGGCCCCCCAGGTACGTCTGGAAGTGGTTCTCCCCGGGGCGGTAGAGGTCCGTCTGCTTGAGCCGTTCGTGCAGCGCGGGCAGGTGGTAGTAGGGCACGGAGGGGAAGAGGTGATGGGACAGGTGGTAGCTGGCGTTGAAGGGCGCGATGAAGAAGCGCTCGAACCAAGTGGCGGCCTCCACGTCCCGCGTCTCGTGCGTCTCGTCCGGGGTGGCGGGGCTGAAGGGGTGCTCCACCACCGCGCGGATGCGGAACGCCATCATCATCAGCGTCAGCGACGGCACGGACCACAGGAGCAGGTAGTGGAGCCAGCCGCCCGTGAGCGTGAGGAAGGCGATGAAGCCGGTCAGCCACAGCGCGTAGCGGACGTGCTCCGCGCGGGACGGCGGCGTGCCGCCCTTGCCCATGGCGCGGCCCGTATAGGACCAGGGAATCATGATGCGCACGTGGGACACGGTGAAGAAGCCCACCAGGTCCCCCAGCAGCACCAGCGCCGTGCCCCAGCGCGTGCGCGGGAACATCCAGGCGTGGTCGCGCTGCGCCGTGCGCCAGTACGGGTCCTTGGGCGTGTTGACGTAGCGGTGGTGCTCCGCGTGCTCCTTGCGGTAGCCCTCCGTGG
Organism: Corallococcus aberystwythensis; assembly: GCF_003612165.1. Classification (GTDB taxonomy): domain Bacteria; phylum Myxococcota; class Myxococcia; order Myxococcales; family Myxococcaceae; genus Corallococcus; species Corallococcus aberystwythensis. Next base: position 6,594 of record NZ_RAWK01000326.1, on the reverse strand, counting down.
TGATGTTCATGGGGTACGCGCACAGCAGGTCCGCCAGGATGTCGTTGAGCTGGCGGTTCGTGAACAGGTGGTAGTGCGCCGCTTCGTGCACCAGGCTGAGCAGCGCGTGCTGACGCGAGGAGATGACAACCGCGGCCAGCACCCACGCCCACCACCGGTCCACCTGCACCACGAACGCCACCGACAGCGCGATGATGAGCCATTGGCGCGCCACCGCCCACAGGCCCCGCGCACTGGCCACCACCGACAGCTCCCGCACCGACGCCGTCAGGGCGCGACGGTCGAACGCACGGGAGGTGACCGCTTCCGAGTCATCCGGCGACAACGGTTCTGGAACGGCGAGCATCTGGGGACAGACCTCCTGCCGGGCATGGGCACCCTGGTTGTAATAATCTCATAACATGGGAATCTGAAGGTCTGGAATACCCGCCCAGTCTTACAGCCATGACGGACGTGGAAGCCCCAACGGGTGCCACCGGGACCCAGGTGTTGAGTGGTGCCCAGAAGCCCCTCTTCCGAGGGGGCTTACGCACGGGGAGGCGGGGCGCCCGGGCCTTTTGGACGGTCTGCTGGGGGTGTTCTCCGTACACTGGGCGGGTACACCCTTTCCCGCGTCTCGCGGCGGCCCCCCAGGAAAGGCAGGGAGGTTCCAGACCTCCCCGGTGAATGGATGCAGGCACCCTTCGACTTCCAGACGCTCTTCGAGCTGTCGCCCAATCCCTACATGCTGCTGGACCGGGAGCTGCGGTACGTGGCCGCGAACGCGGCCTACCTGCGGGTGACCGCCAGCCGTCTGGAGGACCTGGTCGGACGCAACGTCTTCGAGGCGTTCCCGAATGACCCGGACGACCCGGCCAACGTCAGCACGCGGATGCTGCGCGACTCGTTCCTCCGCGTGCTGACGGAGCGGACGCGCGACACGCTGGCGCTCATCCCCTACCGGGTGCCGCGCCAGACGGAGAATGGCGTCGTGGTGGAGGACCGCTACTGGAGCGCCACGCACACCCCCCTGTTCGATGATGGGGGCGAGGTGGCCTTCATCCTCCAGCACACGATGGACGTGACGGAGCTGCAGCACCTCAAGCGGGCCGTGCGCGACGCGGAGGTTCCGCAGGAGGAGGGCGCGTCCCGGACCCTGCTGATGGGCGGCGTGTTCGCGCGCGCCCAGGCGGTGCAGGAGGCCAACCGCACGCTCGACGACGAGCGCAAGCACCTGCGGCGCCTGTTCGAACAGGCCCCGGGCTTCATGTGCTCCTTGAAGGGCCCCAAGCACGTGTTCGAGCTGGCCAACCGTTCCTACCTCCAGCTCGTCGGCCGCAGGGACCTGCTGGGCAAGTCCGTCCGCGAAGCGCTGCCGGAGGTGGCGGAGCAGGGCTTCATCGCGCTGCTGGACCGGGTGTTCACCACGGGCGAGCCCTTCGTCGGGCACAACATCGCCCTGCAGCTGCAGCGTGAGCCCGGGGCGCCGTTGGTGGATGTCTTCGTGGACTTCGTCTACCAGCCCATCGTGGAGGCGGACGGGCGCGTCTCCGGCATCTTCGTCCAGGGCCACGACATGACGGCGCAGAAGCGGGCGGAGGACGAGCTGGCGCGCCACCGCGACCACCTGGAGGAGCTGGTGCGCGAGCGCACCCGGGCGCTGGAGGAGAGCGAGGCGGAGCGCCGCCAGGCGGAGGCCGCGCTGCTCCAGGCGCAGAAGATGGAGGCGGTGGGCAAGCTCACGGGCGGCGTGGCGCACGACTTCAACAACCTGCTCCAGGTGGTGAGCGGGAACCTCCAGTTGCTCCAGCGCGACGCGGTGGGCGACACGCGCGCGCAGCGGCGCCTGGAGACGGCGCTGGGCGCGGTGGAGCGCGGGGCGCGGCTGGCGTCCCAGCTGCTCGCGTTCGCCCGCAGGCAGCCCCTGGCGCCCACGCCGCTCAACCCGGGCCGGCTGGTGCGCGACATGGACGACCTGCTGCGCCGCGCGCTGGGCGAGGACGTGGAGGTGGAGACGGTCATCGCGGGCGGCCTGTGGAACACGTCCGTGGACCGCAACCAGCTGGAGAACGTCATCCTCAACCTGGCCATCAACGCGCGCGACGCCATGGATGGCCGGGGAAAACTGACCATCGAAGCAGGCAACGCGATGCTGGACGACCACTACGCGATGCTGCACCCGGAGGTGACGGCGGGGCAGTATGTGCTCCTGGCCATCTCCGACACGGGCACCGGCATGACGCCGGAGGTGCTGTCGCGCGCGTTCGAGCCGTTCTTCACCACGAAGCCGGAAGGGCGCGGCACGGGCCTGGGGCTGAGCATGGTGTACGGCTTCGTGAAGCAGTCCGGCGGCCACGTGAAGATCTACAGCGAGGTCGGGCACGGCACGTCCATCAAGATCTACCTGCCGCGCACCTTCCAGGCGGCGGTGCAGCCGGCGGAGAACGGCTCGGGGCAGGTGGAGGGCGGCACGGAGACCATCCTCGTGGTGGAGGACGACGCGGCGGTGCGGGCCACGGTGGTGGAGGTGCTCACGGAGCTGGGCTACCGCGTGCTCAAGGCGCATGACGGCCAGAGCGCGCTCGCGGTCATCCAGAGCGGCCTGCCGGTGGACCTGCTCTTCACCGACGTGGTGATGCCGGGGCCGGTGCGAAGCCCGGAACTGGCGCGGCAGGCGAAGGCGCACCTGCCGGACCTGGAGGTGCTCTTCACGTCCGGCTACACGGAGAACGCCATCGTGCACGGCGGCCGGTTGGACCCGGGCGTGAGCCTGCTGTCCAAGCCGTACCGGCGCGAGGACCTGGCGAGGAAGATCCGCTCGCTGCTGAAGGGCCGCGAGCAGCGGATGCTGGCGAAGCCGTCCCGCCTGCCCGTACCCGCGGAGCCACGGGAGGAGAAGGGCATGCTGCGAATCCTGCTGGTGGAGGACGACGCGGACATCCGCGAGTCCGCGTCGGAGCTGATGTCGGACCTGGGGCACACCGTGCGCGCGGTGGAGAGCGCGGAGGCGGCGACCGAGGTGATGGCGAAGGAGCCCTTCGACCTGCTCTTCACGGATGTGACGCTGCCGGGCAAGTCCGGCGTGATGCTCGCGCGCGAGGCCGTGCGGAGCTTCCCGTCCCTGCGCATCATCATCGCGTCCGGGGACTCGCGCGCGGTGTCGGGCGAGGACGGCAAGGCGCTGGAGCGCGTGGTGCTCCTGCCCAAGCCGTATGACCTGAACCAGATGGAGCGCGCGCTGGAGCAGGCCGCCCGGGACACAGGCCCTGCCGCCAGGACGCGGCCCGCGTGACGGACACCCAGGCCCGGACGGGCGAGACGGTCTACGTGTCCACGCTGCCGGGCCTGGAGCCCGCGCTGGAGTCGGAGGCGCGCGAGCAGGGGTTGGCGTTCCGCCGCGCGGAGGGCGGCATCGAGTGCGAGGGCCCGGCCGGCCTGCACGCGATGGCGAACCTGCGCCTGCGCACCGCGAGCCGCGTGCTCCTGCGCCTGGGCACCTTCACGGCGCCCACGGCGGACGCGCTGGTGGACGGCTTGCGATCGCTGCCCATGGCGGAGGTCTGGGACGGGAAGACGCCGCTGCGCATGTCGGTGACCCTGCACCGCTCCGTGGCCCCGGGGCCCGCCGTGGTGCTGGAGTCCGCGGCCGTGGCGTGGAACCAGCCCGAGGTGGCGGCCGCGGGCTACCTGGATGACGAGGCCGAGGGGCCGGGGCTCACGCTGCTGGTGCGCGGTGACGGTGAGCGCTGGACGGTGAGCGTGGACACGTCCGGCGCGCCCCTGTACCAGCGCGGCTACCGGCAGGAGGTGGGGCGTGCGCCCCTGCGTGAGACGCTGGCCGCGGGCATCCTCCGGCTCGCGGGCTACGCGGGGGACGTGCCGCTGGTGGATCCGATGTGCGGCTCGGGCACGTTCCTGGTGGAGGGCGCCTGGATGTCCCAGCGCCGGGCGCCGGGCTTCCTGCGCACGTTCGCGTTCCAGTCCTTCCCGTCCTTCGACCAGGCGGCCTGGGCCCGCCGCCGGGCGGAGGCGGAAGGCGAGTCGCTGGCGGAGCCTCGCGCTGTCGTCCGCGGATACGACATCAACGCGGGCGCGCTGGGCACGGCGCGGCGCAACGCCAGGCGCGCGGGCGTGACGCTGACGTTGGAGCGGCACGACCTGCGCACGCTGAAGGCGCCTCCGGATGCCCCCGGGCTGGTGGTGGCGAACCCGCCCTACGGCAAGCGCGTGGGCGAGGCGGAGGACCTGCCGGAGCTCTACCGCGCGCTGGGCGCGACGTTGAACGGCGCGTTCCGCGAGTGGCGCAAGGCGCTCATCGTCCCCGAGGATCCGAAGCTGGTGGCGACGCTGGGCCTGAAGGGCGCGCGGTCGCTCCCCGTGAAGAACGGCGGCCTGCGCTGTCTGTTGTTGCTGGCGGGGCCGGGTTAGAGCGGAAGCACCAGCTCGAAGCGCGCGCCACCCTCGGGACGCGCGCCCGCGTGCACGCGGCCTCCGTGCGCCAGCACCACGCGCCGCACGATGGCGAGCCCCAGGCCGCGGCCGTTGGCGCGCGTGAGGAAGAAGGGCTCGAAGACGCGCCGCGGATCCAACCCCTCGATGCCCGGGCCCTCGTCCTCCACGCCCAGCGACACGCCGTCCGGCACGCGGCGCACCGCCACGCGCACCGTGCCCCCGGGCGGCGAGGCCTGGATGGCGTTGCGCATCAGGTGCGTGACGGCCAGCTGCAACAGCGTCTCGTCGCCGGACAGGTCCGGCACGTCCGGCGCCTCGTCGAAGGCCACGCGCGGCTTGGGCAGCTCCTCGCGGCCGTGGAGCAGCTGCGCGAGCGCGCGGTGCACCAGCTCGCCTATCGACACGGGGCGCGGCCGGGGCTCCAGCGGACGCACCGCGTCCAGCAGGTCGCGCACGATGTCCTCCAGCCGGATGGCCTCCTCCTCCAGCATCTCCACCGCGGAGGCGCCCGCGGCCCCCAGGCGGGGCTCCCGCTTGAGCACCGCCACCGTGTTGAGGATGGCGCCCAGGGGGTTGCGCACCTCGTGGGCCACGACGCCCGCCGCGTCACCCAGCGCCGTCAGCCGCTCGCTGGCGATGAGCTCGTTCTGCAGGCGGGACACCTCCGCGAGCCGCGCGTCCGCCGCGCGGTGGTGCCGCACGTTCTCCAGCGCGGCGCCCATGAGCTGCGCGAACAGCTCCAGCGCCCCCGCGTTCGCGGGCGTCAGCGTGGTGGACTGCACCGCCAGCACGCCGAAGGGCTCGTCCTCCACGAAGATGGGCGCGTCCAGCGCGCGCGAGCCCGGCGGATAGATGCGCTGGATGTTGTCCGCCACCTCCGGGGAGTGCAGCCGGCGCACCATGCTGAACGCGTCCGGATGGAACGCCGCGCGGCGGCTCGTGAGCACCTCCGCCAGGTGCGGCATCCCCGAGCGAGGGAAGCGCACCTCGTGCACGCTCTGCCCGTAGAGCTGCTCCGCCGCGGCCAGGCTCTCCGCCTCCTGGCGCATGGGCCCGTGGCGCAGGAAGTCGCCCTCCAGCAGCATCACGGAGACGTAGAAGCCCTCCCGGTACACCGCGTCCACCGCCAGCTCCAGGACGGCGTTCTCATCGCGGCAGCGCAGGAGCTCCGCCGCGGTGGACACCAGCATGGTGGACAGCCTGCGCACCGCGTCCCCACCCTCCGCGTCCAGCAGCAGCACCAGCTGCTCCTCCGGCACGCGGCCCGGCGCGCTGACGGGGGAGAGCAGGTGCTGGCGTCCGTCCGCGCCCCGCACGTGCACCCACGCGGGCTGCACGGACGTGGGCTGCTCGCCGCGAGACAGCGCTTCGCAGATGGGCTCCACCCACGCGCGCTCCTCCTGCCCGAAGCGGGCGGTGAGCTCCTGGAGCGACGGCAGCTCGTCCTCGCGCAGGCCCAGCAGCGTCCGCATCGCGGTGTTGGTGAACACCAGCCGGTCGCCGCGAATCACGAACAGGGGCACCGGCAGCGCGGGCAGCAGGCCGTCCAGCGTGCCGGGCGGGACGCGGCCGCTCATCGTCGCGCTCCCCTGGCCGCATGCCCCTTCGTTCCAGGCGGGCGGAGGCCCCGGGGCAATCGCCGCGTGGGTGCGCCGTAAGGAGGGAGGAAGGTGTTGATCACGGGAGAAGGCACCATGAACTTCGCGAACGAGTTGGACCGCAGGGACCTGGAATTGAAGTCCGTCATGGCCGTGTGGGTGGCCTTCGTGGCGATGAGCGCGGTCTTCCTGGGCCAGTTGCTCTAGTCAGGGCTTCTTGGTGCGGCGGACGTACTGCTGGATGAAGTCCCGCTCCTCCGCGCGCAACGCGCTCAGGCGCAACCCGTAGCCCATGGGGTTCTTGCCGTCCTCCAGGGAGTTCTCCCAGATGACGGAGCTGCGCAGGGTCATCACCCGCTCCGGATCATCGAAGCGCAAGGTCAGCTCCACCTGCGTCCCCAGCCGCAGCGGCCGGTCCGTTCCGATGAACAGACCGCCCGACGACAGGTTGATGATGCGGTGGTCGGTGAAGATGCCCGTGTTCTTCATCGTCACCTTCACGTCCGCGTGCAGCCGGTCGTCTGAACGGCGCTCCAGGCCCACGAACTCGGCGCTCGAATACGAG
>NZ_RAWK01000325.1 GCF_003612165.1 Corallococcus aberystwythensis | reverse complement strand
GGCCTCTTCCAGGAAGGGGCGGAGGAAGTCCCCCAGCGCGTCCGCCCGCAGTTGGACGGCCTCCGTGCGGCAGGCCACGTCACCGCTGACGGTGAGCCCCTGGAGCACCTCGTTCCCGGGAGGGCCGCCCAGCACGGGGCCTCCGCTGTCCCCCACGCAGGTCATGGAGGGGGCGGGGCCGGCCTGGAAGGCGCTGGCGGTGACGCCCGTGACCTGGAGCGTCCCCTGGCGCCGCTGGCCCGCGGGCTGGGCCGCGTCCTTCGTGTCCCCGTAGCCCACGGCGCGCACCGTGTCGCCCGGCGCCACCGGGACGTCGCCTCCCCCGGGGAGCCGGAAGGGCGGGATGTCCGTCACGGGCACCGCCAGCCGCAGGAGCGCGGCGTCCCAGGTGTGCGTGGCCGGGACATGGTCCGGGTGGACCACTGCCCGGGTGACCCGGACGAACCGCCCTCCGGGTCCCGGTTCCGGGAGGAGCGTGGGGCCCAGGAAGACCTCGTAGGGGCCCCCCTCCCCGAAGACGGCCAGGCAGTGCGCCGCCGTCAGCACCACGTCCGGGGCGATGAGGGCCCCCGAGCAGAGGAGCACCGGCACCTCCCCCCCACAGCGCGTGCGCCGGGCCACCAGCGCCACCGCCGCCCCGTCCCCGGGGGCGTCCGTGCCCTGGACCAGGCTCTGGCTCCGGGCGCCGGGGGGCTCCCAGGCCTCCCAGGCCTCGGAGACAGCCGGGCCACAGGAGGGCAGGCAGCCGAGCAGGAGGCAGGCCCCGAGCGCAACCGCCCCCCGGGGTCGGCATCCTGTCCGCTCCCGAGCGGACGCGGTGGACCGTTTCGCCATGGGGCGCATCATAGGCAACAGGGGTCATGGGAATGGGGGGTGCCCCGCGTTACCTTGCCCCCGGGGGACGTGAACCGGATAGAGTCCGTTGCACGTCTCCCTGCCCCAAGGGGCTGAAGGCCTGTCTGCCTGCCTTCTCCTCCGGAGGGGACTGCCACATTGAAGGGCCCGCCACATCTTCACGGGTGGTGGGTCTGCAACCCTTTTTGGAGGATGTTCACATCATTCGCGAACAGAGAAACAGCAGCCGGGGTCCCAACAGGGACCAGAGAACCAACCGCCGCATCCGCGCGCGGGAAGTCCGTGTCGTGGGCTCCGATGGCTCGCAGCTCGGAGTCATGACCATCGAGGCGGCGCTGGAAAAGGCCCGCTCGGAGTCGCTCGACCTGGTCGAAGTCAGCCCGATGGCCAAGCCGCCGGTCTGCAAGATCATGGACTACGGCAAGTTCAAGTACGAGGAGAAGAAGAAGGCCTCGGACGCGAAGCGCACGCAGGTGGTCATCCAGCTCAAGGAAGTGAAGCTCCGTCCCAAGACGGAGGAGCACGACTACGAGTTCAAGGTGCGCAACACCCGCCGGTTCATCGAAGAGGGCAACAAGGCCAAGGTCGTCATCCAGTTCCGCGGGCGTGAAATCACGCACAAGGAGTTGGGCAGCGCCATCCTCGATGACGTCATCAAGGACCTGAAGGACGTGGCCGTGGCGGAGCAGCTGCCGCGCATGGAAGGCCGGCAGATGTACATGATCCTGGCCCCCACGCCCAAGGTCGCGCAGAAGGCGCGCGAGCAGGCGCGGCAGGCCGCGGCGGCCGCCCGCAAGTCCCCGCCCCCGGGCGCGGGCAAGAAGCCTCAGGCGGCCGGTGCGCCGGGTGCGGAAGGTGCGGAGGGTGTCTCCACGGCGCCGGTTGACGCCGACGCTGGCGACAGCGCCGCCGACGACACGGACGAAGCGCAGGACACCGCGCCCGCGACGACGTAGCCGTACGCACGCTCGCGTCTCCCCTCGCTGGGAGACGCGCAAACGGGCGGTGCTCCTCGGGATGCGTCCCAGGGAGACCGCCCGCGTTCGTTTCCACCCGCCGTGCCGGTCCCGGCGTGAAGCGAAGCACTGCCCCGCTAGCCGGGCAGGCTCCGCATGCCGCGCCGGCGGCGGCCCCACTCCATCAGGATGAACGTCACGCCCACCGCGAGCATCGCGCTGGCACCGCCACACCCGGCGGCCATCGCCTGCTGGGAGGGCGTCGTCACGGCGCTCGCCAGCGTGCCAGGGTCCTGCGGCGGCTCGTAGGGACCCGAACCGCCGGTGGCGGCGAACCGCTCCCTGTCCGCGTCTTCATCCGGCGTGGCCTGCTTCGCCGCGACGGCCTGGGACTTGAGCGACGACGCGCTGGTGGAGAAGAAGGACAGCCGGTAGCTGGAGCCGGAGGACGGCTCGATGCCGAAGAAGCTCACCAGCGGCACGCCCGAAGGCAGCACGTCCGGCGCCGCCGGGTAGCCCGCGAAGCCGGACACCGACGCGAGCTCCTTGCCCGCGCCCGGCTTGCCGCTGGAGGACAGCGCGCGGACCCACAGCCGGTAGCCGGAGCCGTCGCTCCGGGGCTGGTTGTAGAAGAGGTACAGGCTGCTTCCGGAGCGCACGAGCGCGGGCTGCGTGGCCCAGTCCCCGTCCTCCAGCACCTTCACCGCGGAGCCGAAGCTGGAGCCGTTGAAGCGGCGGTACATCAGCCGCTCGGAGTTGTCCTTGTAGACCAGGTGCAGCCCGCCATTGCCGTCCGCCACCGCGCTCATCGCGGCGCCGTGGTAGATGCCGTCGGAGAAGGCGGTGCGCGTGGAGGACCAGCTGGACACGGACGCGCTGTCGTCACGGATGCGGTAGTGCGTGGTGTCGCGGCCGTCGTGCGAGCTCCACAGCATCATCAGCCGGCTGCCCAGGCTGATGAGCCGCCCGCCCCCGCGCTTCGGGATGTCACGCGCGAGCGCGGACTGCGTGCGGAAGGTGGAGCCACCGTCGCTGCTCACGGAGATGACCAGCGTGTTGCTGGCGTCCTTCTCCCGGAAGAAGGCCTGCACCCAGAGCCGGCCCTTGGAGTCGCGCGCCAGCTCCGCGCGGTAGTACGCGGTGCTGGAGCTGGTGGAGTCGAAGACGCGCACGGGCGTGTCCGGCAGCCAGCGGTTCTTGGACGCGCTGTAGCGCCACCACTGGAAGTACACGTCGCGGGACGAGGAGCCACCAATGCCCGTGCTGTCCGGCGTCTCCACCGCGTAGACGAGCGCCACGTCCTTGCCCACCGCCACCAGGTCCGCGCGGTCGTAGACGGAGCCGTCGTGGATGATGCCCTCCTGCTTCCAGCTGCCGCCGCCGTTGTCGCTGCGGAACATGCGCAGGCCGTGCCCGTCCTGTCCGCCCTGCTGCACGGCCGCGAGCAGCACGGAGCCCTCGCTGCGTGACACGCGCACGATGTGCCGGTGTGCCGGCAGCGTCAGCGCGTTGCCACCCCGCACCGGGATGGCCGAGGGCGGTGTCGCCGCCGTCATGCCCGCCAGCAGGATTCCTGTGAGTGCTGCCCAACCCATTCCCACCCCCTCTGTTGGATTCCTCGCCGGGAAACTGGTGGGCGGGGAGGGGCGAAAGAAGCTGGGAAAAAGAGGCGCTGCCTGCCCGCCTGCTCCCCGGAGGGGACCTGCGCGGAAGCCTTGCGGCGGCAGGAGCGTCGTTTGAAGGACGCTTCAGCCGCGCGCCGTGGCCCTGCCGCCGATGTGTTCGCCCGCATCCGGACGCAGGCGGCGGAAGAGCGGCCCGGCCAGCGACGACATGAAGCCGATGGCGAGGAACGGCAGGAGGAAGCGGTCCGGCGTGAGGCGCACGTCACCGCCGCCGCGCGCCACGTGCAGCATCAGGCCGCCGAAGCTGATGCCCACGCTCAGCGCCATCTGCTGCGTCACCACCGCGACGGTGGAGGCGTTGCTCACCGCCTCCTTGGGGAGGTCCGCGTAGGCCACCGTGTTGGTGGCGGTGAACTGCAACGAGCGCATGAAGCCGCTGAACACGAGCGTGACGATGATGAACGGGATGGGCGTCCCCAGCCCGAAGAAGGCGGGCACGGCCGTCAGCGCGGCGGTGAGCAGGTTGGAGGCGATGAGCGTCTGGCGGAAGCCCACGCGGCGGATGAGCGCGGGCGCCACCGGCTTGCACATGAAGGCGCCCAGCCCCGTCCCGATGGTGACGAGCCCCGCCTCCAGCGGCCCCCACCCCAGGGCCACCTGGAAGAGCAGCGGCAGGAGGAAGGGCGTCGCGCCCAGGCCGATGCGCACCAGCGCGCCGCCCATCATGCTGGCGCGGAAGGTGTCCACCCGGAACAGGCGCAGGTCGAGCACCGGCCGGGGCGTGCGCAGCGCGTGCCGCACGTAGGCCGCGAGTGCCCCTACCGCCAGGAGCGTAATGGCCACCTGCACGGGCCACGGCACCAGGCCGATGCCCACCGTCTCCGCCGCGCCCATCAGCGCGGTGATGGCGACCACCGCGATGGCGAAGCCCTTCGTGTCGAAGGGGCCCGGGTCCGGCTGCTTCAACGGGGGCACGAAGCGCGCCACGGCCCACATGCCCAACAGGCCCACCGGCACGTTGATGAAGAAGATCCACGGCCAATCCGCGACGCCCAGGATGAGGCCCGCGAGCGGCGGCCCCAGGAGCGGCCCCATGAGCGCGGGCATGGTGAACCAGCTCATCGCGGACACCAGCTTCTCGCGCGGCGCCGAGTTGACGACGATGAGCCGGCCCACGGGCGTCATCAGCGCGCCGCCCAGGCCCTGCACGGTGCGGGAGAGGACCAGCTGCGCGAGCGACTGCGAGAAGCCGCACAGCACGGAGCCCGCGAGGAACACGACCATGGCGGTCATGAAGACGCGGCGCGGACCGAAGCGGTCGGCGATCCACCCGCTCGCGGGCGCGAGCACCGCCAGCGCCAGGATGTACGACGTCAGCGCGAGCTTGAGGTGGACGGGGTCCGTCCCGAACGCCACGGACAGCGTGGGCAGCGCCGTGGACAGCGCCGTGGAGTCCAGGAACTCCATGAACAACGCGCTGGCCACCGCGATGGATGCCAGCCGGGAGCCTCGGGTGGAGCTGGGAAGGGAAGGCCCGGTGGAGGCAGTCGCGGTGGAAACAGACACGTCCTTTTCTATGCGCACGCTGTCCCGGACCTGTCACGCCCGTGTGAAGACGCGGCAGTACACGGCAGAAGCGCTCGTACTCCCAGCGCGAAGCGGTGGGTGCCTTCCGTGAAGAGGGGACGGCAAGCCGTCTGGAGGCCAGGCGGGCGGGCAACGCCTCCGCCGAGGTCCGGAAGCGCGGCTCGCCTCCCGCCGGGCGCGGTCCATCCCAACTGGTCCGACAGTCGGACCAGTTCGAAAGGCTTGGCCGGAGTAGCCCTCCCGCCGGGCGCGGTCCATCCCAACTGGTCCGACTGTCGGACCAGTTCGCGCGGCCCGGCCGGCGAGGCCCCTCCCCTGCCACGGTCCCCCCAACTGGTCCGACTGTCGGACCAGTTGCCGCCACCTGGATGAAGCAGCGGCCTCCAAGCGATGGCGCTCTCTCAGCTGGTCCGACTGTCGGACCAGTTCGCGCGGCCCGGCCGGCGAGGCCCCTCCCCTGCCACGGTCCCCCAACTGGTCCGACTGTCGGACCAGTTCGTACGCCGCGCCGCTGACGGCGAGCCCTTACGCGTTCTCACCTTCTCATTCAGGTGGACCGATTTCGTATCCGGAAACCCGGGACCGGGCGGAAGAAGAAGCCCGAGTCCTCAAGGCTCCGGCGGTTCGTTCCGGGCGGCCTCGGCCAGGGTGCGGGCCTCTTCGTGCAGTTCGTCCAGCCGGACGCGGTGGCGCTGGAGCAGCGCGTCCACCTGTTCGACGCGGACCTTGTCCCCTCGCGCCCGCGCCTCCTGGCGCTCCCCTTCCAGCCGCGACACGTCGCGCCCCAGCAGCGTGGCGATGTGCTCCGTCTTCTCCAGCTTCCAGCGCGCCGTCTGGGGCTGTTCCTCGGCAATGGGGTCGTTCGGCTGCGGCGGCGCGTTGGCCACCTCCGGCTCCGGTGGCACGTCCCCGGGGGCGGGCGGAACCACCGTGGCGTGGGGCGGCGAGGGGTCCGGCGTCCGCACCGGCACCGCGCGCTTCGGGGCGACCCCGGCCGCCGTCACCGGGCCGGGGCCCGCCGCGTGGGGCGCCGCGTCCATGGACGGGGACGGCGCCTCCCGGGCCGGCCACAGCATCACGGCGCCAAGCGCGGCCACCAGCACGCCCGCGCCCACCAGCAGCATCCGCTTCCGGTTCCGCATCGTCCACACCCCCTACAACCGAAGGCGCCAGCCGTCACCCTGACGCTCCACCCGGAAGAGGAACGGCTCCGGGCGCTCCGTTCCTCCCTGCGACACCCGCGCCCGCACGACCACCGCGTCCGGGTCGCGGCCATCCACCTTCGCGTCGAGCACGTCCACCAGGCCCATGCCGTGCTCGCGCAGGTCCTTCACCGTCTCCTCGCACGAAGGCAGGCCCTGCCCCGTCACCAGCATGGGGCCCAGCACCGCGCAGTCCCCCGCCGGCAGGGCCTGGAAGAAGCGGCGCACCACCGCCTCCCCGGCCTCCGCCTTGGAGGACACCGTGGACGGACAACCGAGCGCCGCGAGCGCGGCGAGCCACAGCCCCGCCGCCCCCACCGCGTGTCTCACCGCGCGTCCCATCCGACTCAGTAGCAGTTGGGCGCGAACAGCTCGTCGTCCGACGCGGACACGAACTGGTCATCGCAGTAGCCCGACGCCAGCACGTGGCCGTTGCGCACGCAGCCGTCGTGGTTGGTGGCGTCCAGCGTGTACTGCGTGTCGCCACCGCAGCCGCCGCCACAGCGGCCGAAGCAGTTGCCCATCACCTTGGGGCGCGACCAGTGGTCCGGCTCGCCGCACACCCAGGTGCTGCCGTTCATGTAGTACTCGTCGCCGCTGCACGACGTGTGGTCACCCAGCTGGGCGATCTGCTGGTTCTTCGCGTTGTCGAAGCCGCCCTTGTTGCAGTCGTGCTTCGCGTACGAGTACCAGTTGTACGTGCCACCACAGCTGCCGGTGTTCTTGCCGCCGCACTTCGCGTAGCTGCACAGCATCGTGTAGCCGCGGTTCTGCTCGCCCATCACCGTGCGCTTGAGCGTGACGCTCGTGGGCTGCTGCGACCACAGGCCCACCGCGCGGCGCAGGTACATGGCCTCCGGCGCCGCCGCGTCACCCTGCGGCAGGCCCTGGTTCAGCGCCCCGTAGAACGCGCCCAGCAGCTCGCGGTCGGCGTCCACCACCTGCGTGTCCTGCGTGTTCGCGTTCGCGAAGCCGTCCAGCGTGGACACGCCCGACGCCGGGTCCATCAGGCCCGTCAGCGTCATGCCGTGCATGCGCACCTCCAGGCGGTAGACGCCGGGCTCCACCTCGCGCGAGGCGAAGGACACCGTCTGCCCGTCATGCGCCCAGGTGCCCTCGGTCAGCCCCGTCCCGGAGTTGAGCGACAGCCCCTCCGGAGAGGCCGGCGGGGCTTCCGTGCCCGCCCCACCACAGCCCCACAACAGCAACGCCGCGACCGCACCACCCAGTGCCTTGCGCATCCGCTTTCACCCTCCGGCCAGGACAACTTCTTAGAATTCGAGGCGAGTGCGGGATTACCGGGCGGCTGGACGGGGAACAAGGCGGGGTGCGTCAGCTGGGGGCCTCCAAGCATCCGGCCTGTACCTGAGGACAAGTTGGCTGTTCTCGGCGGACGGGCGCGGAGGGGTGGGGATGTGGCATGACGGGCCCGCGAAGCAGGTCGTTCCCCTTGTGGAGGAAGTCCCCTTGAAAATCCCCGCGCTCACCGTGGTGGCGGCGCTCGCCGCGACGGGTTGCTCCAACGGCAGCATCACCCAGAACCGCGAGGCCATGGCCCGCGTCGCCGCCAACTCGGCGAAGCCCCAGGTGGCGCCCATGAAGGGCTCGGAAGCCCTGGCGGGCACGCCGGACGCCTTCAAGGCCCTGTGCAAGGCGGACCTGGAGCGCGCGCAGGCGCAGGTGGCGGCGCTGAAGAAGCTGGATCCGAAGACGAACGGCCAGGGCGTCCTCAAGGCGTACGACGAGGCGCAGACGGCCCTCCTCAACGCGGCCAACCGCTCCAGCCTCACGCATGAGGTGCACCCGGACGCCGCCATGCGCGACGCGTCCCGCGAGTGCGAGCAGCAGGTGGACGCGGCCAACGTGGCGCTGTCGCAGGACCGCGGCGTCTACGACGCGCTGTCGCTGGTGGACCTGGCCAAGGCGGACGCGGCCACGCAGCACTGGATGAGCCGCACGCTCCTGGACTTCCGCCGCGCGGGCGTGGACCGGGATGAAGCCACGCGCGCGAAGGTGAAGACGCTCAACGAGGAGATCCTGAAGCTGGGCCAGCAGTTCGGGCAGAACATCGCGGAGGACACGCGCAACGTGGCCTTCACGCCCAAGGAGCTGGACGGGCTGCCGGAGGACTACAAGAAGGCGCACGCGCCGGGCGCGGACGGCAAGGTGGTCATCACCAGCAACTACCCGGACTACTTCCCGTTCATGACGTACGCGAAGAACGCGAAGGCGCGCGAGAAGCTGTGGCGCACCTACCGCCAGCGCGCGTTCCCCAAGAACCAGGCGGTGCTCGCGCAGCTCATCGAGAAGCGCAACGCGCTGGCCACGCTGCTGGGCTACGACAACTACGCGGCCTTCACGACCGAAACGCGCATGACGCGCACGCAGCAGGCCGCGGCGGACTTCATCGACCAGCTGGCGCAGGCCACGGAGGCCCGCGCGAAGAAGGAGATGGCGGACCTGCTGGCGCGCAAGAAGAAGGAAGTGAAGGGCGCCACCGTGGTGGAGCCCTGGGACCAGGACTACTACGAGGACCGGCTGCGCGCGGAGAAGTTCGGGTTCGACTCGCAGGCGGTGCGGCCCTACCTGGAGTACGCGCGGGTGAAGGACGGCGTGATGGGCATCACCTCCAGCCTGTGGGGGGTGGCCTTCCAGCCGGTGAAGGACGCCAAGGCGTGGCACGCCGACGTGGAGGCGTACGACGTGGTGGACAACGGCAAGCCGCTGGGCCGCATCTACCTGGACATGCACCCGCGCGACGACAAGTACAAGCACGCGGCGCAGTTCGACCTCGTCACGGGTGAGCTGGACAAGCGGCTGCCGGAGGCGGTGCTGGTGTGCAACTTCCCGCGCCCCGGCGACCTGATGACGCACGACGAGGTGGGGACGTTCTTCCACGAGTTCGGCCACCTGATGCACACCATCTTCTCCGGCCACCAGAAGTGGACGCCCATCTCCGGCATCTCCATGGAGCGTGACTTCGTGGAGACGCCGTCCATGCTCCTGCAGCAGTGGGCGGAGCAGCCGGAGGTGCTCAAGAGCTTCGCCAAGCACCACGAGACGAACGAGCCCATCCCCGCGGAGATGGTGGAGAAGCTGCGCGCGTCGAAGGAGTTCGGCCAGGGCCTGTTCGCGCGCCGCCAGCTGTTCCTGTCCGCGGTCAGCCTCCAGTACTACTCGCGCGCGCCGGGCTTCGACACGTCCGCGGTGCTCTCGGAGCTGCAGAAGAAGCTGTCCCCCTTCCGCCACGAGTACCGCGACGGCACCCACTTCGAGCTCGCCTTCGGGCACCTGGATGGCTACTCGGCCGCGTACTACACGTACCTCTGGTCCTCCGTCATCGCGAAGGACCTGGAGTCGAAGTTCCAGGAGAACGGCTACCTGGACCGCGACACGGCCATGCACTACCGCAAGACGGTGCTGGAGCCCGGCGGCTCCAAGCCCGCCGCGGAGCAGGTGAAGGACTTCCTCGGCCGGCCGTACGCCTTCGACGCCTACCGCGCGTACCTCGACGGCGCCGCGAAGGCGGCGGGCAGCGCGAAGTAGGCGAAGGAGCGCTGGCATTGCATGAAGTACCGCGCGCCGCCCCTCCCGCCCTCCAGGGCAGGAGTCGGCGCGCGGTGCCTTCCCGGACCCAGGGCACCGCCCGGCCGGGGAACTCCGCTTCCCCTTCAAGTCCCCCGCGCGTGCCCATCCCC
>NZ_RAWK01000324.1 GCF_003612165.1 Corallococcus aberystwythensis | reverse complement strand
TGCGACAGCCCCTCACGGGCGGGCGGGGGACTGCCCATGTTTATGCCCGGAGGTGATTCCATGAAGGTGCTGTTGCGTGGAGTGCATCTGGGGCTGAACGACAACCTGAAGCAGTACGTGGACACCCATCTGGTGGCCCACATTGAACGGTTCGCCGAGGACGAGGCGTCGGAGATCGACATCGCGCTCGTGGACATCAACGGGCCCAAGGGAGGCGTGGACAAGGAGTGCCGGGTGACGGTGCGCATGCCTGGCTTGGAGTCGGTGCACGTGACGGAGACGTCGGAGACGTTGTTCCAGGCCATCGACGCGACGCGTGACCGCTTGGAGCGGGCCATCAAGCGCGCGGTGGAGCGCCGCCGCCAGGGCATGGGAAACAGCGGCATGCCGTTCGACCTGAACGCGGACGCGACGAACTACTAGACGTCCAGGCGTCCGGCTGTAGCACGCTGTGAAAGAGCGAAGGGCCCGGGAATTCCGGATGCCAGCCAGGCATCCGGCCCCCGGGTTCCTTCGGGCCAGTTCCTTGCTGGGGTCGAACGGTGGACGCTATAAGCGGACCTCTCACCCCTGGGCTAAAGGACGGCGATGGTCCGCCTCAAGTTCCTGCTGTTCGCACTCCTGGTCCTCGGACTGGGCCTGGCTCACCTCCCGATGCTGTCGGCGCCCCAGCGCGCGCGCGCGGTGGAAGGTGCGGCGCTCCAGGCCGCTTCCGGCACCAGCGAGGCCGCGCGTCGCGTGGAGGCACGCCGCGCGGAAGTGCAGTCCCTGGCGCTGAAGCTGGCCGGCAGCCCCCAGGTGGCCGCCGCCGTGCACGCGCTGAACCCCACACCCGCGCCGAAGTCCCCGCGTGACCGCGCCTCTGGCCGGGACGCGGAGGAGACGGGCGCGCTCCTGCCGCTCACCGCCGAGCGCTTCGCTTCGCTGCGCACCGCCGCGGAAGCCGGTCTGCCCAAGGAGCTCCAGGGCGCGGTGGTGGCGGTGGTGGCCGGCGACGCGAGCTTCCATGCACGCGCGGGCGCCGAGCCCTCGTCGGACACCGCGGCGCTGGACGTCGCGGCGCTCGCCAAGGCGGGCACGTCCGTGGCGGACGCCTTCGGGGCGCCGCACGTGTTCGCGTCCGTGCCGCTCGCGTGGAGCGGTGAGGGGACGCGGGCTCCGGCGGTGACGCTGGTGGTGGGCGCGCCGCTGGCCGTGGACACCGCGCTGCAGGGCGCGCTGGATGCGTCCGGCGCCGCCGCGGTGGGACTGGTGCAGGGCGACAAGGTGGTGGGAGGCGTGGGCGCGGAGAAGGCGCGGCTGGATGGCGCGCTGCCCCGTCTGCCGGCCGGTGCGAAGGACACGGTGCTGGAGTCGGGTTCGCTCCAGGCGCTGGGCCCGGTGCAGCTGCCCGCCTTCACCAGCGGCGATGCGATGGGCGGCCAGGCGCCGCTGTTCGTGGGCTCCCGCCAGGCGCTGACGGGGACGCCGTATGAGGTCGTGGTCCTCGCGGGCACGGCGGCGACGCTGGCCCCGCTGGCCTCGTACCAGCACACCGCGCTGCTCGCGCTCGCGGGCCTGTTCGTGCTGAGCCTGGTGTGGACGGCGCTGATGGGCGGGGGCAAGAAGTCCTCCGACGAAGAGGCCGTGTCGGGCGGTTCGGACACGCTGGGCTGGTCCGCGGCGATGGCCGCGCAGTCCGCGCCCGCCGCGCAGCCCGTGACCACCTCGCCGCCGGCTCCGGCCGCAGTGGCGCCCGTGGCGGATTCGTTCGGTTCGAATGCGCACGCGGAGCCGCTGTCCAACCCGTTCGGTTCGGCCGCGCACGCGGAGCCGCTGTCCAACCCGTTCGGTTCGGCCGCGCCGCCGGCCGCGGATCCGTTCGCGGGCCCGGATGCGTTCCCCTTCCCGGGGACTCCGGCTCCGGCCGCGGATCCGTTCGCGATGCCGCTTCCGCAGCAGGCCGCCGCGCCGATGGCGGATCCGTTCGCGATGCCGCTTCCGCAGCAGGGCGCGCCGTTCGGGGCACCGCCGGCCGCGGATCCGTTCGCGGGCCCGGATGCGTTCCCCTTCCCGTCCGCGCCCGCGGCCTACCCGCCGCCGGCCGCGGAGCCGTTCACGCCGCCTCCGGCGTACGCGCAGGGCGGAGCGATGCCCTTCGAGCACCCGGCCCCGGCGGTGGAGCCCCTCGCTCCGGCGGCGCCGCGTCACGGCGCGTTCGCCTTCGAGGATCAGCCCACGGCGGCGTACTCGCTGCAGCAGGCGGCCAATCCGTTCGCGCTGGCGGCGGCGCAGTCCTCGGATCCGGAGTCCCCGGAGACGACGCGCGTGGCGGCGATTCCGCGCGAGCTGCTCCAGGCCAGCACCCGGCCCACGTCCGAGGCCATCCCGATGCCGCCTCCGCGCTCCAGCGCGCCGCAGGCGGTGCCGCTGCCCATGCCGGGCGTCAACAGCGCGGCGGCGGTGGCCCTGTCGGAGGAGCAGCACTTCCAGGACGTCTTCCGCGAGTTCGTCACCACGCGCGAGCGCTGCGGTGAGCAGGCGGATGGCCTGACGTACGACAAGTTCGTGCAGAAGCTGCGCAAGAACAAGGAGCAGCTCGTCACGAAGTACGCGTGCAAGACGGTGCGCTTCCAGGTCTACGTGAAGGAAGGCAAGGCCGCCCTCAAGGCGACGCCCGTCAAGGACTGACGGCCCGTTCCGCGTGCGGTACCCGAAGGCCCGGGACCTCTTCCACGAGGTGCCGGGCCTTCTTCACGTGGGGCCTGCTTCCGCTCAGCTCGCGCGGGGGAGCACGACGCTGAAGCGGGCGCCCTGGCCCGGCTCTCCGCCGACCTCCAGGCGGCCGCCGTGCTCCTGGAGGATTCGCGCGGCGATGGCGAGCCCCAGGCCGGTGCCGCCGTCCTTGGTGGTGAAGTAGGGCTCGAAGATGCGGGCGCGGTGTTCCAGGGGGATGCCCGGGCCTTCGTCCTCCACCTCCACGATGGCGTCCGCGTCGGTGCCCTTCACGCGCACGCGCAGCGCACCGCCCCTGCCCGTCATCGCCTCCTCCGCGTTCTTCACCAGGTTGACGAGCACCTGCGTGAGCTGGTCGCGGTCCGCGCGGGCCACCACGCCCGTCTGCAGCGTGGGCACCAGCTGGATGCCTTCGGGGGGCGCGGCGTACAGCGACAGGACGCCCTGGGCCAGCTCGCTCAGGTCCACCGGCGCGAGCTGGGGCTTGGGCAGGCGCGCGAAGCGGCTGAACTCGTCCACGATGCGCCGCAGCCGCTCCACCTCCTCCAGGATCACGCCCGCGCTGTCCTTGAAGAGGGTGGGGAAGCTGGGGTGGCGCGCCTCGTGCGCGGCCATCAGCGTCTCCAGCGACATGCGGATGGGGGTGAGGGGGTTCTTGATTTCGTGCGCCAGCCGCCGGGCGACCTCCTGCCACGCGGCGATGCGCTCGGTGGCCATCAGCCGTTCGGTGGTGTTCTTCAATTCGGACGTCATGTGGTTGAACGTCCGGACCAGCTCGCCCACCTCGCCCGTGGCGCGGGCCGTCACCTGCACGTCCAGGGCGCCTTCCGCCACGCGGCGGGCACCGGAGGTGAGGGCCTCCACGGGCCGCGTCATCCAGCGGGACACCAGCATGCCCAGGAGCGCCGCGAAGCCCAGGCCCAGGCCGGCGAGGAGGAGGAACGCGCGCATGACGCCCTCTTCGGCTTCCCGTGCGGCGGCGCGGCTGAAGGTGAGGCGCACGGAGGCCGCGTTGCCCAGGGGCAGCACCTGCTCCACGGTGGGCGGGGCCGCGCTGCCCGCGTGCGCGACCTGGGTGCCGCCGGACAGGAGCGTCACGTCGGATTGCGTGAGGCGGGCCAGGTGCTGGGCCAGGCCGTCATCCAGCACCACACCGCCCACGGCCCACAGGCGCACGTCGCCGTAGTCCACGGGGCGCGCGGTGACGAGCGCGGGGACCTGGCGCAGGCCCGCGTCGCCTCGCACGTCCACGCGCACGGGGACGGGTTTGGGGGACTTCTCCTTCGTCACGGCGAAGAGGACGGGGTCCGGGTCTCCGCGCCGGGCGGGCAGGTGGCCGGAGGACAGCACGGTGCCGTTGCGGTC
Source organism: Corallococcus aberystwythensis (assembly GCF_003612165.1). Lineage (GTDB taxonomy): Bacteria > Myxococcota > Myxococcia > Myxococcales > Myxococcaceae > Corallococcus > Corallococcus aberystwythensis. The sequence continues at coordinate 5,854 of NZ_RAWK01000324.1, read as the reverse complement.
GAAGAGGGTGAGCACGGTGAGGCCCCGGCTCTTCATCAGGCCCTCGGCGGTGTTGGCCTGGATGGCGCGCATGGGGGCGGAGCGCGCCTCACGCACCAGGTCCTCCATGGCGGGGCTCTCCACCAGTTCCTCGACGGCGCGGCGCGCGTTGGCGGCGGAGCGTTCCAGGGACTCCTGCGCGGAGGCGGTGGCGGCCGTCATGCGCGCGTCGAGTTCGCGGGACAGCGTGTCGCGCAGGCGCGTCAGCGTCAGGGGAACGACGATGGCCAGCGGCACCAGCGCGAGCAGGGCGAAGGCGAGCGCGAGCCGGGTCCTCAGGCGCATGCGGGCCGGTCCTTGCTGGGGGCCTGACGGCCGAGGGGCTTCGGAGCGGCGGCGCGGGGGCTGCTCACGGCCGGCCTCCACCACCCGAGGCTTCGACGGGCGCGAGCCACGCGCCTTCGAGCACCGGCAGCCCCTGGGCGTCCAGCACCAGCCCCGTCACCTCCGGCGCGGCGCGCAGGGCGAGCCCCTGGGCGTACAGCGGAATAAGGGGCACGGACGGGGCGAGCGCCAGGGCCCGTTCGCGGCTTCGCGCATCGCGGGCTCCAGCGTCCGCGAGCGCTCCGATGGGCGGCAACTCCACGCCGAGCAGGTCGCGGCGTCCGCCTGCCTCCAGCACCACCGCCAGCGCGGGACCAGGAATGGGCGGCAGCAGGAACGCGCTGAGCATCAGCTCGAAGTCGCCCTTCGCCTGACGGCTTCGCAGGGCGGCGCGCGACTGGGGCTCCAGCGCGACGGTGTAGCCCTGGTCATGCAGCTTCACCTGGATGCGCTCGGCCACGGCGCGTTGATCCGCCAGGGCGGCGTCATAGGCGAGCGTCACCTTGCGCGCCGCGCCCGCCGGAGGGGCACCGGGCCGGGGCCTGGGGCCCTGGGGCATCAGCGCGGGCGGCAGCAGGTTCGCCATGGGCACGGCGGGCCCCCTCACGAACAGCCGCGTGAGGTCCTCGCGGTCGATGGCGCTCTCCACGGCCTGCCGGAAGTCCGCGGGCACCTTCCGGGGCGAGTACGCCAGATAGGTCGCGTACAGCGCGGCGCCGGTGAGCGTGTCGTTGTCCGGCGGCGTGCCCAGCTCCACCTGCACCTGCCGCGCGGACCACAGCCGCGTGAGGCCCCGCTCATCCGTGGCGGTGAGCGCCAGCCTGTCCAGGTACGGCCGGCCTTCGGGCCACGCGACCTGGGCTTCCAGCACGCCCCGTCCCGCGGCGCTGAAGGGGCCCGAGGCCGGAGACGGCGGCGTCGCGAGGGCAGGGTGACACAGCGAGCGCTCCAGGTCGGGCCACGGGAAGGCCAGCGCCAGGTCCAGCGTGGTGCCCGAGGACGTCACCTGCCGGCCCTCGCCGCGCAGCGGATACAGCAGCGCGCGATACGGAGACGGCGCCTCCGAAGACGACAGCCGCGACCATGCGCGAGCCAGCGCGGTGGCGCTGGCGGCGGAAGGCATGGCGACGCGCAGGGCCTGGGGCACGGGCCGCGACAGCTCCCGCGCCAGCGTCGGGTGTACCTGTCCCCCGGCGTCCGCGCGACACACGGGCCGCGTCAGCAGGCCCAGCAGCGCGGCCTCCATCGGCGTGTCGGCGAGCGCAGGCTCACCGATTTCAGGCGGCCCCGCGTGCGCGATGCGCAGCTCACCGCCGTAACGCGGACGGCTGGCTGCGAGCGCTGGCGTGGACGAAAGCAGCACGAGGCCCGCGAGGGCGGAGCGGAACATCACGTGGGTCCCCTGCCTCAAGCGGAACGGATTGCCCGTGCGGTTGGACCGTGCAGCGCATGCCGCCAGGGGCCTGCGAATCCCGTGTGGGGGATGGGCGGACGGGCTCGTGTCGCTGGCTCGCGACGGCGTTGGCAGTGGGGCATGGCGTGTGTGGCCCTTCATCACGGTGCACCCTGGCGCAGGAGGAACAGCTCGCTAGTGCCGTCCGGCTTCCATGAACCCACGATGACTTCACGGCGCTTGTCGCCATCCAGGTCCGCCGTCACCACGTAGAGCGCGCGGCCCGCGGGCAGTGCTCCCTGCCACAGGGGCTCGTGCGCCGTGGGTGTGTCGGACGTCAACGACAGCCCCCGCAGCACGTCCGGCGACGGCTGGAGCTGCGGGGACGTGGTGAGCAGCTCCGGCACCCCGTCGCCATCCAGGTCTCCCAGCGCACTGCCCGCGCCCAACCCGGGCACCTTCGCCGGCGGGGACGCGGGGCGCGCGTAGAGCGACCCCGTGCCATCCGCGTGCACGAACAGCATGCGCGACGACGCGAAGCTCGCCGTGCCGAAGGGCGCGGGCACCGTGAGGCTCCGCCCGTCCGCCAGCCGCACCTCCGGCGCGAACACCGTCTGCCCCGGCACGAACGCTCCCCGCTCCGCCGTCCCCAGCGGCGCGGCGTCCAGCGTCCCTGACGGACGCAGCGTCCCCTTCGCCTTGTCCAGCACCAGCACTTCTCCGCGCGCGTACCGCGTGCTCCAGGCCGCCAGTCGCGGTGGCCCCGTCAGCACCGCCAGCGCCCCGAAGGGCTCGCGCGTCGCCGCCGCCGCGGCCGTCCCTTCCAGCTCCCGCCGCGCCAGCACCCGCCCGTCCGCGCTGAACACCACCACCTCATGCTCGGTGAGCACGGCCACTTCATCGCGGCCGTCACCATCCAGGTCCCCCGCCGCCAGCGCCGCCAAGGGCATCTCCAGCCGCGCGAACACCGCGCCGAGCAGGCGCACCGGCCGGCGCTCCCGCGGACCCGGGCCCGGCGTTCCGGAGGACTGTGTCCCCACCGCGGCCAGTGCCAGCACCGCGGCGTCCGCCTCCACGCCTTCGGCCACGGCGGCGGAGGGCTTCGGCGGACGCGTGGGCGTGCGGCCGGACCAGAAGTTCACCCACGTGCCCAGCACGTCGCCTCGCGCCGTCAGCTCGCCGCCCTCCACGTCCAGCGTGAGCCTCGCGAGCGAGCGGGCTCCCTGTTCGCGGGCGGCGGCCTCGGCGCGCTCGGGCGGAACGTCCAGTACCACCGGCCCCAGGTTCATCGCCGAAAGGCGCGCGGCCAGCAGCGTCCCGAAGGCGCGGCGCAGCTCGGCGGAGCCTCCGGACAGGCAGAGGGCCACGGGCGCCTCGGCGGGCGCACCGCGGATGGCGTCCGCCACGGCCAGGGCCAGCCGTGCGGAGGCGGGGGGCGCGCTGTCGTCCACCTCCGCCCGGGCGGGCAGGGCGAACACGAGCGCGAAGAGCAGCGGAAGGAGCGAGCGACTCACAGGCCCCTTTTGCCACCTTCGTCCATGAAGTAGTTGTCCGGCGTCACCTGTCCGGGCGGCGGGGCCTCGGCGGTGGGCTGGGTGCCCTCCAGGTAGGGCTCCATCCGGCCCGGAACCGCGTTGCCCGCGAGCAGCCCCGTCGCCGGGTCGATGCGCACCTGCGTGACGCCCGGAGGCATCTCGAAGTCGCGCGCGGGCAGGCCGTCCTCCGCCACCCGCATGAAGTTGAGCCAGATGGGCAGCGCGGCCCGGCCACCCGTCTCGCTGCTGCCCAGCGGCGAGTTGTCATCGAAGCCCACCCACGCGCTGGCCACCCAGTCCATCGTGTAGCCGTTGAACCACGTGTCCTTGGACTCGTTGGTGGTGCCCGTCTTGCCCGCGGCGGGCCGGTTCAGCTCCCGCACCGCGCGCGCGCTTCCGTCCTCCACCACGCTGCGCATGAGCGACGTCGTGAGGTACGCCACCGCGGGAGGCAGCGTCTCCTCGAAGGCGGGCTGGTGCTCCTCCAGCACCGTGCCCTTCGCGTCCTGCACGCGCAGGAGCGTCAGCGGCTCCGCGTAGCGGCCGTTGGCCTGGAGCGTGGCGTACGCGTTGACGGCCTCCAGCATCGTCACCTCGCCGGTGCCCAGCGCCAGCGTGAGGTTCTCCGGCATCGCGGAGCGGATGCCCGCCCGGCGCGCGAAGTCGATGGCGGTCGCGGGGGTGACGGCCTCGATGAGCCGCACGGACACGGTGTTCTTCGACTTGCTCAGCGCCGTGCGCAGCGTCATGGGGCCCTCGAAGCGCCCGTCGAAGTTCTTCGGCCGCCACTCCTTGCCCGTGTACGGGTCGCGGATGGACTCCGGCGCGTCGTTCACCATGGAGAGCGGGGTGAAGCGCCCGCTGGCCAGCGCCGCGCCGTAGATGAACGGCTTGAAGGACGACCCCGGCTGGCGCTTCGCCTGCGTGGCGCGGTTGAACGACGAGCGCTCCGCGTCGTAGCCGCCCACCATGGCCACCACGTTGCGGTTGGCCGGGTTGATGACCACGAGCCCGCCCTGCACCACGGGCACCTGATCCAACGTGGCCTCCACGAAGGCCGGCGCCGGAGGGGCCTTGAGCACGCGCACGAACACCAGCTCCCCGGGCGTGAACACGTCCGCGATGCCCTTGGGCGCCTTCTTGCCCTTCTGCCGCGCCCACGCGACGGACGCGAACGGAATCTCCGCGGTGCGGCCCACCAGGTCCACGCGCGCCACATCGCGCTTCGGGTCCACCTCGGTGACGTAGCCGGTGAGGCGCAGGCCCTCCTCCATCGGCTTGAGGAGCACCTGTCCCACGCGCACGCGCTCCGGCGACTGGACCTCCTCTTCCTCCGAGTCCGTGTCCGCGGCCAGGACGGCGGGGCGCTGCTCCTCGGCGCCTTCCACTTCCGGCGTCGCTGGCGTCGTTGGCGTCTTGGCCTCCGGAGCCGGGGCGGCAAGGGGCTGCGCGAGCGGCGCCAGGTCCGCGACGTAGCCCTGGTCCTTCTGCCGGCGGCCGGCCTCCTCGATGCGCTGGACGATGAGCTCGCGGTAGCGCTTCCACTGCGCCTCCTCCAGCTTGCCCAGCGCGCCCCGGTAGCCCTGGCGGCGGTCCACGGCCTCCAGGCCGTCACGCACGGCCTTCTCCGCGGTGGCCTGGAGCTTGGGCACGAGCGCGATGTTCACGCGCAGGCCGCCCTCCATCACCGTCTTCTCTCCGTAGCGCTCAATCAGCGTGCGGCGGATCTCCTCCGCGTAGTAGGCGCCCGCGCTGGCGGCCTTGCGCGGCGCGAGCACGATGGGCTTCTCCTTCTCCGCGTCCACCACCGCGCGCGGCACGAAGCCCTGGCCGGCCATCTGCTCCAGCACGTAGCGCTGGCGCGACTTGGCGCGGGTGATGTTCGCCACCGGGTTGATGCGGTGGGGAGACTGCACGGTGCCCGCGAGCACGGCGGCCTCACCCACGGACAGGTCCTTCGCGTGCTTGCCGAAGTAGAAGAGCGCGGCCTCCTCCAGCCCGTAGCGGCGCTGCCCGAAGTACACGCCGTTGATGTAGAGGCTGAGGATCTGATCCTTGGTGAGCGCCTGCTCCAGGCGCGGGGTGAGGATCCACTCGCGAATCTTGCGGCCCAGGCTGCGCTCGGGCGTCAGCAGCATGTTCTTCACCACCTGCTGCGTGAGCGTGGACGCGCCGGACTTGCGGCTGCCGGGGATGAGGTTCTTCACGCCCGCGCGCAGGATGCCGAAGGGGTCCAGGCCCTCGTGCTTGTAGAAGTCCGCGTCCTCGGCGGCGAGGAACGCGTTGCGCACGTGCGGGGGCAGGTCCTCCATGCGCACGAGCGTGCGGCGCTCCAGCGCGTACTCCGCGCAGAGCGAGCCGTCCGCGCACGTCACCTTCGTCACCTGCGGCGGCAGGTAGTTGCGCAGCGACTCCACGGAGGGCAGGTCGCGGCTGAAGTAGACGTACGTGCCCACGCCCACGCCGATGAGGAGCAGCAGGCCCACGACGCCCAGCACCATCAGCCGCTTCGTCCAGCGCCACAGCGCGGCGCCGAAGCCGCCCTTCCGGGGCGGTGGGGCTC
>NZ_RAWK01000323.1 GCF_003612165.1 Corallococcus aberystwythensis | reverse complement strand
CCACCCCACCGCGCGCCAGCCCCCGGTACGCCCGCGCCAGCTCGCGCAGCGTCACGTCGCCGTTGCCCAGCACGATGCCCACGCCGTAGTGCGACGCGCTCTCCTTGAGGCTCTGGAAGCCCGCCTCGCGCAGCACACGCAGCACCTGCTCCGGCCCCAGCGCGTCCGCCACCCGCACGGCCGGGATGTTGTAGCTGGACGCCAGCGCCGCCCGCAGCCGCACCGGGCCGTGCACGCGCCGGTCGTAGTTCTTCGGCACGTACGCGCCGCCCGGCGTCGCCAGGTGCACCTCCACGTCCGCGAGCACGCTCGACGGCGTGAAGCCCTTGCTCAGCGCCAGCCCGTACGCGAACGGCTTGAGCGCGGACCCCGGCTGCCGCAGCGAGCGCACACCGTCGTTCTGCCCGCCCTTCGCTTCATCCAGGAAGTCCGAGGAGCCCACGTACGCGAGCACCTCGCCCGTCGCGTTGTCCAGGACGATGGCCGCCGCCTCGCCCACGCGCCGGTGCGCCAGCCCCCGCAGCTCCTCCGCGATGGCCTTCTCCACCGACGCCTGGAGCGCCGGGTCGATGGTCGTCTCGATGCGCGACGCCCGGTCCAACCCCAGCTCCGGCAGCCGCTGGAGCAGCGCCGTCGTCAGGTGTGGCACCTCGAACACGCGCTCCGGAGGCACCAGGTCCAGCGGCGTCTCCTCCGCCAGCCGCGCCTCCTCCTTCGTCAGGAAGCCCTCCTCCACCATGCGCGACAGCACGTCGCGCATCCCGGCCAGCGCCATCTCCGGCCGCCGGTACGGATCCCTCCGCGCGGGCGACCGCGCCATCCCCGCGAGCAGCGCCGCCTGTCCCTCCGACAGCCGCTCCGCCGGCCGCCCGAAATACCGCCGCGCCGCCGCCTCCACGCCGAACGTGGAGTTCCCCAGGGGCACGCGGTCCAGGTACTCCAGCATCACCTGGTCCTTGGACAGGTGTGCCGTCAGCCGCAGCGCCCAGAGCGCCTCACCGGCCTTGCCCCACCACGAGCGCTCACGGGGCACCAGCCTGCGCGCCAGCTGCTGCGGAATCGTGGACGCACCGGACACGATGCGCCCGGCCGACACGTTGTCGCGCGCCGCGCGGGCCACCGCCACCACGTCCACACCCGGATGCCACGTGAAGCGCTGATCCTCCGCGGCGATGAAGGCCTGCCGCACCTTCGGGGGAATGCGTCCCCCCGGAAGGCCCACACTGCGTCCGTCCTCGCGGGAGAGCACCTCGCGCAGGGCATGGCCCGTGCGGTCGGTGAGCACCAGAGAGGACACCGCCTCGCGGGACAGCAACGTCCCCGGCAGGGGCCACGCGATGAAGCCCGCGCAGCCCACCACCACCAGCGCCGCGACAACCGCCACGGCGCGCACTGCCCCGCGAAGCGTGAGGTGCTTCATCACTTCGAAGCGACCTCTTCCGGCAGCAGCACCGGGAAGCGTCCGCCCTCGGAGCGGCCGAACACCTCCGGCGTGTACATCTCCTCCGCGTGCGCGGGCTTGAGCAGGAAGTCACCCGGCGTCGTGGCCCGGGCAACGAAGCTCGTCACGTGCACGCCCGGGGGCAGCTCGTCCGCGAAGAACACCACGCGGTCATCCCGCATCTCCGTGTGGTTGAACGGCGACCAGAAGCGCGTGGCCCAGACGTTCCGGCCCTCGCCCTCGTCCGTCTCCGACAGGTCCTCCTCGCTCTCGTACTCGTAGCCCTCGCCGGGGCCCTCCTCCTCACCGGAGCCCGCGGGGCCCGGCAGGCTCGCCGTGCTGGCCAGCGACGTGTCCACCGGCTCCAGGCCCGCGGGCAGCGGCACGTCCACCGCCACGAAGTTGCGCCGCATGGGCGTCGCCACGCGCACGCGCACGCGCACCAGCTCGCCCGCGCGCGCGGCCTTCGCCTGACCGCCGCCCGAGTACGGCTCGAACCAGCGCTGGACGATGATGCCCCGGTCCATCGGGTCCACCGGCAGCTGCGCCGGCGCGTAGCGCAACAGCGCCCCGTAGTAGAGGTTGCCCGTGCCGTTCACCCCGAAGGTGAAGGGCTGCGCCTTGTCCGCGGGGCCCAGCTTCTCCACCGGCACCTGTACCGTCTTCACGCCCAGGTCGCGGCCCCTGAAGTCAGCGGAGGCAAGCACCTGTCCGCCCAGCCTCACCACCGCCTCGAACGACGGCACGGCCGTCTCCTTGCGGCGCACCACTTCGGACAGGGCCATCAGCGTGAAGGCCGCCTCCTGCGTGTTGCGGAAGCGCCCGTCACCCTCGCGCGCGGACGCCAGGTAGCGCCCCATCTTCGACACGTAGGGGTGGTCTGGCTGCACGCTCACCAGCGTCTGGAGCACCAGCGCCGTGGTGCGCGTGTCGGACGACCAGAGCGGCGCGTACGTCTTCGCGTCCGTCTCCTGGAAGTGCACGCCCGCCGCGGACTCCTGGGCCGTGTTGAGCAGCTCCTGGAGCATCTTCTGCCCCTGCGCCCGGTTGCCCTTCCCCACGAAGATGGCGTCCGTCAGCATCGCCCGCGCGAAGAGCGGCAGCTTCTGCCGCTGCTCGAACAGCTCGTTGTAGTACGACGGCCGCGGCGCCCCCATGCGCGCCAGCGTGTAGAGCGCGAAGGCCCGCGTCTCCAGCCCCGGCGCGTTGCAGCCGGAGGAGCACTGCGTGCACACGCCCGCCGCCACCTTGTCCGCCAGGAACTTCTTCGCCTTGTCGAGCACGCTCGCGTTCACCGCGTAGCCCACCTCCTTCGCCCGGGCGAGCGCCAGCGTCGCGTACGCGGACGCATACGGCGACGAGCAATCACTGGAGGCCCAGAAGCGGAAGCCGCCGTCGTGGTTCTGGAGCGCTTCAATCTTGCGCACCGTCGCCGTCACCACCGCGTCCGGATCCAGCGTGCCCTGCGTCTTCAGCGCGTCATCGCTGAGGAAGCCGCGGATGAACGCCTGCTTCTGCTCGTCCGAACCGCCGGTCCACGCCACGCCGAACTTGCCGGACAGCTCGCGCAGCGCGACGAATGGAACCAGGCGGGACGACATCTGCTCCAGGCAGCCATAGGGGTAGTCCACCAGCTGGTTCATCGACTCGTCGAACCCGCCCATCACCGTGGAGGACATCGTCAGCGTGAGGCCGCCCATGCCCGGGCGCACGCCACCCGGCGGCTTGAGCCCCTCCACGCGCTCGTTCGTCGTGTCGCCGTAGACCGCCACCGCTTCCATGCCCACGGGCAGCTGCACGGGGAGCTTCTGCTCCACCGCGTCCGTCTCCCCGCCGCCCGAGACGGCGAATTGCAGCACCGCGGTGCCCGGCTGCTCGGCCACGAAGGTGAAGCGCACCTCGCGGGCCTTGCCGTCCAGCTGCACCGTCTTCTCCGAGGGGCCCTCCACGCGAACGCCCGTGAGCTTCGCGGTGACCTTGGCCTCCTTGATGGCCGGGTTCGTGGTGTGGATGACCACGCCGGCCTCCGCCTTGTCACCCACGCGCACCAGGCGGGGCAGCGCCGGCAGCGCCAGCAGCGGCTTGGCCACCTGCACCTTGCTCTCTCCCACGCCGAAGCGGTCCGCGTCCGTCACGGCCACCGCCATGATGCGGAAGGTGGTCAGGTTGTCGGGCAGCGTGAACTCCACCTTCGCCTGGCCCTGGTCGTCCGTCTCCACCGACTGGAACACCGCCGTCGTCTTGAAGTTGGACCGGATGCCGGAGCCCGCTGTGTCGGAGCCGCCGGAGCCTCCCGGCCGCGAGCCCTTCTCGCCGTACAGCTTGCGCAGCACCAGGTGGATGAGCGGCTCGCCGATGCGCACCGACAGGCCGCGCTCCTGGAACATCGCGTCCAGCGGATCCGGCGCCTTGTAGCCCGTCAGCCGCAGCACGCCTTCATCCACGGCCCAGAGCGTCACCTCCGCCTTCGCGCCCTGGCCCGCCGAGTCCTTCACCGCGACGTTCACCGTCACCTTGTCGCGCGGGCGCTTCTCCGGCGCGTCCGGCGTCAGCGCCACCGACAGGCGCTTGGACTTCTTCTCCACCTTGAGCTGGGTGTAGCCCACGCGCACCGCGGGGCGGCCCGGGTCGTCACCGGACTCGATGCCCTTGGCCGCCTCCACGCGGCCTCGCACCAGCACCACGCCCACGAAGACGTTGGGGATGGCGCCCTCGCCCAGCGGGATGTCCAGCGCGGTGGCGCTGCCCTTGAGCTTCACGCGGCGCACGCTGAGCACGCCCTCGCGCTCCACCGTGACCAGCGCGTCCGCCTGCGGATACGGGCTCTTCACCAGCACCTTCGCGGTGTCGCCCACGTCGTACAGCTGCTTGTCCGCCACCAGGTCGATGCGGTCCGTGTCGTTGCGCTGCCAGGACACCCAGCCGGAGCCGGTGACGTAGAGCGAGTCGCGCGTCGTCGCCTTGCGGCCCTTCGCGTCCGTGGCCACCGCCTCCATCACGTACAGGCCGGGCTCCGCGGGGGTGAACTTGCACTGCTGCGGCGTCGCCGCGCTCTTCACCGAGCACTTCGCCGCGTCCGTCTCCACGGGCTCCGTGACGGTGAACCACTGGCCGCCGTCGCCCTTCTTGCGGATGGACTTCCACTCGCGGCGCTTGATGTTCACATCCACCGCGACGCCCTCCTGGCGCTTGCCCTCGGGCGATACAGCAACGACTTCCAGGCCCACTTCCTTGCCGGCTTCCGCGAAGCCGGTGGAGAGCATGCGCAGGCCCGCGTAGACGTCCGCGGGGTGCACGATGACGAGGTTGCGGTTGGCGACGCGCTGCCGGTTGACGTCCTCCACCTCCGCCTCCAGCGTGTACTCCCACGTCTTGCCACCCGGCGCGTCCGCGGTGCCCAGCGCCAGCGCCAGCTGTCCCTGCGCGTCCGTGCGGCCGTCACCGGAGCCAAACGACTCGCTGCTGTTCTCCGGCTGCTCGTCGTCCCACCACCAGGTGTTCACGCCGAAGGTGAAGGCCTCGTTGCCCGGGGGCGTGAAGAAGGAGCTGGCGCGCTGCACGTTCCAGCGCACCTGCGCGTCGCCCATGGCGCCGCCGAACAGGTAGCGCGCGTCCACGCGGGCGGTGAGCGGCTCGCCGGCGGCGACGTCCTTCTTGGTCACCGCCACGTCCACGCGGAACTGCGGCGCGCGGTACTCCTCCACGCGGAAGGTGCCGCCGTAGCTCAGCGACTCGCCACCGACCTTCAGCTTCGCGGCCACCTCGTAGTAGCCCAGGGGCATGTCCTTGCCCAGCTTGAGGTCCGCGCGGAAGGTGCCGTACTTCGTGACGGCGGCCTCCGTCTGGAAGACCTTCTCACCGCGCGAGCTGGTCACCGTGACCTGCGCCTTCGCGTTCGCGGGCGGCGACTTGAGCACGCCCAGGCGGCGGTAGCGCGCCACGCCCTTGAGCATCACGTCGTCACCGGGGCGGTAGATGCCGCGGTCGGCGAACACGAAGCCCAGGCTGTCCGGCACGCGGCCCTCCCACGCGCTCTGAAGCGAGAACGCGCCGGGCGACATGCCGCCTTCCCACGTCGACAGCGTCACGCCGATGTCCGCATCCTTCACCGCGGACACCATGGCCCAGGGCGTGTCCCAGGAGGACTCGCTCTTGGGCTTGAGCAGCTCCGACAGGCCCGGCACCTTCGCCAGGCCGTTGGCGTCCGTCTTGCCCGTCCAGTGCTCCGTGCCCGCCTTGTCCCAGAGCGTCAGCTGCGCGTCCGGCACCGGGGCGCCCGTCGCCAGCGACGTCACCCACACCACGCCGGAAGCGGCGCCCAGCTTCGCGTGCACCGCCAGGTCCGTCACCTGCCCGATGACGCGGCGCGGGTAGCGCTCCTTGAGTGAAGGTGCCGTGAGCCGCGCGAGGAACAGGCCCGTCTTCGCCTCGTTGAACGCCGGGCGCAGGTTGAGCGGCGACGTGCGCTCCACGTTGCGCGCGGACTTCGTGTCCACCGTCGTCCGGTAGGGCTCCGTGGACGGCCACTCGTTGGTGTCGATGAGCTGCGCGAGCTGCGCGGGGGACAGCGACCACACCTCCGCCTGCACCTCCGGGACGTTGATGGTCATCAGCGGGATGGAGCCGTCACCGGACGCCTCCACCAGCGCCTCACGCGAGCCGGAATCGAAGGACGGCTCCACGTCCGCCAGCTTCACCTCGCCCTGGAAGGCGGAGCCCGTCTGGCCGAAGAGGTCCTTGTAGCCCGCGGCGACCTTGATCTTGTACGTGGTGCCGGGGCGGTAGCGGCCGGGCAGCGACACGTAGGGGCGCTTCTGCTCAGCGCCCGAATACGGCATCTGCGTCTGCACGCGCTCCCAGTCGATCTCCGCCTTCGGCTCCAGCGTCACCTTGCCCTTGAGCGACGCGGCGTCCAGCTCGTTGGACGTGAAGAGGATGAGCGGTCCGTAGGAGCACCGCTCCTCGCCCCAGGTGAACACGCACGCGCCCGCGGACTCCATCGTGAGCGCGCCGTAGGTGGCGTACGCGTAGCGCACCGCCTCGCCCATGGGCAGCGGGCCGTCCGTGCCCGTCAATTCGCCGTCCACCACCAGGGTGAACTGCGTCCCCGCCGGCAGCTTCTGCGCGGCCTTCAGCTCGTACTTCACGCGGCGGTCCTGGGACTTGCGCTCCGGGCCGCTGCCCACCTGCGCCTCCTTCACGTCCGCGTACGGCGTCGTCTTCACCAGCGTGAGCGGCACGGGCGCGCCGGTCGCGGGCTCCAGGCGCGCGTGCTGCGCCAGGTCCTTCACCGCCTGGTTGAAGGTCAGCTCGAAGGATTGATCCGGCTGCACCCAGCGGTAGTCCGCCTCCGGCTTCGCGAACTGGAGCGACGGACGCGGCGTCTCGAACTGGAAGGTGTACGGCTCCGCCAGCGCGGTGCCGTCCATGGCCTTGAGGCCCGCGGGCACCGTCACCGTGTACTGCGTCCCCAGCTTCGCGGGAGCGCTCGGCACGAACTCCACGCTCGCGGAGCCCAGCCAGCGCCACTCGCCTTCCAGCGCGGGGGCGATCTTCGCGGGGGCCGCCAGGCCGCGCTCCGCGGCGACGGAGCCCAGGGCGATCATCGGCTTGGTGAAGGTGATGGTCGGCCGGGCGGGACCGAAGACCTGGCCTTCGGGGCGCACGGCCGCGATGGAGAGCGGGCCCTGCTCCGCGGCGTCCTGGGCGTCGATCTTCAGCGCGGGAGGCTCGGGCAGCGGCTCAACGGCGATGCCAGGGGACTTCGAGGTCGCGGCCGGCGCGGTGCCGGGCTGCGGGGGGCCGCCGTTCTTGTCCTTGTCGCCGCACGAACACGTGGTGGCGACGACGAGGCAGAGGGCCAGCAGAGAGAGTCTGCGCATGGTGGGGCTCACGGAGTTCCAGGGCGGGCACTCGTGGCTGTCCCCCTGAAAAAATGACGCGAGCACCGTACCACGGGGCACCCCCACCCCGTGTTCACTCCGGTGTCACCCGGGGAGGCGTGGATCCGTGCCTCGGATTCCGAGCGATTGAGAGTTCCGGCTCGGAATCGGAACGCGGCCGTGACGCGGCCGGACATCCAGCACCGGAGGACCGTCCGCGAGCACGGAGCCAGTCGCGAAGGCCCGGGCAACGGACACGACGCAGCCGCCCAACAGCTTGCGCAGGTGGGACTTGGGACGGCGAGAGGGGGACGCCATGGATGCCTCCGGTCCGGATGGGGAGACACCAAGGTGGAAGGGGCGCGGCGGCCGGGCCATCGCACCGGTGCGCGAGCGTCCCTTCCTTCAGCGGACAGTGGCGGGACTCACCCGCCGCGCAGCAACGTGGCGCCCGCGCCGAGCCCCAGCAGGAAGGCGACGATGACGAGCAGCATCACCCAGCGCACTGCGACGCCCGTGGCGCGAGGGGCCTGCTGTCCCACGGTGGCGCGGGTGGGCGCGGATTCGTCCGGCACGAGGATGCGGACCTGGATGGCGGCGGTGCGCAGCACCTCGTCCACGTCGGTGAGGAACTTCTCGTATTCCTCCGGCACGAGCTCCAGCGGGGTGCCGTGCTGGAACTCGTAGCGCCTGGCCACGGCCTCGTGGTTGCGCAGCGAGGCCTGTCCCTTGGCCACGTCCACCCAGCCCGCGACGAGCGCGGGGGCGGTCCCCTTGCGGTCCACGAGCGAGATGGCCTGACGGGCCTGCTTGCCGCCCGCGGTGCTGGGGCCTTCGGGTTCGTCCACGCGCAGGATGCGGTGCGGGGAGCGGCCGTAGATCTTGTGCTGGAGCTCTGCCTTGAGGCGCTCCGCGAGCAGCGCGGAGTGGGTGGCGAACATCGTGCGCAGCTCGGACGGCGCTTCCGCCTGGCTCGCGGCCTGCGCGGACGGGAGGGGCGCGAAGATCATCGGCTCCGGCCGGCTGGCCTTCGGCGGACTGTCGCCGCGCGCCGCGCGAGGAGGTTCGGAAGAGCTTCCGTCCAGCTCGGCGCCACGGCCCGCGCGGATGAGCTCGGGAAGCTCGATGGATTCCTCGACCGCGCCCGTGCGGCCCAGGCGGGCGATCTCCGGCAGCCCCTGCCCTTCCTCGCGTGCGCTCCCACGAGCGGGGGCCGCGCCCCGGGAGGGACGGATGATCTCCGGAAGGCCCTGGCCTTCTTCGCGAGTCACCGCGCGACCCGGACGGACAATCTCCGGAAGGCCCTGCCCTTCCTCGCGGGCACTGCCACGCGATGGGCGTGCACCCTCACCCCCGCGAGCCGGACGCGCCGTCTCCAGAGGGCCCTGCCTGTCCTCGCGCGCAGCGCCTCGGGGTGGCCGGATGTCGGTCTCTGGAGCGGCGTATCCCTCGGCGTCCGCCTCCTCCCAGGGGCCCTCGCGCGCGTCATCGGCCCCACCGCGCGCAGGGGGCGGAGGCGGGGGCTTGATGCCGTCCACGCGGGTCTCCTCGACGAGGTCCTCGTCGGGAACCGGGGGCGGCGTCATCCGCGTCTCGAGGCCCGTGAACTCGGCGGCGCGAATGGCCGCGCCCGTGGTGGGCGCGACCCGCGTCTGGTTGCCCCAGGACTTCCGGCCGGAACCGCTCGCGGACGAACGGGCCGCCTCCGCGGCGTCCTTCTGCACGGAGGCCGGCACCTGGGTCTGCTCGGTGCGGACCTCTTCCGTCTCGTCCAGGTCGTCATCGAGCGGTGCGACCCGGGTCTCGTCGACCCGAGCCGGCTCGTCGTTCCTGCGGTGCCCCTTGGCCATGTGCGCGACCTCTCGCGTCAGACCATAGCGCTTCGCCCGGCCGCCGGGGATGGGCCGTGTGCCTCAGTACTTCGGCCAGTCCGGGCACACAATTTCGATGGAGCCCCCCATCCACGACGCATAGGCCGCGTCGTCCGCGACGGTGTACGCCTTCCCATAGGTCCGCTCGAAGTACTCGGCCCAGTGCGGCTGGGTGCCATCCAGGTCCGTGAAGCCGTACTCGCGCGCCAGTGTCCAGGATGCGACCACGCGCCCCGCCCTGCGGTGGACGTTCGGATCCGCCGCGAGCGCCGCCACCGCGCGGCCCACGTACGACGGCGTCTCCGACGCGATGAAGTCCGGGACCTGCTTCACCGCGTCACGCCAGTTCGCCTCCTTCACCCCGAAGCCATCCAGCATCTCCTCCGAGCGCAGGAACCCCGGTGTCACCGCCAGCGCCGTGATGTTCGTGCGGCGCAAGTCGCGCGACATCGCGAAGGCCAGCCGGATGACCGCCGTCTTCGTCACGTCGTACGAGACGCCGCCCCGGTAGCCGAACGAGTCCCCGTCCGTCACCTCCACGATGAGCCCCCGGTCGCGCTCCAGCATCAGCGGCACCGCGTAGCGGCTGGTGGCGAGGTGCGTGTACACGGCGCGGTCGAACATCAGCCGCGCCTTCGCCGGCGACTGCTTCCAGAACGGCAGCCCCAGTTCGTGCAGCGTCTCCCCGCCCCAGATGTCGTTGACCAGTACGTCCAGCTTCCCGGCCTCCGCGCGGATGCGCTGGCAGAGCGCGTCCACCTCCTCCTCCACGGAGTGGTCCACCCGCACCGCGATGCCCTTGCCGCCCAGCGACGTCACCTGCTCCGCCGTCTCCTCAATCGTCTCCGGCCGCGACGCCCCGCTCGCGGGCTGGCCCCGCACGCTGCGCCCGGTGCAGTACACCGT
>NZ_RAWK01000322.1 GCF_003612165.1 Corallococcus aberystwythensis | reverse complement strand
GTCGTCGTCCCCGCCGCACTTGCTCGCGCTGACATCGCGGAGGCACCGCCCGTCGCGGATACCGACGACACAGCTTCGGCCGGCACCGCCGCGGACACCGTGCCGGCCAACGTGGACACCACCGCGCTGGAGATGGCGCCCGACGGCAACATGCCGCCCACGAGCCCCGCGCCCGTGCGCACCACCTCGCGCGCCGCTCGCGCCAACGTGGGACCGAACTCCGTCTTCGGCGTCTGACGCGCGATGGAGGGGGCGATGCTCAACGACGGGATGCGACGGTCTTCCAAGAGGTGCCTCCGGCAGGGATTCGCCGGGGCTGCACTCCACCGTCCGTGCCAGGACCCAACCCCTTGAAACGACAGGGGCGCGCTCCGCACCTTCCGCGTCAGGCGTCTCCGGTGCGCGCGCACCCGGTCCACGCCACGGGACGGCGGACGAAAACCCGAAAACTTGCCTAAGCGCCAACCTGATTCATGGTTGTCGCGTCCTGTCGCACTTGAAGGTGAGCACTCCGATGATGACCCCCTCCAACGGCCCCCGTCCGAACGAGCGCGAGCGCTACCACCCGCGCGTCGAAGCCCGGCTCCAGGTCAAGGTGCTCCTGTCGGGCCGCACCGTGACCGCGCAGGCGCGCGACGTCTCCATGAACGGCCTGTTCCTCCAGGCCCACCCGGCGGACTCGCAGCGCGCGCTCACCATCGCCCTGCCGCTGCCTGGCGACCGCGAGCTCGTCACCATGTGCACCATCCGCCGCCGCGAAGTGGACGGCGTCGCGCTGGAGTTTGGCGAGCTGGACTGGGACGACCTCATCGCCCTGGCCCGCTTCCTCCACCCGCACCTGCCGTAGGGACTTCCGGGGGAGCGTCAGTCCGCGGCGGTACGCGCCGTGCGCAGCCGCTCCACCAGGTCCATCAGCTCCGCGCCCCGGAAGGGCTTGTGGATGTAGCCGTCCGCGCCCGCCTGCGTCGCGCTCTCCACGTCCGCCTTCCTCGCCTTCGCGGTGAGCATGTAGAGCGGCACCTTCGCGGTGACGGGGTCGCTCTTCAGGATGCGGCACACGGAGACGCCGTCCAGCTGCGGCAGCACCACGTCCATCAGGATGAGGTGGAAGACGCGGTCGCGGGCCAGCTTCAGGCCTTCGATGCCGTTGGCCGCGCACACCACGTCCACCGCGCCGTCGCTCAACATGGAGCGCACCAGCTCGCGGATGACGGGCTCGTCCTCGACGAGGAGGATGTGGAAGGGTGCCTGCGCGTTGCCAGCCATGGTTCCTCGGGGCCCCTCGTAGGCCATTGCCCTGGCGACGTCCAGCGGAGCGACGTCTCCCGGATGCCCCTCTGTACAAAAGCAGTCCACCGCCGGATTCCTACAGGCGGGGGTCGCTCCGGCCCCGCCTAGATTTCGGCGACGCCGTCGCGCTCGGCCCAGCCCTCCAGGCCGTTGGGCAGACGGATGCGCACGTACTTCCCTGTCTCCTCCAGGAGCTGCACCTTCAGGCCGGCGTGCACCTCGAAGAGGGAGCGCCCCTCCGAGCGAGGGAGCTCGCGCGCCACCAGCGTGGGGGACAGCACCACGGCCTCATGCACGTTCTGGTGCACCCAGATGTGCGCACCCAGGAGCAGCACCGCCGGCACCGCCGCCGTGAGGCAGAGGCCCGCCACCACCGCCACCGCCGTGCGCCGCAGCGAGGGAAAGACGCGCCGGAAGAGCAGCAGCGCGAAGCCCACGAGCCACGCCACGAAGAAGACCCACGCCACCGCCGCGCCGTCCGTGGCCGCCGCCAGCCGGGGGAGGAAGGCTTCGTCCGCGGCGGCGCCCACCACCTTGTCCACCTGCCGCGCCCGCGCCAGGGACAGGTTGGCCTCCAGGTCCGAGGCACGTCCGCCCTGCTTCCGGGCCTGCTCCAGCGCCAGCACCGCGCGGCCCAGGTCGCCCCGGGCCAGGTGCGTGGTGCCCAGGTTGTAGAGCACGTCCGGCCCACCAAAGCCGTGGGCGATGAGCTTCTCGTAGTGGGCCTGCGCGGTGGCGTAGTCCTCGCGCCCGTACGCGTCGTTGGCCTGCTGGAAGACGGCCTCCGCTTCCTCGGCGGTGTAGTAGCCCTGCGTCGCCGCGTCGCTCATGCGGCCCACCCTTCCATCACCGCCGCCGCGGTCGCCAGCACCTTGCGCCGCTCGCCCGGCTCCACCCCGCCGCCGTAACGGCCCAGGTCGCACGCCTCCAGCACGAAGAGCACCCGCGCGCGCCGCTCCGCGTCCACTCCCGCCGCCGCCAGCTTCTCCCCCAGCGCTTCGCGCGTCAGCCCACCGACGGGGAAGCCGAGCTGCGCCTCCAGGAAGCCCACCATCGCCTTCTCCACCTCCACGTAGAAGGCCCCCGCGTCCGCGCCTGCCTTGAGCTTCTCCGCCTCCGCCAGCCGCTTGCGCGCGGCCTTCGCCTGCTGACGGCCCCGGCCCGCTTCCGAGCGGGTGGCCAGCCGGCCGCGCATGCCACCCACGAACGCCACGCCCGCCAGCAGTCCCAGCGGCGCCAGCACGCCCACGACGAAGAAGGGCCGCATCCACACGGGCTGCGACGGCCCCACGAAGTGGGCCTGGGCGCGCACCGGACGCAGGCCCCCGGTGGTGAGCACGTTCTTCTGCTCGTTGGCCGCGTCCGCCACCTGCGAGGGCGTCATCGTCGACGGCAGCGAGGACACGCCGCCCGCGCCCGCCTCCACGGTGATGGTGACGGGGTCCGTGCGCGCCGTCTCGTACTGGCGCCGTGACGGGTCGAAGTACGGGAAGCGCAGCTCCGGCAGCGTGAAGGTGCCCGTGCGCTGCGGCATCACCAGGTACTCCACCACACGGCGGCCCTGGATGCGGTTGCGGTTGGGCATGAGCCGGTCCGTCGTCGTCGGCTCATAGATTTTCAGCGAGGCGGGCCCGGTGAGCTTCGGCGGGGTGACGTTCTTCACGTTGCCCTGCCCCTCCAGGATGACCTTCACCGTGATGGGCTGCCCCAGCTCCACGCGCGTCTGCGACACGTCCAGCGACATGCGCCACGAGCCCACGTTCGCGTTGGACATGTTCGGGGGCGCGCCGGACGGCAGGGGCCGCACCTTCACCTTCAGCCCGTTGGAGACGCGGTGCACGCGGTGGCCCGCGAAGAGGAAGCCCGTGGTGATGTCCGCCTCCGCCGGGGTGATGAGCAGCGTGCCGGACTTCACCGGGAACAGCGCGCGGCGGCGCAGGAGGTAGGCCCGGTACGGGATGCCGTCCACCACCTTCTGCTCGCCCGTGAGCTGCGTGGGGCTCTCCACCTCCTCCGTCCAGAAGCCCTCCAGCTTGGGCATCGTCACCGCGTCCACGCTGGACAGGTCCACGCGCGAGTAGATGTAGAGCGACAGCGTGGCCTGCTCGCCCACGTAGAGGTCGTCCCGGTCCAGGCTCGCGCGCAGGAACAGGTCCGAGTCCCCGCGCGGAATCACCGGCTCGTCGGCCTCCATGTCGGAGTCATCGCCCCCGAACGGATCCGGCATGTTGCGGAAGTTGCGGAACGGATCCGGCAGCGCGTTCCGGCCGCCCTGCTGCGCTTGAGGTGCGCCGCTCGCATGGCCTTCGCGCACGGTGAGCTGCACGGCGTCCGTGCGGTACGTGCGGCCTCCGGCGGTGAGCGTCGCGGGTGGAATCGTGAGCTTGCCCGCGCGCAGCGGACGCATCAGCAATTCGTGGCGGGTGATGTCCTGGATGACGGCGGGGCCGCCACCGGACAGCGAGATGGAGCGCTGGCTGCCGCGCGACGAGGAGAGCACCTCGAAGTCGTTGGACTCGGGCAGGCGCACCTGGGCGTTGGACGGCGCGTCCACCACCACCACGGTGAGCTTGAAGGTGTCGTCGGTGCCCACCTCGGTGCGGTCCACCGTCTGGTAGAACTCGATGTCCGCCGCCCACGCCGGCGCCGTGGCCAGGAGGGCGAGCACGGCGAGCAGCGCCGTGCGCCCGCTACCAGTCCTTCTCATTGGGCTTCCTCTGCTTCTTCTTCTGCTGGAAACGCCAGAGCTGGAGATTCTTCTCGTTCTGCTTCATCGCATCCAGCAGGCGCTCCGCTTCCTGCCGGTCGACGTCGCCCGGCGAACTTCCGCCGTCGCGCGGGTTCGACTCCGTCTCCTCCTCGCCCTCGCTCCCGCCGTCCGCGCCGCCATCGCGCGAGTCGCCTTCGCCCTCGTCCTCGCCTCCGTCAGCGCCGCCATCCGCGCCGCCGTCGCCCTTCTGGTCCGGATCCTGCTGCCCGCCATCCGAGCCGCCATCCGCCCCACCGTCGCCGGGCCCGGCATCACCGCCACCGCCGTCCGCGCCGCCATCCTGACCGCCATCCTGCGCACCGCCGTCCGCGCCTCCGTCAGCGCCGCCATCCGGACCGCCGTCCTGACCACCGTCTTGCGGAGTGCCGCCGTCGCCCTTCTGGCCGCCGTCCTGGCCCGCGTCCGGACGTCCACCGTCGTCGCCGCCGTCCTGGCCACCGTCGGTGCCGCCATCCGGGCCGTTCTGGGGCGGAGGAAGGTCGCGCAGCACCACCTCGTAGTTGTGCCGGGCCAGCGGATCCGTGGGGTCCAGCGTGAGCGCCTTGCGGTAGGACTTGAGCGCCTCCGAGCGGTCGCCCGCCGTGGCCGCGAGGTTGCCCAGGTTGTACCAGCTCTTCTGCGCCAGGCCGGGCTGGCGCGAGGACTCCGCCACCTGCTTGAAGGCCTCGCGCGCTTCCGCGGAGCGGTTCAGCTTCGCCAGCGCGTCCGCCCGGTTGAACTCCACCGTCGGATCATTCGGCCGCTCCTTCTTCGCGGCCTCGAAGTCGCGGAGCGCGTCCTCGTAGCGCCCCGCCGCGTAGGCCTCGCGCCCGCGCTGCACCAGCGGGTGGTCCTTCTCCAGCGGGCCCACAGCCCACGCGGGTCCTGGCAGCGCCAGGAGGCCCGCCAGGCCCACCGCCAGCGCACGCGCCGCGCGCCGCTGCATCGAATGCGCGCTCATGCGGCCCTCCGGCGCGAAGGGATGAGCGCCATGCCCAGCACCAGCAGCACCAGCCCGGGGATGGCGAACCACTGGAAGCGTTCGTCGTAGCGGACCGTCACGCGGCTCTCCAGCTCGCTCTTCTGCAGCTGGTCGATGCGCTCCACCACCTGCCCCATGGCCACACCGTTGGGCTGGTAGAAGAAGGCGCCGCCCGTGGCATCCGCGATGGCCGTGAGGCCCGCCCGGTCCAGGCGCGTGATGACGGTGTCGCCGTTGGAGTCCTTCTTGTAGTCCACGAACTCGCCGCGCCGGTCGTAGACGGGAATGGGCTCACCGGAGTCCGAGCCCACGCCCACCGCCAGCACCTGGACGTGCGCGTCCTTCAGCGCATCCGTGGCCTCGCGCACCTCGCCCGTGAGGTCCTCGCCGTCCGACAGCAGCACCACCACGCGCTCCTTGGAGCCCCGGTCCGCGTTGTCCAGCACCTGCTTGGCCAGCTTCAGCGCCGCGCCCACGTTGGTACCACCCTGGGGCATCACATCCGGATCCACCGCGCGCAGGAACAGCTTCACCGCCGAGTAATCCGACGTGAGCGGCGACTGCACGAACGCGTCCCCCGCGAACACCACCAGGCCCGCGCGGTCGCCCTTCAATTCATCCAGCAACGTGTTGAGCTCCAGCCGCGCGCGATCCAACCGGCTGGGCTGCACGTCGCGCGCGAGCATGGACTTGGACGCATCCAGCGCCACCACCACGTCGATGCCCCGGCGCTTCGTCAATTCGCTCTTCGTGCCGCACTGGGGCTGCGCGAGCGCGAGCCCGAACAGCATCAGCCCCAGGCCATACAGGCCGCCCTGCACCGCCGGCCGCCACACGGACACGCCGGGCGCGAGCGTCGCCACGTGGCGCTCCGCGATGAGCGCCGACAGCCGCGTCCTGCGGCCCAGCGCCTTGAGCAGCGCGAGCAATCCCAGGAGCAGGCCCACCACGAACAGGCCCAGGAACAGCGGCTGCGCCAGCCCCACCTGATAGCCCAGCAGCGTGAAGCGCCATGCCTCCAGCGTGGGCATCATGGAAACACCCGCAGGAAGGTGGCGCGCAGCAGCAGCTCCAGCGCGGCGAGCCCGAAGGCCACCAGCAGGAACGGGTGGAAGTTCTCCTTGTACGTGGCGCTGGCGCCGCCCTCCATCAGCTTCGAGCGCTCCAGCGCGTCCAGCACCTTCTGCAGACCCCGCTTGAGGCCCTCCGGGTCGGTGGCGCGGTAGTACTCGCCGCCGGTGCGGTCCGCGATGTCCTGCATCAGCTCCGGGTTGATGGGGATCTCCGTCTCGCGCCACACGGTGTTGCCGAACAGGTCCGTGCCCTGCGGGAAGGGCACCTTGCCGCCCTTGCCCACGAGGATGGTGTAGATGGGGATGTGGAGCGACGCGGCCATGTTCGCCGCGTCCAGTGGGGAGATCTTGCCGGCGTTGTTGTCGCCGTCGGTGATCAGCACCACCACCCGGCTCTTCGCGTCCGAGTCGCGCAGGCGGTTGAGCGACGTGGCGATGGCGTCACCAATGGCCGTGCCGTCCTCCAGCACGCGGGTGCGCAGCTGCTTGAGGACTTCCTTCAGCACGCCGTAGTCCAGCGTCAGCGGGGACTGCGTGTACGCGGCGCCGGAGAACACCACCAGGCCCAGGCGGTCGTTCACGCGGCCGGTGATGAAGTCCGCGAGCACCTCCTTCGCCACGTTGAGGCGGTTCTGCGGACGGAAGTCACCGGCCTCCATGGACGTGGACAGGTCCAGCGCCACCACGATGTCGATGCCCTCCACCGACAGGTCGCGCACGCGCGAGTCGCGCGACTGCGGCCGGGCGATGGCCACCACCGCGGCAATCACCGCCGCCGCGCGCAAGAGGGGGAGCAGCGGAAGGAGGTACGTGCGGAAGCCCCGGCCGCCCTTCGCGAAGACGTGCGCGGCGGAGAAGCGCAGCGTGGCGCGGCGCTTGCGCTCCCAGAAGGCGAGCACGAGCAGCAGCGGCGCCAGCAGCAGGGCCCAGAGCGCCTCCGGGTTATTGAACGCGAGGTCCGGGGGCAGCATCGGGCGTGGGGGGAGCGGGAGGAACGTACGTTTTCGCGAGCAGGTCGTAGCCGAAGGCCAGCGCCTGATTGCAGGACTCAGGGGACGCGTCGGCGCGGGCGTACTTCACCAGGTCCGACTCGGAGACGAAGCGCATCAACGCGTCCTCCGGCAGGCCCTGCGTGGGCAGCCTGCGCAGGGACGCCATCAGTTCGGACGACGTGCACTCCAGGGCCTCGAAGCCGTAGCGCTCGCCCAGGTAGCCACGCACGATTTCGGAGAGGCGGAAGTAGAAGTCCTTCACGTGCCCCCGGCCGGGCAGGTCCTCGCGCTTGAGCGCGTCCAGGGACTGGCGCACGCGCACGTCCAGGGGCAGCAGCGGCACGACCTTCTCCCGCTTCGGCCGGCGCTGCCACCAGCGCACCAGCGCCCAGGTGGCGAGGCCCACCGCCAGCGCCGCCGCGAGCGCGTAGAGCAGCGTCCACGAACGGATGGGCACTTCCTGCGGGGGCTGGTAGTCGAAGAGCTCCGCGCCCTGCCCCGACGCGTCCGGCGGCAGCGTGGAGGCCACCTCCACCGTCTTGCCCTTGAGCACGAAGCGGCGAGGCCCTTCCGGCGTCGCCACGTCGAAGGCGAGGTCGGGCAACTGCACGCTGCCCAGCTCGAACGCGGAGAAGCGCAGGCCGAACGTCGTGGTGGCGTCGTTCGCGTTGTCCTGGCGCTGGCGCGTCTGCTGGAGCAGCTCCACCGGACCTTCACCGGTGGGCGCCACCAGTTCGTAGCGCTGGTCCTTCGGGTGAGTGAGCGTCACCTGATAGGTGAAGGGCTCGCCCAGGTGCACCTCTTCCGGCTCCACCCTCGCGGACGCGCCCGTGGGCGTCACCGTCTCCAGGGCGACCGGGGCCTTCACCGGAGCAGGAGCCTGGGCCCGGGCGGCCGGCGCGCTGACGGACAGGACGGCCGCGAGGAGGAGCGCGTGTCTCATGCCGCCATCCTCCGGGCCCGCGCGCGGAAGAAGTTCGCCAGCGCCTTGCCGTGGTCGTCTCCGGCGCGCAGCTCCACGTGGTCCAGTTCCAGCTTCTTGAACAGCTTGCGGCGCTCGTCGCGCTGGGCCTGCATGGCGCGCATGAACTTCCCGCGCACCGCGGTGGAGCTGGTGTCCACGACGAAGCGCTCGCCCGTCTCCGGATCCTCCATCTCCACCAGGCCGTGGCTGGGGAAACGCTGCTCCAGCGGGTCCTCGATGACGACGGGCACCAGGTCATGCCGGCGGCCCACGATACGCAGCGGCTTCTCGTAGCCCGTGGCCATGAAGTCCGACACGAGGAACGTCACGGCCTTCCGCTTGGACACCTGCGTCAGGTACGTGAGCCCCGAGGACAGGTCCGTGCCGTGGCCCTTCGGCTTGAAGGTGAGGATGTCACTCACGAGCCGCAGCACGTGCATGCGGCCCTTGCGCGGCGGAACCACCTTCTCCACCCGGTCCGAGAAGAGGATGAGCCCCACGCGGTCGTTGTTCGCGATGGCGCTGAAGGCAATCTGCGCGGCCACCTCCGCGGCGACCTCCGCCTTGGTGCGGTCCTTGGAGCCGAACTCGTTGGAGGCGGACACGTCCACCAGGAGCATCACCGTGAGCTCGCGCTCCTCGGTGAAGACCTTGATGTAGGCCTCGTTCATGCGCGCGGTGACGTTCCAGTCGATGAAGCGGATCTCGTCGCCGGGCTGGTACTGCCGCACCTCGGAGAAGGCCATGCCGCGGCCCTTGAACACCGAGTGGTACTGGCCGGCCAGCATGTCGGAGACCACCTTGCGGGTGCGGATCTCCAACTTGCGGATGCGGCGGATGAGGTCCTTGGGCAGCACGGGCGCGCTCTTACCGGGGGCCTTGCATGGGGCTTCTCAGGGGACTTCCACGCGGTCGAAGACGCGCTGGATGATCTTCTCCTGGGTGAGCTCCTCGGCCTCCGCCTCGTAGGTCATCGCGATGCGGTGGCGGAGCACGTCGAAGGCGATGGCCTTCACGTCCTCCGGGGTGACGAAGCCGCGGTGGCGCAGGAACGCGTGCGCACGGGCCGCCTGCGCGAGCGCGATGGTGGCGCGCGGCGAGGCGCCGAACTGGATGTAGTCCGCCAGGTCCTTGAGGCCGTAGCGCGCGGGCTCACGCGTGGCGAACACCACGTTGAGGATGTACTCCTTCACCTTCTCGTCCATGTAGATGGCGTGGACGAGCTCTCGCGCGCGCACCAGGTGCTCCAGCGAGATGACCCGCTGGACCTTCGGCGATGAGCCGCCGGACATCCGGTCCATGATGACCTTCTCTTCATCACGGGTCGGGTAGCCCACCTTCACCTTGAGCATGAAGCGGTCCACCTGCGCTTCGGGGAGGGGGTAGGTGCCCTCCTGCTCGATGGGGTTCATCGTGGCCAGCACGAGGAAGGGCGAGGGCAGGCCGAAGGTCTGGTCGCCGATGGTGACCTGGCGCTCGGCCATGGCCTCCAGGAGGGCGGACTGGACCTTGGCGGGGGCGCGGTTGATTTCGTCCGCGAGGACGATGTTCGCGAAGATGGGCCCCTTGCGGACGGTGAACGCGGCCGTCTGCTGGTTGTAGATCATCGTGCCGACGAGGTCCGCCGGCAGCAGGTCCGGGGTGAACTGCACGCGCATGAAGGTGGCGCTGAGTGAGTCCGCCACGGTGCGCACGGTCAGCGTCTTGGCGAGTCCGGGCACGCCCTCCAGGAGGACGTGGCCGTTGCACAGGAGGCCGATGAGGATGCGTTCGAGCATGTACCGCTGCCCGACGATGACCTTGCCGGTCTCCTGGTTGAGGACCTCGACGAAGCTGCTTTCCTGCTGCACGCGTTCGGTGAGCGCGCGAATGTCGGTGTTCATGTCCCCTCTGTCGGCCTGGGCGGCGGGCAGCCTAGGGTTCCCGGGCGTCCGGCTCAACACCGCTGTACGCCAGACATTCCGCCAAGCCGCCCCGTCCCGTAAAGGGTCATCCTCCCATGTCCCTATCTCTTATACACATCTCCGAGCCCACGAGCCATGCG
>NZ_RAWK01000321.1 GCF_003612165.1 Corallococcus aberystwythensis | reverse complement strand
AGGGTGAGGTCGTGCCTCCCGCCGCCCTGCCGCCTCCCGCGGAGGAGAAGGAGAAGGAAAAGGAGAAGTCCAAGCCCTGGTACGAGAGCATCCGCCTCCGGGGCTATACGCAGGTCCGCTACAACCGGCTGCCCAGCTTCCGGGTGAACGACTCGCTCATCAACGACCAGGGCGACCGCTTCCTGGGCAAGGACACCGGCTTCGGCATCCGCCGCGCGCGGTTGGTCATCTTCGGGGACGTGCACCCGCACGTGTCCATCTACCTGCAGCCGGACTTCGCCTCCGTCATCGGTGACCAGTACAACGTCGCCATCATGCGGGACTGGTACGCGGACATCTTCGTGGACGCGAAGAAGGAGTTCCGCTTCCGCGTGGGCCAGTCCAAGGTCCCGTTCGGCTTCGAGAACCTCCAGTCCAGCCAGAACCGCCTGGCGCTGGACCGCAACGACGCCATCAACAGCGCGCTGAAGGACGAGCGCGACGTGGGCGTGTTCTTCTACTGGGCGCCCTCGCACATCCGCGACCGCTTCAAGTTCCTCGTCGACAGCGGCCTCAAGGGCTCCGGCGACTACGGCGTCGTGGGCCTGGGCGTCTACAACGGCCAGACGGCCAACCGCGCCGAGCGCAACAACAGCCCCCACGCCGTCGCGCGCGTCAGCTATCCCTTCCTCTTCGGCTCCCAGTACGTGGAGGTCGGGGCCGGCGCCTACTACGGCCGCTTCAACTTGAGCGCGTCCCCGCGCGATGACGCGGCCTACGCGCTCGCGCGTGGCCCCAACATGGTGGATGCCCGCGCCATCGCCAGCTTGACCCTCTACCCGCAGCCCCTGGGCTTCCAGGCCGAGTACAACATCGGGCGGGGCCCTTCGCTGGGCTCGTTCCCGGACGAGGCGCTGCTCATCGACAGCCGCAACCTGCAGGGCGGCTACGCGCAGCTCATGTACAAGCTGGACGGGGTGGTGGGCGTGTCGCTCATCCCCTACGTGCGCGGCACCCTCTACAAGGGCGGCAAGAAGTTCGAGACCAACGCCCCCCGCTACGACGTGCGCGAGCTGGAGCTGGGCGCGGAGTGGCAGATCTGGAAGGCCCTGGAGCTGACGGCCGCCTACGTCATCGCGGACCGCACCTCCTCGCGCTACCCGTATGAACAGGAGCAGGGGCACGTGACGCGCCTCCAGCTCCAGTTCAACTACTGAGTCAGAGCCGCGGGTCGACGGGCTCGCTCTCCAGGGCGAGCACGCCGAAGACGCACTCGTGCACGCGGCGCAGGGACTCCTTCTTCGTGAAGCGCTCCAGTCCCTCCACGCCCAGCGCGAACTCGCGCAGCGCGAGCGAGCGCTTGGTGGACAGGCCTCGCTGGCGCAGCCGGTCCAGGTTCGCGGGCGCGGTGTACTCCGGGCCGTAGATGATGCGCAGGTACTCCGGGCCCCGGGACTTGATGGCGGGCTGCACCACGCCCCGCCGTCCGCGCACCGCGAAGCCCAGGGGCTTCACCACCATGCCCTCGCCGCCGCGCGCGGTGAGCTCCTCCCACCACCGCACGCCGCCGGCCACCGCCTCCGCGTCCTCCAGCGAGACGACGCGGTAGGGCGTGGCCACGAGGAACGACGGGTCCGCGCGGCACACGCGCCCGAGCGTCTCCATGTGCCAGACATGGTCCTTGTCCACGTGGGTCGCGCCCTCCGTGGCCAGCAGGTGGAACGGCGCCAGCCGCACGTCGTCCAGCGACGTCACCGGCCAGCAGTAGCGCCGGTACGCCTCCACGTAGCGTTGCACCTGGGTGGCCTTGTCCGTGAAACGCGTGGACAGCTCGCCCAGCGGCAGTCCCCGCGCCGTGGCCTGACCCAGCACCGCCACCACGTCCGTCAGCGCCGCGCGCGAGGCCGCGCCCACTGCGGCGTACGGGTCGCGCAGCAGCTCCTGGGCCTTCAGCGACCAGGGCATCAGCTCGCAGTCCAGGCAGGCCCAGTCCGTCTTCAATTCCTCCCAGAAGCCGGACGCGTTCAGCGCGGAACGGACGCGCGCGAGGAACGCGGCCTCCAGGGTCTCGTCCGTGAAGAAGCGCCGGCCCGTGCGCGTGTAGCAGACGCCTGTCTCGCCGGAAGTGACGCCAAAGCGGCGGCGCGCGGCCTCCGCGTCGCGCGCGAGGACGACGACGGCGCGCGAGCCCATGTGCTTCTCCTCGCAGACGACCTGGGCCACGCCCTCCTTGCGGTAGTAGTCGAACGCCTCCTGGGGATGCTCCAGGAAGCCGGGCTGGTCGCTCGTCTCCGACGGCGACATGGTGGGCGGCAGGTAGAGGAGCCAGCGCGGATCGATGGCGAAGCGGCTCATGGCCTCCAGCGCGGCGGTGGTGTTCTCCTCGCGCAGGGTGACGTTCGCGGCCAGCCGCGTGGAGATGACGCGCTTGCCCCGCACGTCCTCCAGGTCCAGCACGTCATCCGCCTGCTGCTGCGCGCTCAGGCCCGACAGGGCCGGGGCACCCAGCGGCTTCACCGCCTCGCAGTACACGCGCTGCGCGGGCACGGACACCAGCTCCCGCTCCGGGTAGCGCAGGGCGGTGAGCTGACCGCCATAGACGCAGCCGGTGTCCACGCACAGCGTGTTGTTGACCCACTCGGCCTCCAGCACGGCCTGGTGGCCGTACACCACCGACGCGCGGCCCCGGTACTCCGCCGCCCAGTTGAAGCGCACCGGGAAGCCGTATTCGTCCGTCTCGCCCGTCGTCTCGCCGTACAGCGCGAAGGCACGCACGCGGCCGGAGCCCCGGCCCTGCATGCTCTCCTTCATGCCCGCGTGCGCTACGACCAGCCGCCCGTCGTCCAGCACGTAGTGGGACACCAGGTCGTCGATGAACTTCGCCACCCGCTGGTGGAACTCTGGCGGCTCCTTCTCCAGCTGCTCCAGCGTCTGGGCCATGCCGTGGGACACGTTGACCTTGCCGCCGCGCAGCTTGCGCAGGAGCTTCATCTCGTGGTTGCCGGGCACGCACAGCGCGGTGCCGGCCTCCACCATGTCCATCACCAGCCGTAGCACGCCCGGGATGTCCGGGCCGCGGTCCACCAGGTCGCCCAGGAAGACGGCCTTGCGGCCCTCCGGCGGGCGCACGTCGAAGCCCGGCGTGCCGTCCGCGCGTGGCTGCACCGCGTAGCCCAGCCTGGTGAGCAGCGCCTCCAGCTCCTCACGGCAGCCGTGGATGTCGCCGATGATGTCGAAGGGCCCCCGCTCGTGCTTGAGGTTGCACCAGAGCGGCTTGCGCTCCAGCACCACGTTTTCGATGGCGTCCGGCTTGAGGACGTGGAGGTGGCGGAAGCCCTCGCGCTCCAGGCCGCGCATCGAGCGATGCAGCTGGGACACCTGGTTGCGCACGAAGCGGAAGCTGGCGGCGCGGTCCGGCCGCTGCTGGTTGCGCTCGATGCAGGTGCGCTCCGGCACGTCCAGCACCAGCGCCACGGGCAGCACGTGGTACTCGCGCGCCAGCTCCACGAAGGCCTTGCGGGACTCCGGCTGCACGTTGGTGGCGTCCACCACGGTGAGCAGGCCCCGAGCCAGCCGCTTCGCGGCGACGTAGCGCAGCGTCTCGAAGGCGTCCTTCGTCGCCTCCTGGTTGTTCTCGTCGTCGGACACGAAGCCCCGGTAGGTGTCCGAGGAGAGCACCTCCGTGGGTTTGAAGTGGCGGCGCGCGAAGGTCGTCTTGCCCGAGCCGGACGGCCCGATGAGCACCACGAGGGACAGCTCTGGAATGTGGACGTTCATCGCGCGAACACCGCCAGCTGCGTCGGCGCGCCGACCTCCGCGTCGTTCTCTCCCACGGGCAGGAAGCGCACGGTGTAGCCGAAGCGCTCGCACATGCGGGCCGCCCAGGCCTCGAACTCGGCGCGGGTCCACTCGAAGCGGTGGTCGCGGTGGCGGAAGGTTCCGGCGGGAAGGGAGGTGAAGCGCACGTTGTACTCGGCGTTGGGGGTGGTGAGGAGGATGAGGCCCGGCCGCGTGTGCTCGAACAACACGCGCTCGAAGGCCGCGAGGCGCGGCAGGTCCAGGTGCTCGATGACCTCGATGACGGTGGCGGCGTCGAAGCCCGTGAGCCGTTGGTCCCGGTAGAACAGCGAACCGTGCAGCAGCTTCACGCGCTGCCGCTGCATGTCCGGCATCTTGTCGATGCCGAGCCGGTCCTGGGCAATCTCCAGCGTGCGGTGGGACACGTCCATGCCCACGACCTCCGTGAAGCGCCGGTCCTTCAAGAGGGCCTTGATGAGGCGTCCCTCGCCGCAGCCCAGGTCCACCACGCGCGCGGCGCCCTGCTCCTGGAGGACGGTCATCACCGTCTGGAGGCGCTGCTCGTTGAGGCTCAGGCGCGACTCGAGCACGGCCTCCTCGGCGTTGCGCGTCTCCTGGCGCTCCTCCGGCTCCGGGGCCTCATCGCCCGCGAGCCGCCCCAGGGCCTCGCGCGCCAGGCTGTGGCGGTGGCGCAGGTAGCGGCGGGCAATCTGTTCGCGCTCCGGGTGTGCGGCGAGCCAGCCCTCGCCGTGGCGCAGGAGCTTCTCCACCTCCTCGTCGCCGACCCAGTAGTGCTTGTCGTCGTCGAGCACCGGGATGAGGACGTACAGGTGCGAGAGCAGGTCGCCCAGGCGCACGTGTCCCTCCAGCGTCACGGTGAAGTAGCGGCTGTCACCCCACGCGGGCACGGTCTCATCCAGCGCGTGACGGGTCGCGGTGACGGTGTAGCCGAGCGGCTCGAAGAGCCGGCGCAGGAAGGATTCACCGCCCCGGCAGGGCAGCACCGACAGGCGGGCGGAGAAGGGCAGGGGCTGCGCGGCCAGCTCCGGCCGGTCCTTGCTGCGCCCGGACAGCGCGGTGCCGAAGACGCGGGACAGCGCCACGCTCATGAAGGACGACGCCACGTAGGGCCGGTCGTTGACGTACTGGTCCAGGGTGCCGCCCTGGCCGCCTGACGAAGGCCGCCCGCGCACCAATGCGACGGGGTCCACCTCCAGGAGCAGCGCCGCCGTGGTGCGGCCAGCGGAGGCCTCCGGGTAGAAGACGTGCGCCAGTCCAAAGGGCAGCTCGAAGGACTGGGGCCGGTCGGGGTTCTTGTGCAGCAGGTAGCCCAGGTCCGTCGCGGGCGTGTGGGTCGTCGAAAGGGTCAGGAGCATGGGGGCGCGCGTGAATCCTGCTGCGCGCCTGACGGGCGGAACAAGGGGGCCTGACGAAAGATGCGGAGGGGAAGAGGACAGGACCCTTCAGGGCATCCTGTCCGCGAGCTCCCTGGCCACCTCGATTTAGGTGATTGCTCTTTAAGGTTCATAGTCATGGACTTGAAAGGTTGATTGCGCTCAAACTCCTTGGGAGGCGCCGCTGCGCCCTTCTCCAGCTTCCCGAGGAGCCATGGCCGAATCGACGACCGATGACCTGTCGCGCACCGAAGTCTCCGCGCGCCGCAGGCAGCTTCCGCCGACGCCTGAGAAGCCCCTGCACCTCTTCACCATCGACGGCATCCGTTACGAGGCCGTGCGCGAGTTGGTGCTGATGCAGACGGGCGAGTCGCTGCTGCTCGCCCAGCGCTTCTCGGAGCGAGGCAACAAGCTGCCCGGCTTCTGCTTCGTGCGACGGCTGGCGAACCCCTCCACGTATATGCGGCGCACGCGGCTGGGGGAGGAGATTCAACTGGCCTTCCGCCTGCGCCACCCGGCCATCGCCCAGGTCTTCCACCGCAAGGTGCATCAGGGTGCGCTGCATGTCGTCATGGAGTACGTGGACGGCCCCTCGCTGGAGACGCTGGTGAGTGCGGGCGTGGCGCGGGGCCGTCCTGTCTCCGAGGCCTTTGCTCTCCATGTGGGCGCGGAGGTCGCGGAAGCGCTGCACCACGCGCACACGCTGACGGACGTGGACGGCAAGGCATTGGGCATCATCCACCGTGACGTCAACCCCCGGCACGTCTACGTAGGGACGCAAGGCGAGGTGAAGCTGACGAACTTCGGCGCGGCCTACTCGCTGGTGGTGGGGCGTGAGGAATCACCCGCCAGCCTCGTCCGCGGCGACGTGGCCTACGCCTCGCCGGAGTACCTGATGCGGCAGCCACTTTCGCCGCGCTCCGACGTCTTCGGCCTGGGCGTGCTGCTCGTGGAACTCTTCACCGGCAAGCACCTCTTCGATGTGGAGGATGTGCCGCGCCCGCCCACGAACCTGGCTTATCTTTTTTCGGAAATCGTTCCGTCCCTGCCTCTGTCGCAGATGCAGGTGCTGCTGGCCAGCTTCGGTCCGGAGGACGTCGAGGAGGCCGTGGCCCCACTCTCCCCGGACGTGAAGGCGATGTTGCATGTCGCGCTGCGCGCCAATCCCGAGGAGCGGTTCGCCACGGCGGCGGACCTGCGCGACGCCATGCGGGTCGCCTTGGCGAGGCGGCACCCAGGCTACGGACGTCAGGAAGCCGCGGCGGAGTGGGCCCAGGTGCTGGCGGAAGGCAGCATCCTGCGCGACGAGGTGGAATTCGGAGAGGAAGGACTCTTCCCCGAGGGATTGGACACCCACGAGTTGGAGGGCTTGAAGCGGGAGTAGGGCTTCAGCGTGCCAGCGCCGAGGCGACGTGGAGGAGGGCCGCGAGGTCCTCCGCATCCAGCTTGCGCGCGAGGTGGAGAAGGCGCCGCAGCTCCGGGGCGTCCTCTTCCTTGGGCTTGGGCTTCGTGCCCTTGCGCACGTCGCCCGTCGCGGTGAGCCCCATCAGCTTCTCGGGAGAGACGCGCAGTTCCCGGCAGAGGCGGTAGAGGGAAGGAACGCTGGGGAGCATCTTGCCGCGCTCCAGGCGGTTGTAGACGGGGTGCACCAGTCCGATGCGCTCCGCGACTTCGGCCTGCGTCAGGCCCAGGTGCTGGCGGGCGGCGCGGGCCTCCGTGCCGATGGTGATGCCGAGTTCTTCGTTCATGGCGGGCGCGCAGCGTAGCCGAGGGCCAGCCAGGGGTGAATGCTAGGGGTTGGTCAGATGCCAATGGACTCTTGGAGTCCTTTCTCGGGTGCCCAGCCCGAGGGAGGGATTCTCGGGCTTCTCACGCCTCTGGTAGGGTCCGCGCCCCGCTGGGAGGACGCCGCATGCGAGAGGCTTGGGAGCCTGAAGGAAGGACGCCATGATGCGGGGGCCACCTCCGGCTGTGCTGTCTGCTGGGGCCCAGGTGCTGGGCTACACGGTGGAGCGCCAGCTGGGGCAGGGCGGCTTCGGCACGGTGTACCTCGCGCACTGCGAAGGCCAGCGCTTCGCCCTGAAGCTGCTGCACCTGCCGCGCGTGGGGGAGCGGGCGGAGCGCGAAATCTCCATCCTCACCCGCCTGCACTTCCCCAACGTGGTGCGGATTCTGGGTCATGGCTACTGGCCGGTGGCCCAGCCTCAGTTCGCCGTCATCGCCATGGAGTACGTGGAAGGGCGTCAGCTGGACGCCTGGGCCGACGCGGAGAACCCCACGGCGCGGCAGGCGGCGCGCGTGCTGCTGGGCATGGCGCGGGCGCTCGCCGCTGCCCACGCGGAAGGGGTGGTGCACCGGGACGTGAAGGAGGCCAACGTCATGGTGCGCGCCTCGGACGGCCTGGCCAAGCTGGTGGACTTCGGCATCGGCGACTACACGGGCGCGCGGGAGTTGACGGCGGACATCCTCCCACCCGGGACGGTGGACTACCGCTCCCCGGAGGCGTGGCGTTTCCTGCGTGCTCACCTTGAGGCACGGGATGCCCGTTACACAGCGGGGCCTGCGGACGACTTGTGGGCGCTGGGGCTCGTCTCCTACCGGCTGCTGACAGGCCGCTTCCCCTTCGATGGCGAGGACGGCGCCAGCTTGACGGAGGCGATTCTCTCCAGCGCACCCACGCCACCGCACGAGGAGAACGAGCGGGTGCCCCGGGCGCTGAGCGACGTGTGCATGCAGCTCCTGGAGAAGACGCCCGAGGCGCGCACGCCCAGCGCCCAGGCTCTCTGCGAGTCGCTGGAGCAGGCGCTACGCGGCGCGGACGCAACGTGGGACGTGCCGCTCTGCGATGCCTACGACGAGGACTCCGCGACGACGGAGGGGGAGGACATCGACAGCTTCGAGCAGTGGCGGCACCAACCCCGACACCGCCCCCGCCGAGGCAAACGCCGTCCCCCGAAGCCGGCGCCAGCGAAGGATGCGGATGCTGCGGCGAGCGAGATGCCGCCTCCCGTGACGACTGTGCGAGTGGCGCCTGAGAAGCGCGGGGCCTTCCGCGCCTGGGCGGTGCTCGCTGTGATGCTTGTCTTGGCGGGGGCCGCGTGGGGACTCGGGATGTCACGCATCGCGAGGCCAGCCCCCACCCGTCAGGAAGTAGCGCCCTCTGGCAAGTCGTCTCAAGCTGGCCGCGCCGCAGCTCCCACCGGGCCGGAGGCCACCGCTGCGGCCGTCGCTCTCCCCGCGACGCTCCAGGAGGTTTCAGCCACCGTGACGACGCAGCCGAAAGAGACACAGCCCCTTCAGCTCCCCTCGAAGCCCGCGAAGAAGGGCATGAGCGTCATGGCCCGTGCTGTCGGCACGGCGGCGGCATGCACCGCATTGACGGCTTGTCCCGGTCCTCAAGTGCTGCCGGCGCCATCGCCCGAGCCGTGTCCCGTGGGAGCCGTGAAGGCCATGGCAAAGTTGAATGTCACCACAGGGCGCAAAGCCACTGTGGTCTTCGACGACGACGACAGGCCGAAGGTCATCTCGGTGCGTGAGGGACCCACGCAGCTGATCTTGGCTGGCCCTTGGGGGGACATGCCAAGCAACACGGTACTGTCTGGACGGCTCATCGTGAGGGAGCGCGTGTATGGGCGCCTGACTTGGGCGACGACGCCGAAGGGCGACAGCTTTCCCGTGTGCATGGAGGTCTTCGCGGAGGAGGGTGACCGAGGCATGGCTCGGGAGCCTGGAGACGACTCACCATCCAGCGCTCGTATCTTCACTTCGGCTCGCGTGAAGGCAGTGAGCGAGTTCGAGTAGCAGAGTCGCCTGGGAGTTATCGCCGAGTGTCTTCTTCCTCTTTTGTCGTATTCCTGGGCCTCCTGCTCGTGAGTGGAGCTTCAGTCGCCCAATCGGAGGCCGCCGCTTCGTCGCCGGGCGTGCGCCGCATTGAGCTGGCTCCTGACGACGCTCTTTCTGCACCCGAGATTGCGATCAGTGCTGGGCTTTCGACGACATTGCTCTTCGACTCCAACTTGAAGCGCGACGAAGTCGAACTGGAAAGTCGGGACCGGTTCTCGCTCGTGGATGTGGGGCAGGCCACTTTGCGGTTGGTCCCTTCGGCACGGTTGATTGCTGGCGAAAGGTTGCGACTGGTCGTGCGCTTCCGGGATGGGGCGGCGCCAGCAAGCGCCTCATTCTTTCTTCGAGTACATCCCGCGAAGGCGGAACCTCTCATCGAGGTCTATCGCGGCATGCGGACGATTGAGACGTATCAGCAAGAAGCCAGGGAGGTTCGTGCGGAGTTGATGCGCTGCCAGAGTGAGGTCGCACGATTGCTGGCCGAACAGAATGCCCCGAGCGGGCTGGCGGGTCTCGTGTCCTCCAGTGCCTTGGACGAGCACGGTGTGACCGGACGAGTCGTGACCACGGACGTCGCCCAAACGACGGGGAACGCGAACGCGTTCAAGGTAGCCTCCGTCAAGAGCTACCGGTCCGCGACGGGTGTTGCTGTCGAAATCAATTTGAAGGTGAAGGCGGGTGCTCCGCCATGGGTCGCGAAGGGGGCAACGCTTCGAGGTAAGTCCGGGGCAGAGTTGAAGGTGCTTCGCCTGTGGCAACAGCGGCCCATCCCGATAGGAGAGTTCGGAGTCGTTGTGGTGGAGGCCGAGGCTTCGGAAGCTGCTTCCCGAGGGACGTTCTCAATCAAGCTGTGGGAGGAAGACGGGCCGCGCACTGTCGTGCTCGGCAACTTGATGTTCCCATAGGGAGCCTGTTGATGACTCCTCGTCGCGTGGAACTTCGATGTCGTCATTCGCCGCGTTCCCATGGAGACACAATCTACGTGCCCGGGGCCCCCTGTGTCAGGGAAGTTGTCGCCTCGGCTGAATAGCCGGGATGACCACGCCTTGGGGGCGAGAGCAGGCAGGACGCAGTGCCGTACACGGATGCATTCAAGTCTCAGATGGTGAAGCGGATGGT
>NZ_RAWK01000320.1 GCF_003612165.1 Corallococcus aberystwythensis | reverse complement strand
CCTCCTCCTCCCCCGCCTCCTCCGCCGCCCGGGCCAGTCACGAAGAACTTCACCAACCCCTTGCAGATCGCGGCCCCTGGTGGTGGGCATGTCGAGACATGCGCTGATCCCACGATCATCCGCGGCCAGCAGGAGGGCGACACGGGCTGGTACATGTACTGTACGACCGATCCCCTCAACGATCAGGACAAGGACTCGGCGGGCCGCTACAGACGGCACCTGATCCCCACCCTCCAGTCCTATGATCTGGTGAGCTGGACCTACGTCGGAGACGCGTTCTCGGCGCCCCCGGCCTGGGCAAGGCCGGAGACGGCGCTCTGGGCGCCTGAAATCACCTTCTTCGGGGGTAAATACTATTTGTATTACACGGTGGTGGACACGGTGGCCGGTGGCAGCGCCATTGGCGTGGCCACCAGCACCAGCCCGATGGGTCCCTGGACCCACGCCGACCAGGCCACCGTGGAGCCCCACGATGCGCCCTGCTGCAAGGGCGAGCGCCGGTGGGTGTTTGATCCCGAGGTGCTCATCGCCGCCGACGGCAACAAGTATATCTATTACGGGAGCTATTTCGGTGGCATCTCCGTGCGCCAACTCTCGGAGGATGGCCTGACTTCCGCTGTCGCCTCGCAGGTGGAGGTCACCATCCCCAACCGTTACGAGGCCGCCAACATCATCAAACACGGGGACTATTACTATCTGCTCGGCTCCTCGACCAACTGCTGCAATGGCCCGCTCAGCGGCTACAGCGTGTTCGCAGGGCGCTCCCTGAGTCCGTTGGGTCCTTTCGTGGATCGCGAGGGCGTCCCTCTGACCGCCGCCCGCGTGGGTGGCACCCCAGTGCTCAGCCTCAATGGCAACCGCTGGGTGGGCCCGGGCCACAACACGTTCCTCACGGACCTGGGCGGCCAGGACTGGATTCTCTATCACGCCATCGACACGGCGAACCCCTACATGGCTCCGACAGAGAATGGCGATCTGCTCCCCAGGCGCCCGGTGTTGATGGATGCGCTGGACTGGGTAGACGAATGGCCCGTGGTGCGCGGCGGCCAGGGGCCCTCGGACACCGAGCAGCCCGCGCCAGCGGCCGAGGCGGAGGACACGAAGAGCCGCTACACGATGGTGCTGGCGAAGCAGGACGAGCCCGGGGCGCTCCTCCCCGCGGCCTCGGATGAGTTCACCGGCTCGGTGCTCGGCGGGCAATGGAACTGGGAGCGCCCGCCTCCTCCGTCCGACTTCGGGCTGGAGGATGGCACCTTCCGCTTCAACACCCAGGGGGCCGACCTCTTCGAGGATGTCGACAACGCCTCCATCCTCTGGGAGCAGGCCCCCACCGGAAACTACCTGGTCGAGACGAAGCTCAAGATGAACCTGCCTCCGGAGGGCTGCTGCCAGAACTACGTCCAGGCGGGCCTCGTCATCCACAGCGACGAGGACAACTACGTGAAGCTCGTTCAGTTCTCGTATTGGGATACGCGCCAGGTCGCCTTCGCCAAGGAAGTGGGCCCGGGCGTGCCCGCGCGCTACCCGCGCTACGGAGAGACCGCGGGAGGCCCCGCCGATGAGACGCTGTGGCTGCGGGTGGCCCGGCGCATCGTGGGGCAGGAGGAGTCCTTCACCGCGTACTCCAGCCGGGACGGCAGCTACTGGAGCCGCGCGGGGACGTGGACGCACAAGCTGGGGACAGGGGCGCGCATTGGCCTGGTGTCCCAGGCGGGAGCTGGCTTCGTCGCCCACTTCGACCATGTCCGCGTCTATGAACTGAAGGACTGACCCGCCACCGCGCGCGAGCGGCGAGCTCCCCCCACGTGGGGGCTCGCTTCTCGATGGGGCTGTGTCGATTCACATCACAGGGCCCTGGCTGGCTGAGTAGGAGTGCAGCGCGACGAGGACGCCAAGGAGCGAGAAGCCCACGAGCAATGCCGCCACGAGCAGGAAGCGCTGATGCGAGAGGCCCCCGCCCAGGGTCATGTAATGTTGGGGCGCGTCCGCCAGGTAGAGGACCTCCACGGAAGAGCCTGGGCGCCGCTCCATGGCCGTCGAGGCTGGCTCGGTGAAGACGCCTTGGCGCTCCGGTCCCTCCGCGGGCTGGAAGGCATAATAGATCCAGTTCTCGGTGCCTGACCGCCGCTTGACGAAGGTCACCTGCCCCTGGATGCGCAGCCCCTGCTGCTCCAGCCGCACGGTCACGCGGCGGGAGCGGGCGAGGAGGGACAGGATGATGGCGGGGAGTCCCACGAAGCCCGCCAGGAGGCCGAGCAGATCCTCGAAGCTCATGGTGCCCTCATGATGGCGGCTGGGAGGAGAACGAATCAATCCCAGCGGAGGTGGCCTCCCCGGGGTTTCGTCGCCGCGCGACCAGCCCCTGGACGGAGGCCCCGAGCACCCAGCCCAGCGCGACCAGTCCAGAGAGCAGCCCCACCGAGTCTCCAATGCGCGCGTAGAGCGTGGACACCCGGCCCACCAGCCGCTCCTCCGCCATCCGCTCCAACGTCGGGTACAGGTTGCCGTAGCTCTCCTGCCAGAAATGCCCCACCGACCGCTCGATGGTGCTTCGCAGGTCGTACCCACTCATCGGCTCCCGGCACAGCATCCCCAGGATGGCGAACCGACAGGTGCTCTCCCTCGCTATGACTGCCTCCTCCAGCCCGACATATCAGACTGATATATCGGGCCGACAGCCCCGCGAAGCGCGTCCGCGGGGGGGCGAGGGCTCCAGCAGGCGGCCCGGCTACGAACACGCCCCAGCCCGAGTCCGGAGTGACGCCCCCCCCCGAAGCCACCTCGTTGGGCAGCGCAATCCCAGACGCGTTGACGGAATACGGCTGCCACTCCGACAACCCCGGCAACCTGGAATATTGATTCGTCTTCTTCGGACGTACGTTCCATTGACTCACGGTTCAGCACGGGCCGTGCTCCTGGCTGGGATTGACGGCGCACACCTCCGCCGGGGATTGTGCGTTCGCGGTGGTTCAACTCGACGCGCTCCACTCTGGACGCCGTTCCCACCCTGAAGAGGAAACATGTTCCACGATGTGAAGGCCCGCGCTCGCGGCGTGTGGCTGCTCGCGCTCATGCTGAGCTGCGCGCCGCAAGAGCGGGAAGACGAAGTCTCTGGTGCCGCGCTCAGGACGGTGGTCCAGCGCGCCGCCACGGGTGAGCAGCTCGAGCTGGTGGACCTTCGCCCCGACGACCTGGGCTCCGAGCCCACGGCGCTCGCGGCGTTCAACGGCACCGTGTACTTCGCCGCCAGCCAGGACAGCACCGGCGCGGAGCTGTGGAAGAGCGACGGCACGGAGGCGGGGACGGTGCTCGTCAAGGACCTCGCCGCGGGGACCCAGGGCGCAAACCCCCGGGGCTTCCTCCAGGTGAACGGCACGATCTTCTTCGTGGCCAACGGCCTCTGGAAGACGGACGGAACGCCGGCGGGGACCGTTCAACTGCTCTCCGGCACGCCCCAGGCCGGCACCGGTCAGAACCTGCTCGTCGCCATGGGCGGGGCGGTCTACTTCGTGGCGCAGGACTCGAGCGGCCAGCTCGCGCTGTGGCGCAGCGACGGCACGCCCGCCGGGACCGTGGCGCTGAAGACGCTCGGCTCCTTTGCGCAGGACCCCTGGCTGACCGTGGTGGGCCAGACGGTCTACTTCACCTTCCCCGACCCCACCGTGGGCCAGGAACTCTGGAAGACCAACGGCACCGCCGCGGGCACCGTCCGGGTGAAGGACATCTATCCCGGCAGTGAAGGCTCCCGGCCGAAGAACCTCGTCGCGATGAATGGCACGCTCTACTTCGCGGCCGAGGACGGCACCAACGGTGAGGAGCTGTGGCGCAGCGACGGCACCGCGGCGGGGACGTATTGCGTGAAGGACATCTACCTGGGCCAGAACGTCGGCGCGAAGCCGGAGTTCCTCACCGTGGTCAATGGTACGCTCTTGTTTGTCATCGGCGGGAACACCAACCAGACGGGACTCTGGAGGAGCAACGGGACGGCCGCGGGCACCACGCAGGTCGCCAACATCAGCTCACTCATCCGGCCTCCGTTCTTCACGGTGGTCGGCTCGACACTCTACTTCGCCATGTTCGCGAACACCGGTGTCGGCTACCAGCTCTGGAAGAGCGATGGCACGCAGGCCGGCACGGGGCCCGTGCGGGATTTCGTCGGGAGCTCCGCCTGGCCTGTCCTCGCGAACTTCGCGAACGTGGACGGGGTGCTCCACTTCGTCTTCAACGGCACCCAGGGCAGCGAGTTGTGGAAGACGGACGGAACAGCGGCGGGCTCGGTGATGATCCGCCGCTTCACCCCCGTGCCGGCCGACAGCGCCGTCACGTCCATCATCTCCCAGGGTGGAACGCTCTATTTCGCCGCCAATGACGGAGTGCACGGCAGAGAGCTGTGGAAGAGCGACGGCACGGACGCAGGGACCACGCTCGTGCGCAACATCCAGACCCACGGCGCCAGCTCCGCCCCCAACTACCTCACGGACGTGAGTGGGGCGCTCTTCCTGGTGTCCAATGACGGCCTCAACGGCTTCCAGCTCTACAAGAGCAACGGCACCGCGGCGGGGACGGCGCGTGTCAAATACCTGCCGTATGGCAATCCATCGCTGCTCGCCGCGGTGGGCTCCACCCTCTATTTCTCGGGGAGCGAGACCAACAACGGCCCGGAGTTGTGGAAGAGCGACGGCACGGAGGCCGGCACCCTGATGGTGAAGGACATCTGGCCGGGCACCGGCAGATCGTCTCCCTGGCTGATGCGCGACGTGGGGGGCACGCTCTACTTCGCGGCGCGCGACAACCTCACGGGGGAGGAACTGTGGAGGAGTGACGGCACGGAAGCCGGCACGGTGCGCGTGAAGGACATCGCCCCCGGCAGCCGTGATTCCTGGATCAATCCCGGTCCCCCGTTGGGAGCGACAGGGACTTTCCTGCTCTCCGCCGATGATGGTGTGAATGGCGGCGAGCTGTGGAAGAGCGACGGCACGGAAGCCGGCACGGTGCTGGTGAAGAACATCCGGTCTGGGGCCAACAACAGCTACATCACCTTCCGGACGACCCTGAACGGATGGGCCTACTTCACGGCGGATGACGGCTCTGGCTCTGAACTGTGGAAGAGCGACGGGACGGAAGCGGGCACCACGCGGGTCAAGGACGTCTGGCCGGGCTCGAACCCGGGTGTCTTCTCGGCGGTCGAGATGGGCGGCGCCCTCTACCTCTCGGGCAACGACGGACAGTCCGGCACGGAGCTGTGGAAGAGCGACGGGACGACCGCGGGCACGGTGCGGCTCAAGGACCTCCAGTCGGGCAGCGCGAGCGGCTCTCCGATGTTCCTCACCCCGATGAATGGGGTGCTGTACTTCACGGCGGAAGATGGCACCACGGGCCGCGAGCTGTGGAAGAGCGACGGCACGGCGGCGGGCACGGTGCGGATCAAGGACATCCGCCCGGGCGCGCTCGGCTCGGGGCCCACGTCGCTCATCGCGCTGAATGGCGTGCTCTACTTCGTGGCCGACGACGGCGTCTCCGGCGCGGAGGTGTGGAAGAGCGACGGCACGGCGGCGGGCACGGTGCGGGTGACGGAGTTGCTGCCGGGCACGGCCTCCGCGTCGCCGGAGTCACTGCTCATCTCGGACGGGCGGCTCTATTTCCTGGCGGATGACTTCATCCACGGCAAGGAGCTCTGGGTGCTGACGCCCCCGGGCCGGCCGGATGTCGTTCCGCCCCAGGTGACCTGCCCGGGGCCGGTGGTGGCCGAGGCCACGAGCGCGTCGGGGGCGCACGTCGCGTATCCGGCGGCGCAGGCGACGGACGACGTCACTGCGTCTCCGGGCGTGAGCTACAGCCGCGCGAGCGGCGGCCTCTTCGGCCTGGGCGAGACACGTGTCACCGCGACGGCCACGGACGATGCGGGCAACGCGGCCACCTGCCAGTTCACCGTGACGGTGCGGGACACCACCGCGCCCGCGCTCACCTGTCCCCAGGACGTGACGGTGGTGGCGGCCAGCGCCGCAGGCGCCACGGTGGCCTATCCGGCGGCCTCCGCCACCGACGCGGTGTCGGCCGTCACGGTGAGCTACTTGCCCGCGTCCGGGAGCCTGTTCCCCGTGGGCCAGACGCTGACGGTGGTGGACGCCCAGGACGCAGATGGAAATACCTCCACGTGCGGCTTCCACGTCACCGTACAGGAGCCGCCGGCCGATGCGCTGACCATCACGATGTGCAACCTGCCGCGCTACACGCAGGAGACCACCCTCATGGCCTGCGGCTGGACCACGCCCCGCCCCGGCGGCGCGTCCATCACCCAGGCCTCCTTCACGGTGGACGGGGGCCTGCCCATCCCCGTGACGCCGGACCTCAGCGGAGGGTTTGTCCTCACCTTCCTCGACCTGGCGGAAGGCACCCATGTCGTGGAGCTGGCCGCCACCGATGCGAGCGGTGCCTTCACGCGAAAGCAGATGACGGTGACGGTGGACCTCACGCCGCCCGTCGTCACCCTCGTCTCGCCTGGGGAGGATGAGACGCTCTCCAGTCCCCTGGTGGCCGTCACCTCCTCCATCCAGGACGCCACGCCCACGCGCGTGACGACCCAGTGGATGGAAACCAGCATGGTGGACAGCGGCACGGGCACGGTCACCCACACGGTGGATCTGGTCAACTGGGGCTTCGTCCCGCTGATGGTGACCGCCACCGATGCGGCGGGAAACCAGACGCAGGTCGTGAAGCAGGTCTACATCGGGACCGCGAACTGAAAGCGGCGGGTCGGGGCCTGATGTCTCCGGCATCAGGTCCCCGGCTCCAGCCACACCCGAACACGTCCGATGCCTGGCTTTGTCCGGGAATACATAGACTTTTCCCATCCCGGTTTCCCCCTGTCAGCGGGACGCATTCCGCGCTAAAGTATTGCGTGCGTGTCCGCTCGTGCCCACAGGGGCATTCCGAGCGGACCCACCTGCCACCGGGCCGGCGGAGGCGGTCGCATCCCGTGGGAGGGATTCATGCAGACATTGTCGTGGAGGGGCTGGAGGCTCGTGGGCCTCCTGGTGCTCGGGTTGGGCCTCACGCATTGCAGCTCGAAGCCGCAGGAGCCGCTGGACGCGGGCACGCAGGAGCCCTCCGACGCGGGGACTCCCGACCAGACGCTGCTCCAGGACGCGCTGTTGATGGACGTGGACGTCCACCAGCGCTTCCTGGTCGCCAGCGCGTTCGACGCGGGCACGCTCGTGCAGGAGTTGGCGACAGGAATCACCGGGCCCATCGCGCCCCTGGCCCAGTCCGCCCGGTTCACGCGCGAGGGTGACCTGCTGTTGCTCCAGGGCGCCCCGAAGAACGACCGGGTCACCTTCTGGGTCTGGCGCCCCGGCCAACCCCAGGCCCGTGAGCTTGGCCAGCACTGGCAACAGCTCGTCCTGAACGAGGGCGCCCGGCGCTACCTCGCCTGGAGCGAACGGACTCCGGAAGAAACCATCGCCGTGCGCATGATGCCCGTGGACACATGCACGGCCGAGGCGTGCCCGGTCCGCACGCTGTTCCGCATCGAGGAGGACACCAGCTACCCCATCGCGGTGCTCTTCGCGGGGGACCGCTTCCTCTGGGTGACGAAGAAGGAGCGGGTCTGGCGCGTGGACCTGGAGTCCGGCGACGTCCGGCTCCTGGCCACGTCCGCCTTCGGGTTGCACTTCTCCCCCTCGCGCGACCGCTTCCTGGAGACGACGCCGGGGCAGCCCCTTCGGGTGCGCGACTCCGCCACGGAGGCCCTGCTGTGGGAGGCGTCCTTGAAGGAAGGCCAGGTGTCCTCCGCGTACTTCTTCGACGAGGACGCTGTTCTGGCCAACGTCACCACCGCTCAGGGGTCCGAAAGCGATCCTCCGAAGCGGGAGTCCTTCGTGTGCACGTCCGGCGGCTGCGAGTGGGTGGTGACCGGCCAGTGCGATCCATTCCCCGGTGTACCGGCGCTGTTCAGG
This sequence comes from Corallococcus aberystwythensis, assembly GCF_003612165.1. Taxonomy (GTDB): domain Bacteria; phylum Myxococcota; class Myxococcia; order Myxococcales; family Myxococcaceae; genus Corallococcus; species Corallococcus aberystwythensis. The sequence goes on along the minus strand of NZ_RAWK01000320.1, from coordinate 2,236 downwards.
TGCCTGCGCCGCAACGACCCGTCTTCATCCGACACCCTGCTGGTGTGGCCCCTGGAGCAGCGGAGCACCCAACTCGCGGGCCTCTCCTCCAGGGCCTTCGTGAGTGACGACGGCGGCACGGTGGTGTGGGAAACGGGAGCGCCCTTGTCGCCGGGCCTGGCCCTGAACTGGGAGGGGACGCAGCCCTCACAGCCCCTGCTTCTCCCGGAGCCGTATGCCCCCACGAATGACGGCTTCTTCCTCCAGGACCCGGTCCGCTTCGCTTTCTTCCTCGTCCGGAAAGGGGTGGACGGCGCCCGGGAGACGGTCCTGAGCACCTGGGATGGGCAGACCCTGCAGGAGGTGATGCCCGCCGGAGGCGCGGAGGTGCGCCTTGGCGCCCGCCTGCGCCGCGCGCCGGACGCCATCTATGCGACGGTCTGCCAGGAGTACGGCGACGCGAACGATTGCGAAGTCCGGCGCCTGCGCTTGCCTTGAGCGGCCGCCGGGCGAGAGGCCCGGTAAAGGGGGGCACGTGACGGCCTCACGTTGGGGCGGCTATTAGAGTGCCCCCCTTGGACCAAACAGCGCAGGAAGGTCCAAGTGCTCCAGAAGGGCACGCACCCCATCGGGTGCCAGATGCTACGTGGACCGGATGGGCGGCATCCCCGGGCCCTATGCGGTGGGCCTGGCGAGCGTGAACGGATCGGGGACGACGGCGCGGATCGCCGCGGCGAGCTTGGAATCGAGCTCCGACCGCTCGGCGCCCTCGAACACCTGCAAGGCGCTGCGCAGCCTCGTGTAGAGTCGAATGAAGTAGAACAGGCTCGTACCATTGAAATTCATGCCGGGGCGGCAGCCATTCATCGTGTGTGCGTGGGCCCGCATGGGCTCGAAGAACGACATCGCGGTCGCCAGTTCGAAGCACTTCTCCACGTCGCGTTTGGGATGCAGCGCGGCGAGCAGGAGCAGCATCGCGACCGGATCGTCGCTCGCCATCCAGGCGGCCCCGACCGCCGCGGGCTCGAAGCCGAGGTCCTGCCGCAATGACCAATCGCGGGCGCGGCTGTGCACCTCGGCCATCATGTCGGTGAGCGTGCGCGGCGGCGTCATGCGACGATGATACGCGATGTCGAAGCTGTCGCAGGTCCGTGTGCGGGCAACCCCGCGGGAGACAACGGGAGAATTGCGCTCGCTGGGGCAGCTCTCCCTCTTCGAGTAGCGAGTCGACGACCACGAGCCGCTCTGCTCCGCACTCACTTCTAGCCGGCTCACGACGGCTCGACTCGCGATCCTCGACGGATTCATCCGGGCCGTGAATCAGGAGGCGGCAGCCCCCGCGTCAGCAGTGCCCGCATCCGCGACACCCGAGTCAGCGGCACCAGCGTCCGAAGTGCCCGCGTCCGAAGTGCCCGCGTCCGAAGTGCCTGCGTCAGGCTCGCGCACCGACTTCTTCGCGCAGGTCCCTTTGCATTCATACCCCCGGCACCTGAGCGGGGTGCAACCATTGCCGAAGAGCTCGCAGCCCTCCGGCGGGTCACACGTGGGGCCGCCCGTACAGCTCCCTGTACATTCGACGACCACTTGCGCCGCGGCCATGGGCGCCACCGGCTCACCGGAAACGGTTTGCGACGTGACCGCGGGCTCTGCCTGGAATCGCCTGGACGAAATCCGCTTCCCATCCACGTGCCGCTCCGTGATCGGGCCCAGGGGCGTCAGCTTCACGCCCTCGAGACTTCGCGCGACCTCGGGCTCGGTCAGGTCGACATTCCTGCAATTCGTCTCCGACTGCTGTGTCTGCGCCTCTGTTCCGTGAGGCGCGCCCCGCTCGTCTCCACAGCCGAACAGCGCGGCGACCATCAATCCGGCGACCCATCCCCGGATGCATGCATTCGTTGGACGCTTCATGTGTCGATGCTCCTCGAAGTGAAGACGCGCACCTATAAAACGGCTTTTACGCGTTATCAATCGGGGCACCGTCGTCCGCCTCCGCCCCTGATGACGGGACACATCAGCCCGTGACGGCAGTCACCAGGTCCTGACTGGGGAACGGAGGCCGCGCCACTTACGACCCCAGTGGAATCAATGGGTTGGGCGCCCAACGGAGCTTCGGAGGGCCTGGCACGCCCGCTGCTATGGGTGGACTCAACGCTGAACGCGGTCCCCACCCTCTTCTTCCGAAACGAGCTCCCCCATGAAGCTCTCCTCCGCTCGCGGCCCCTCCACCAGCGCCATCCGCCGTCCCCCCGCGCAGGAC
>NZ_RAWK01000031.1 GCF_003612165.1 Corallococcus aberystwythensis | reverse complement strand
CCCCAGCACGCCGCGTCCGCCGCCCACGCCGGAGCAGATCCTGGCGCTGGCGACGCGCGAGCACGTGCCGGCGCGCATCGCCAAGGGTGAGCTGGAAGGGAAGATGAAGGCGCGCATCTGGCGCAAGCTGCACGCCGAGGAGGCGAAGCGCTTCGACCAGGTCTACGAGCTGATGAACCAGACGCCGGGCCTGTCACTGGGGGACGCGTTCGGCATCCTCCAGAGCGGCCTGACGGTGCAGGAGTTCATGGCCCGCAAGGAGCGCAGCCAGCGCAAGGCGGCCATCAAGCAGGCGCGCGGCCAGGTGGACAACGCGCTCGTCGCGGACTTCCTGGGCGCGTTCATCGAGCAGAAGACCGAGCTGTCGGTGGTGCTGGCGGAGCGGTCGCTGCTGGACACGCTCCTGACGGAGGAGGCCATCGCCTTCACCTTCGAGCGCACGGGCCGGCTGGAGAAGCTCCAGGTGGTGCTCATCGCGCGCAGGGGTGACTGGGAGCGGCTGATGCCGAACCTGGAGCGCGACGCGAAGCTCACGCAGAAGCCGGCGCAGGTGGCACGGCAGCCGGACAAGCGTCCCTATTCGGATCCGCGTCCGTTCCTGCCGCACATCGGGCAGACGGTGAAGCTCACGCTGCGCAACGGCATCACGGTGGAGGCGCCGCTCTTGCGCGTGGGCCGCTTCGACGTGCTGCTGGGTGAGCCCGGGCACGAGCTGTTCGTTCCGCTGCACGCGCTCTTGCGCTTCGACGCGCCCCCGGCTCCGCCCGAGGATGACGCCGACGACGACGCGGACGCGCCCAAGCCGGACGCCGCGGGCTGAAAACCGCTCGCGGTGCCGTTACCTCCGGGCGGCCTTCGCCTTCACGGGCGGGCCGCCCTTGTCCTTTCCTCCCCTGGAGCCTTCGTCCATGCGCCCCTTCTTCTCCCGCATCATCAAGCCCTGGCTCGCGCTCACCGCGGCGGCGGTCCTCGCGGGGGCATCGCAGCAGGCGTGCTCGAAGGAGTCCTCCGCGAAGGAGCCGGACGCGCCCGCCGCGCAGGAGGTGGGGCGGCGGGAGAACGGCGTGCACGTGGTGGAGCTGGCCGTCACGGAGAAGGGCTATGAGCCCTCACCGGTGCAGCTGAAGAAGGGCGAGCCGGTGAAGCTGGTGGTGACGCGCAAGACGGACCTGACGTGCGCCACCGAGCTGGTGATGGACGAGTACAAGATCGACACGAAGCTGCCCCTGAACACGCCGGTGGACATCACCTTCACGCCGAACCAGTCCGGGACGCTGAAGTACGGCTGCGCGATGGGGAAGATGATCGCCGGCACGTTCGTCGTGGACTGAGCCCGGCCGGCCGTCGGCGCCCGTTAACTGGCGATGTCCGCCCGGCCGGGTAGGCTCGACGCCCTGCATGGGCAGCTCGGAGCTCTTCACCCGGCACGTCTTCCTGGACCTCGAAACGACGGGGCTCGACCCCCGCGTGGATGAGGTCATCGAAGTGGGCTGCCTCTTCTTCGAGCAGGGCCGGGAGGTGGACCGCTTCTCCCGGCTGTATTCGGCGTCGCGCCCGCTGAACCTCACCATCCGCCGGCTCACCGGCCTCTCCGACGGACAGCTGTCCGGGCAGCCCCGCTTCGACGCGGAGCGCGCGGAGCTCCGGAAGCGGCTGGAGGGCTGGACGGTGGTGGCGCACAACGCCCCGTTCGAGAAGGGCTTCCTGCCAGACGTGCTCGGTGGCGTGCCGGTGCTCGACTCGTGCGAGCTCATGCACTACCTGCACCCGGAGCTGCCCAGCCACTCGCTGGAGTCGCTGATGCGGTGGGCGAAGCTGGGCTCGCAGCAGCCCCACCGTGCGCTCCATGACTGCGTGGCGGTGCACGCGGTGCTGGTGCACGCGCTGGACGGCTGCGTGCGGGACGGGCGCGCGGAGGACGTGGCGGACCTGCTGGCCACGATGGACCCCCGGGCCCGCGCGGCGCTGGGGCCCACGCCGCTCCTGGACTCCCTGTCGGAGGAGGACGCGCGCGACCTGGCGGTGGACGCGGATGCGCGGCCCCTGCTGGGGCTCTTGTCCCGGCTGTGGGAGTCCTGCCGGGCCACGCCGGTGCCGCTGAGCCTGGAGACGACGGGCGGCTTCCTGCGCGCGCGGCCGGAGCGCAAGCGCGCGAATGGCGGCAGGCCGCCCCCGGAACCCGAGCTGGACGCGACGCCGCTGCCGGTGCGTCCGGAGGAGGTGGCCCAGGTGCTGGGGCCCGGCGGCGCGCTGGAGCGGGGCGGCGGGTTCCTGGCCCGGGCCGCGCAGCTGGAGATGGCGCAGGCGGTGGCGCGCACGCTGTCGGACGGCGGGCAGGTGGCGGTGGAGGCCGGCACGGGCACGGGCAAGTCGCTGGCGTACCTCACGCCCGCGGCGCTGTTCGCGGCGCGCAACGGGCTGAAGGTGGGCGTGGCGCCGCACACGAAGACGCTCCAGGACCAGCTGCTGGAGAAGGACCTGCCCCGGCTGCACCAGGCCACGGGCGGCGCGTTCGGCTACGCGCTGCTCAAGGGCCAGACGAACTACCTGTGCCGCCGCCGCGCGCTGGAGGCCACGCGCGTGGAGCCGGGGATGAACCACTCCGCGCGGGCGCCCCGGGCCTACGTGCGCGCGTACATGAGGCGCAGCCTGGACGGGGACCTGGACCGGCTGAGCCACTGGTTCCGAGAGCGCTTCCCGGGGATGCACGGGCTGGTGCCGGCGGTGCGCTCCGAGGCGGCGACGACGCTGGGCGAGCGGTGCCCGCACCACAACAAGTGCTTCTACCACTCGGCGGTAGCGCAGGCGCGCGAGGCGGACGTGCTGGTCATCAACCAGTCGCTCGCGTTCGCGTGGCCCGCGCGCTACGGGCGCCTGGACCACCTGGTGCTGGACGAAGCGCACGAGCTGGAGGACGTGGCCACCACCGCGCTCACGGTGGAGCTGTCCGACCTGGCCTTCCTGCGGCTCACGGAGCGGCTGCACGGACGCGACGGGCGCCGGGGGCTCTTCGCGGAGCTGCGCCGGGCGCTCGCCGCCACGCGCCGGGATGAGTCCCGCGTGCTGATGTCCGAGGTGGACGATGCCCTGCGCACGCTGCTCGGGGAGGCGCGCGCCCTGGGTGAACAGGTGACGGCCCTGTGCGAGCCCGCCTCGGCGATGCCCGGCGAGGACGCGGATGACGCGGCCTATGCGCCGGAGCTGCGGGTGACGGACGCGGTGCGCGCCCTGCCCGCCTGGGAGCCCGTGCGCGAGGGGCTGGTCGCGGTGCGCACGGCGCTGCAACGGGTGCACACGCTCCTGGCCGTGCGCGTGCTGGCGGCGCTGCCGGAGCTGGCGGTGAAGCAGCCCTCGCTGGAGCGGGAGCTGGCCGGCGCCACCACGGAGCTGGGCGAGCTGTCGGTGCTGGCGGGAGAGCTGGCCGGCGAGCCGGATGTGAAGCGCTGCTACGCGGCGCGGGCGGAGCCTCGGAAGCAACGCTGGAGCGTGGGCGCGCAGCCGGTGGACGTGTCCGAGTCCGTGGCGAAGGACTTCGCCGCGAACAAGCGCGCGCTGGTGATGGCGTCCGCCACGCTGGGCACGGGCGACGGCGTGCCCTTCGTGCTGAAGCGGCTGGGGTTGAGGCCGCCGCTGTTGCGCGCGCCCTCACCGTTCCACCTGGGACAGCAGGCGCTGGTGGTGCTCGTGACCGACGCGCCGCGCGCGCATGAGGAGCCGTTCATTGACTGGGCCTCCGGGCGCATCTCCGGGCTGGCGCAGGTGATGGGTGGCCGGGTGCTGGGGCTGTTCGCGTCCACGCGGCGGCTGGAGCGCGTGTCGCGCGAGGTGCAGGCGCGGCTGGAGCCGCACGGCATTGAAGTGCTGCGCCAGTCGCGCGGGCACGGCCGTTCGCTGGCGGCGCGGCAGGAGCGAGACACGGGCACGGTGCTCCTGGGCACCAAGAGCTTCTGGCAGGGCGTGGACATCCCCGGGCGCGGCGTGGGGTGTGTCTTCATCGACAAGCTTCCGCTGGAGCCGGCGTCACGGCCGCTGGTGGCCGCGCGCGAGGAGCCGCTGGCGAAGGCGGGCAACGAGTACCTGGGCTTCCTCCAGTACCGGCTGCCGCGCGCGTTGCTGCTCCTGCGTCAGGGCGTCGGGCGGCTGATCCGCTCCACCACGGACCGGGGCATCGTCGTGGTGGCGGACCCCGGACACGCGAGCTACCGGCCCCTGCTGCTCCAGGCGCTCGCGGGCTACCGCGTCGTCGCGCTGCCGTGGGCGCAGGCGCGGCTGCTGCTGCACTCGGAGTTGATGCAGATGGGGCTCGCCGCGGACACCGCGCGGGTGTGAGCCCCACCGCCCTGCCGTGGGCGCAGGCGCGGCTGCTGCTGCACTCGGAGTTGATGCAGATGGGGCTCGCCGCGGACACCGCGCGGGTGTGAGCCCCACCGCCCTGCCCTACTACCGCGCCAGCCGCTCGCGGTAGCGCGCTTCCAGGGCGCTCATCTCGTCCACCCAGGCGCCCGTGGCGCCGCTGGTGCGGGCCTGGGCCAGGAGCTCCGCCAGCACGCGCGCGTCCTCTTCCTGCTGCGTGCGCAGCCGCTGCGTCATGTCCCGCGCGGCCTCGAAGACGTCCTGGAGTTCGTCGCCCTCGCGCAGGCCGTGCTGCGGCGGATGCAGGCGCCCTTCGGCCACCTCGCGCATCATGCGCTTGATGCGGAAGAGCGGGCCCGCCATCCGGTGCGTCACCACGATGGTCGCCAGCGCCACCACCGCGATGAACATCACCAGGCAGCCGCCCAACACCCACCACGTCAGCTGCTGGTGGCGCTCCAGCTCCGCGCGCTGCGCGACGATGGCCGTGCGCTCCGCTTCGTACTTGGCGTCGATGGCCTGCGCCTGCTCCTGGAACTTCTTCTCGAACGCCGGGTCGTTCATGTGCGCCATCAGCTCGTTGGAGAGCGTGGCGCCGGACAGCTCGCGGCTCACCTCCGCCGCCGCCGAGCGGGCGTCCACCGCCGTCGCCGTCTCGTGCATCAGCGAGTTCGCCGCGCGCACCAGGAAGATGCCCAGGAGCGCCGCCATCACCAGCGACACGCCGACGATGTACGCCGTGAGCTTCAGCTGGAAGGGCGCGTCGAGCAGGAAGTTGCGCCAGCGGCGCTTCGTCGTCGGGGCCTGGGCCGTGGTGGTCGTCATGTCTCGCTGCTCCAGTCGAAGGTCGCGGCGGCTTCCTCGATGGCTCGGGGGATCAGGGCCTTCAACAGGTCCGCGGGCGGAGCTCCCGCGGCGTTCACTTCCACCTGTCCCATCAGGGACTGCTCCGGGTACGTCATGCACAGGAGCGCCAGGCGCAGGCCTCCACTGTCCGTCTTCTGGATCTCCGCCGTGATGCGGTAGCCGTGCACGCCCAGCTTCTTGAGCGTGCCCTTCGCCGCGGCCTTCGACTCCTTCTCCGGCGCCAGCTGCGCGCCCCGGCGCACCAGCTTGGAGCGGAGCCGCGCCTCCGTCACCTTCACCAGGTCCGCGGGCACGCTGCCCGTCTTGTCCTTCAGCCCGTCCAGCGACAGGTAGAAGCGCGGCCGGCGTGCCTGGTACGTCTTGATGGCCTTGATGGACTCCGCCACCGCGGCCTGCACCGTGGCGTCCGCCTCGCCCTGCACCGCCTGGAGGCAGTCGAGCCCCTTCGGCTCCAGGAGGGCGCCCAGGCCCTTGGCCACCGCCGTGCGCACCAATTCGCTGGGGTCCTTGAGGCCGCCGCACAGGGGCGTCACCGCCTCGGGGTCCTCGGTGGCGCCCAACACGAGCGCGGCTTGTGAGCGTGCACGCGGATCCCTTCCCTTCTCCAACTGACGACCCAGGAAGGTGATGCGCGTGTCCCCCTGCGCCAGCGCAGCGCACGGCAGCAGGAAGAAGAGGAGCAGGAGTGCTGTCGGCAGCCGCATGGGATGGGCAAAGAAGTGCCAACAGTGTAGCCGCGATTTACCTATCCACGACAGTTGCCTCTCAGGGCAATCGCTCCCACCTTGGAGGCGCACAATGGGCGACGTCCTCCAGGGGGGAGGACGGCTGGGGTGCGGCGGACCCGATGCGGGTCACCGCGGGCTGGGGGAGCAATGAAGCGCGGAGTCATCCTGACGGGTGTTCTTCTGCTGGCGGGGTGGATGGGCGGCTGTCGTGACTCGGACCGCCTGACGTCGGTGGGCAAGCCGCGACCTCCCGGGCCAACGCCGGTGGAGTCCACGCCCACCCTTCCCGACTCCGAGACGTCCCAACCGCCGCCCGGCAAGCCACCGCCGGAGCCGGAGGTGGTGGACCCACCTCCGCCGCCAGACCCGGAGGCGGAGGTGATGGACCCCACGCCCATCCCGACGACGGACGGCGTCCCCGGGCCGCTGCCGGGCGTCTACACGGACAAGGGCGAGGCGCCGGTGACGGACCTCATCCGCGGCCTGGTGTCCTTCCCCATCCGCGACGAGCGCGGGCTCGAGGAGCGCATCGCGGACATCTACAAGCCGGGGGGCTCCCGCTTCCGCCAGTACATGACGCAGGCCGAGTGGATGGCGAAGCACGCCCCCTTGGAGAAGGACGTCACCCTCGTCACGGACTGGCTGAAGTCCGAGGGCATGCAGGTGCCCTACGTCGCCACCAACCGGCTGCTGGTGCAGTTCGTGGGCACGGTCGCCCAGTTCAACAAGGCGTTCGGCGTGACGCTGCGCGTGCTTGAGCGCAAGTCGCCCCAGGGCGGCAATGATCCGCACGACGTCTACGGCTTGGTGGAGGGCGTCAAGGCGCCCACGTTCGTGCAGCAGCGCATCCACGCCGTCGTCGCGCTGGACCTGCCGGCGGAGACGGGCACGCTGCCCGGCGAGTTCGGCCAGCCGTCCACGGAGCCGCCCAACCCCGTCAGCCGGGGCCTCACGCCGCAGCAGGTGGCGCGCGCCTACAACGTGGACACGCTCTACGAGCAGGGGCACCAGGGCCAGGGCATGAAGCTGGGCGTGGTGATTGGCGCCAGCTTCCGGTGGAAGGACGTGCGCGCCTTCTGGAAGATGTGGGGCATCGAGCGCGAGGACCCCAAGGTCATCCAGACCATGGAGGCGCCCGTCACGCGCTACCGCGAGGGCACGCTGGACGTGGAGTGGGCCGCGGCGATGGCGCCCAAGGCGGAGGTGCTCGTCTACATGGGCCCGGACGCGCGCAACACGTCCATGCTCTACACGTACAACGAAGCCATTGGCCGGGCCGAGGTGTCCGTCATCACCACGTCCTTCGCGCACCGCGAGGACTCCGAACCGAAGGCGGTGCACGAGGCGTACAGCCACGCCAGCACCATGGCCGCCGCGCTGGGCATCACCGTCGCCGCCGCGAGCGGAGACTCCGCGGGCGTGGACGTGCCGGGCAACAGCCCCTACGTCACCGCCGTGGGCGGCACGCAACTGAAGATGAACGGCATGACGGTGACGGGCGAGACGGCCTGGTACTACTCCGGCTCCGGCATCACCCGCACCTTCGCCACGCCCGAGTGGCAGAAGGGCCTGGTCCCGATGCCCGCGAAGCGCGCGGTGGTGGACGTGGCGCTCAATGCGGACACCGGCTTCTGGTACACGTGGCTGGGCGTCACCACGCCCAACACCGGCACGTCGTTCTCCTCGCCCATCTTCGCGGGGCTCATCACCGTGGTGAACGGCGCGCGCGCGGAAGCGGCGAAGCCGCCGGTGGGCTGGCTCAACTCGCAGCTGTACACGCTGCCCAACGTCCAGAAGACGTTCCGCGACATCACCGTGGGCGTCACCGACCGCCAGTACGAAGCCGGACCGGGCTGGGACATCCCCACCGGCTGGGGCGCGCCCGACGCGCAGGGGCTGCTGCAGACCCTGCCCTGAGCGGGCAGGCGACATAGAGCGGACGGGCAGTCGAGCCCCGCTCCGGTTGTCATCCCGGATTGACGGGATGCGAATGCATGCGCAGGGCATGCTGTTCGGGACAGGACCATGTCTTTGTCCCCCCTGCGCGCGTCCCTTTCCTGCCTCCTGCTCCTCGCAGCCGCTTGCAGCAATGCCGTCGCTGGACCGAGCGATGCCCTGGCGGAGAACCCTTCCACTTCCCCTGGAAGCGTCGTCCAGACGCCCGCCTCCCCCACGCCGCCCGTGGAGGAAGTGGGCCAGGTGCCCACCACGCCGACGCCCACGGACATCGTGACGCCCGGTGAGACGCCCGCGGCCGAGACGCCGGTCGCAGGCACGCCCGCCCCCACGGCGAGCGTGTGCGCGCCGCTCAGCTCGCTCACCAGCCTGACGGGCAACCTGATGACGTGGCTTCAGACGGCGCCCATCACCGGGGCCAACAGCGGTGGCTTCAAGGAGCCGGGCGGCACGGAGCTGGCCGCGTTCGAGGGCGCCTTCCGCACGCTGCTCACCGAAGGTCCCACCGCGCAGGTGGTGCAGGACCTGGCCGGGATGGGCTACGGCGTGTCCACCTTCCGCAACGACACGGGCGGCGGCTGGCTGGTGGTGCGCGAGCAGGGCCTGCTGTCACGCGGTGGCGGCACCTTCATCATTAATATGTTCCCCGCGCGCAACCTGTGGCTGGAGGCGCCGCACGCGGACTCCGACGAGGGCACGCTGCGCCAGACGTCCACGCAGCTGGTGACGCTGGGCGCTCGCGCGCTGCTGATCACGGGCAGCAACCGCTGCGCCGTCACCACCGCCAGCCCGTGCAGCGGCACCACCAGCGTGTGCGGCACCAAGGGCCTGCGCATCTCCGACGCCGCGCACTACGGCAACAACTTCTTCACCGCCGCGCACCGCGCGCTGCGCGACACGTACCCGGACGCCATCGCCGCCAGCATCCACGGCATGGACGCGGGCGACGGTCCCGAGGCCGCCGTGGTGAGCGACGGCACCAGCGCGCTGCGCCCGGACTCGCTCTCCAACCGCCTGCGCGACGCGCTCAACACCCACCTGGTGGGCACGAAGAAGGCGTTCTCCTGCAACTCGGCGGACGACTCGGGCAAGCACCGCGCGCTGTGCGGCACCAGCAACGTGCAGGGCCGCATCGACAACGGCGCGGGGGACGCCTGCTTCACGGAGGCCGCCGCCGCCACCGACCGCTTCATCCACCTGGAGCAGTCCGCCACGCTGCGCGGCACCGGCGCGTCGTCCAAGGCCGTCATCCAGGCGCTCGCGGACACCGTGCCCTGCACGCTCACCGGCTCCGGCCTGGGCTGCCAGGCGGTCGTGGCCGCGCAGGACTGCCCGTAGGGGCGCCTCCGCCTCCCGGCCGCTCCCACCGGCCGGGCGTGACGTGACGCATCCCACATGCAACGTCCGCACCCGCGGTCCCGCCCGGCTTCGCCTTGCGTGAAGCAGGCGGCTGATCCGGTCCAGGCACCCGCTTCCAGTGTCCGGGGCTGGTCATTCAGCGGGACTGGAGGCGCGGATCATCGGTTGGACAGCGGACGGTTCTCATCCCCCGAGAGGGGCAACCCTGGTCGGGGACGGGAGCCTCCCTAGATTCGAGCGGCCACCAATGCCGCTCCTTTCGACCCTGACACTCTTTCCGGCTTACTCCCTCGACACCTCCATCCTGGTGGCGGTGCTCGTGGGCGTGCTCATCCTGGCGCTCCTCACGGAGACGCTGGGTTGGGTCTTCGTGGGCCTCGTCGTTCCTGGCTACCTGGCCTCGGTGTTCGTCATCCACCCGGAGGCGGGCTGCACCGTCGTCGCCGAGTCGCTGCTCACCTACGGCCTGGCGTTGGCGTTCTCCAGCGGACTGTCCCGGACGGGCGCCTGGAGCGAGTTCTTCGGCCGCGACCGCTTCTTCGCCGTCGTGCTGGCCAGCGTGGTGGTGCGCGCGGTGAGCGAGACGTGGCTGTTGCCCGTGCTGGGGCACTGGATGGACGAGCGCTGGGGCACGTCCTTCATCGTCGACCGCAGCCTGCACAGCATCGGCCTGGTGCTGGTGCCGCTCACCGCGAACGCCTTCTGGAAGCTGAAGCTGCGCCGCGGCCTGTGGCAGGTGTTCGTGCCGGTGGCGCTCACGTATCTGCTGCTGCGCTTCGTGCTGCTGCCCGGCACCAACCTGTCCTTCTCCAGCCTGGAGCTGATGTACGAGGACGTGGCGCAGGACTTCCTGTCCAGCCCCAAGGCCTACATCATCCTGCTGACGACGGCGTTCCTCGCCGCGCGCTTCAACCTCAAGTACGGCTGGGACTTCAACGGCATCCTGGTGCCCGCGCTGCTGGCGCTCACGTGGCTGGAGCCGCTGAAGCTCGTGGCCACGATGGCGGAGGTGCTGCTGCTGGTGGTGGCCGCGAAGGCGGTGCTGTCGGTGCCGGGGCTTCGCACGCTCAACCTGGAGGGCCCTCGCAAGACGGTGCTCGTCTTCTGTCTGGGCTTCCTCGTGAAGTGGACCATCGGCTGGGCCATGGGCGCCCGCATCCCGGGCCTGAAGGTCACGGACCTCTTCGGCTTCGGCTACCTGGTGCCCACGCTGCTGGCGGTGAAGATGCTTCAGAAGCAGGTGATTGCCCGCGTGCTCCTGCCCACGCTGCACACGTCGCTGGCGGGCTTCCTCATCGGCAGCCTCGCGGGCTTCGGGCTGTCGCTGGTGGAGCCGCGTCCGGCCACCGCGCTCACCGCGCAAGCTTCGCACGAGCACGTGCCCGGGCTGGGCCTGGACCAGTCTCCGCTGGGCCTGATGGTGATGGGCCGCGCCACCGCGCGGGAGAGCGACGTGGGCGGCTCGCTGCGGCTGAAGCACGGCGACCTGCGCGCGTACACCGGGCTGTGGAACGGACTGGACGCGTGGCTGGAGACGGGCCGCGCGGAGGGGATGAACGCGCTGCGCACGCAGGCGGTGGCGCTGGGGCTGGAGCTTCGTGAGCTGCCCAGGCAGGACGGCGTGCCCGCGCGCTTCGCGCTGGTGGAGCGCGTGGAGGGTGAAGGCAAGGCGGGCTGGGACACGTCGCTGCTCGTGCCCGGCGCGCAGGGGCCGGTGCTGGAGGTGCCGCGTCCGCTGACGGAGGCGCCGAGCGCCGAGGCCGCCGCGCTCCTGTGCGAGCGCGTGAACTGCCGCGCCATCATCGTGAGCGGCGTGGATTCCCGCCGCGCGGGCCTGGTGCTGGGTGACGCGCTGTCGCAGTCGGAGACGCCGCTGCGCCACGCGCACGACGCGCTGTCGTCGCGGGAGCGGGTGCAGCTGCGCGTGGACCCTTCGCTCAAGCCGGGCCAGGTGGTGCTGCACACGCCGGACGGCAAGGCGCCCCAGGGCCTGGACACGCTGTGGCCGGGCGCGAAGGTGACGGCGGAAGCCCCGCCGGAGCCCGGTGGCAACTGGGGTGAGGCGCGCGTGAGCGTGCTGCGCGCGGGTGCCTTCGACCTGGCCTCGCTGGTGCTGGAGAAGTCGCAGGCGCTGGCCGAGCCCATGACGGAGCGCGACGCGCTGGGCACGCTGATGGTGACGCCGGAAGTGGCGCGCGTGCCCGCGGTGCAGCCGTCGGACGCGGAGCTGCTGGTGCTGGAGCAGCAGGTGGCCTCGCCGCTGCTGGGCGGCGGGACGGCGGACGTGCCGCGGGAGCTGCGCACGCGCTGGGCCGGAGCCATGGCGGCGCTGCTGGGCCTGCGGGTGCACCCGGTGACGGAGTGCGAGGGCGCGGCGGGTTGCTGGTGGGTGACGGACGCGGAAGGGACGCCGGGCCGGCTGGGCGCGGGCCTGATGGTGCGTCCGGGCGGCTCGCCGCTCGCGCTGGAGGTGCCGTCTCCGGCCCGTGAAGCGGGCACGCTGCCGGTGGCCGCGGAGGTGTGGCACGAGGCGAAGGCCACCGCGCTGGTGTTCGCGACCGCGTCCGGTGACGTGCCCCACCCGGCCACCTTCGGTGAGCTGCGGACCAGCTTCCAGGCGTTCCACCAGGCGGTGCACCGCGCGATGCCGAAGGAGCAGGGCTGGGTGCTGCACCTGCGCGGCTTCTCCGGCCGGCCATCGGTGGACGCGGACGTGCTGGTGGACGTGGGCAGCCCCGTGCTGACCCCGGCGCAGCGGCCGGCGGACCTGGAGAAGCTCCTGTCGCAGGAAGGCCCGCTGGGCTGGCTGGGGCAGCGCGTGCGCTACCACGACGGCTCTCCGGAGCTGACCGGCCTCAACGACGCGAGCCCGCAGCAGGTCTTCTCCCGCACGTTCGGCGGGGCGCGGCTGGCCACGCTGTGGCTGTCCGAGCCGCTGCGCGGCGCCTTCGTGGGCCCCCGGCTGGCGGCGGAGGAGCTGGCCATCACGGGCCTCCTGCCCGAGCAGCCGCGCGAGTCTCCCGAGGGCGCGCTCCTGGCGGACCGCCTGGTCGCGCCGACGCAGCCGGTGTCCAACGCGCTGAAGGAGCAGTTCGCGGAGCTGACCGCGAGCGCGGAGCGCTACGTGGCGCAGCAGAACGTGCATGACCTCCGCGCGCTGGCGCAGACGAAGCGCGTGGGCCATGTGACGCGTCAGGTGAAGTCCGGCTTCAGCGCCGAGTACGGCCTGCCCTTCCTCCTGGTGGAAGCGCGGCAGGGCAAGCAGGTGCTGCGCGCCGTCTATTTCCTTCAGCAGCACCCGTCGCCGGCGAAGCGCGCGGAGCTGACCGCGGGTGACGCGGAGCTCGCGAGCACGGTGGACCTGGCGCTGCGGCACCGCCGTCCGGTGGTGTTGACCGGGGAAGTCTCCCGCGAAGAGGCCCGTCGATGAAGACCCGCAGCCGCGCCCTCGTGGCGCTCCTTGGCCTGATGGTGGGCCTGGCCCTCATCTGGGGCGCGAGCCTCGCCGTGTTGAGGAACACCGACACGCCCACCGCCCGGCGCGACGCGAAGTTCGTCAACGCCGAGCGCCTCATCTTCTACCGCCTGGAGCCGGGCCGGGAGATGCGCGTGCGCGTCCCCGCCGACGCGGAGGAACTGCTCATCGTCACGCACGAGCTGCTCCCCGACGGCACGCCCTACGCGCCGGAGAAGCAGTACCAGTACGGCCTCAAGGCCATCCTGCGCGGTCCGGACGGCGTCCTCCTGGAGCGCGCCATCTTCACGCGCACGCGCCAGAGCAAGGGCCAGCCGCAGGAGGACGGCACGTTCCTGCAGGAGAGCGCCTTCACGACGCACGCGGATCAACAGGTGACGGACGAGCGCGAGTTCGTGCTGCGCCTGCCCAAGGAGCGGCCGGACTACTCCGTGCTCTACCTGCGTCCCGCGGGCACCCACGACACGCTGCTGGCGCGCGTCTACGTCCGCGCGCACCGCACGCTGCCGCTGCTGGCGTCCCAGAAGCTGGCCCTGGCCCGCGCGGAGGTGCGCGCCGGCCGCGCCACCTTCGAGCCCTTCGAGAAGCTCTCCACCGACACGCGCCGCTGGCTCGCGGAGGAGCACTGGGAGCGCCTCAACGCGGAGGGCGAGGCGGGCACCGACTACCAGATTGAGCCCGTCTACCGCACCCCCTACCGGCTGCCGCTGGTGGAGGCCACCGAGTCCGTGCAGGAGCGCCTGGGCGCGGGCCGCGCGGTGGCCCTCAACGTCACGGGCCCCGCGAAGCCGGTGCTGTGGCTGTGGAGCGACGCGACGGACGCGAAGGCGCAGCCGCACGGCCCCGTGACGGTGCAGACGCTGTCCACGGACGGCACGGCGCACACGCTGGAGCTGCCAGGCCCGGTGGCGGGTTCGCCCATGTCGCATCCGCTGGAGCTGCCGGAGGGCGTGCACACGGTGATGGTGCGCAACGACGGCCAGGAGGACCTGCGCTACACGGTGGAGGGCCCGTTCGAGTCGTGGCTCCTGCCCGCCGATTCGCGGACCCAGCCGGGCGTCGCGTCGGAGGGCCGCGTGGCCTTCCTGCCGGACACGCGCCGCACGGAGGCGTTCGCCACCGGCCCGGCGTGCCCGGTGCTGGAGCTGGACATCGATCCGCGCATGGACGCGGTGGGACGGCTGGTGCGCATCGACGCGCGCTCGCTGGACCGCGCGCCCTCGCGTGAGCCGCTGCACCTGAACCTCACGGTGCTGGATGCCCAGGGCCAGCCCCTGGGCCAGGCCTCGCTGGACGCGACCCCGGAGCCCGCGCCGTTCGAGAGCGCGGCCCTGGTGCCGCTGCCCGGTGGCGCGCTGCCGTGCACGCCCCTGGCGCAGGTCGCGCAGGACGCGGGCTCGGCCGGCTCCGGCGAAGTGACGGACCTGCCGGCCTGGGTGTCGGGTGCCACGAGCGCCCGGGTGTTCCTGCCGATGGGGGCTCGCAAGCTGCGCGTGGAGGCGCCGCGCGCGACCATCGTGCAGCTCTACAGCTTCCTCTCCAGCGGTCAGCCCGTGGCGGCGTCGGCGCCGTACACGAACGACGCGCTCACGGCGGTGCGCTGGCGCAACGCGCCCGTGGACCAGCGCGCGTGGCACCCCATGCGTCCGGCGAACCTGCCCACGCTGCTGCAGGCGGGCGCCCGTCTGGAGCTGCTCAGCCAGGTGCGCCTGGAGCCCGTGGGCCCGGCGGAGGAGACCCTGCCGCCGTCCGGTGACGCGGTGGTGGTGCGGCCCTATGGCTCGCCCCCGGTGGTGGAGGTGCTGGAGTCCGCGCAGGCGGACACGGTGGACATGGTGAAGGCGCTGTCCACGGTGCTGGAGCCGGGCCGCGCGGTGCGGGCCCGCTTCGATGCGCGCACGCCCACCCGTCCGGAGGTCCGCCTGTCGTTGAAGGACGCGGCGGCGCTGGGCAACGAGGTGGAGGTGCTGCTCGACGGCGAGCCCCTGCACCGCTTCACCGTGCGCTCGACGCGGGCGCGGGAGCTGCTGCCGCCGCTGCCGCCGGGCGAGCACGAGGTGCTGCTGCGCTCCACGGCGCCGGGGCTGACGGCGATGCTCAACCGGCCTCCGGCGGCGGGCAGCGGTCTGCGCTCGCGTACGGTGTATCCGGTGGGCCAGGGCGGCCTGCGCGTGCCGGTGCGCAAGACGGGCGCGGGCGCCGTCACGCTCAACGTGGTCGTCTACACGCCGGTGGCGGAGGGCGCGACGATGCCCCAGCTGTCCGTGACGGTGGATGGCGGCAACCCGGTGCGCCGCGCCAGCGTGCTGGTGCCGCACGTCACCCGCGCCGAGCGCACGGTGGTGCTGCCCGCCTCCGAGCGTGACCCGGCCATGCCGGCGGGCCGCCCGGGCGTGAAGTGGTACGCGCGCACGGTGCCGGTGACGCTGGGTGAGGACATCGCGCCGGGCGTGCACACCGTGCGCGTCCAGGCGCTGGGCACCGAGCCCATGTGGGTGCGGTTCTTCATGTTCGGCCAGCCGGTGGAGAACACCGCGCCGCGCATGTGGAACCGGGGCGGCTGGCAGCCCGACGAGGACATGTTGTGAAGTTCCGTCGGAGGACCGGGTCGTGGCGCCCGCTGGTGGCAGCGGGAGTCGTGTCCGTGCTGGGCACTGGCCTGAGCGCCCGCGCGCAGACGGCTCCGGCCCCGGCGGCGACCGCGAAGCCATCCAAGCAGGACGCGTCCCACGACGGCCTGCGCGCGAAGTCCCCGGCGCGCCCTGCCCCGGAGCGCGTGCCGCAGGAGAACCCTTCCGTGAACGTTCCCGAGCACTCGGGGTGCCGCGTGGACGCGCGCTTCTCCGGGCTGTGGCCCCGCGTGGACGCCGTGATGTTCCAGCCCACCACACTGGAGGAGCGGGCCGCGTTCTCGAAGCTCGTCCCCGCGCTGCTGGCGGCGGCTCCCAAGCAGAAGGACGTGCCCCCGGAGCTGACCAACGTGGCCGCGGCCGCGGGCTTCTTCCTGGAGACGTGGACCACGCCGCGCGACACCTTCTGGGTCCTTCGCGAGCGCCCGGACAACCTCCACGGCGCGGGCGCGTATGTGATCCGCACGGGCGAGGCCACCGACGACGTGGTGCAGGTGCCCCACCCCTACTTCGACATCGGCACGGAGGACATCGGCTCCAGCCTCTTCTCCTGCCCGCCGGAAGGCCGCGCGCCGCGCCTGTTCATGACCGCCACCGCGCACCGCTACAAGGGCTCCCCCGGTGAGACGCCCGAGGACCCGGAGCACCCCGCCGACGTCGCGCACAACCCGGAGCACCTCTTCCAGACCGTCACCGACCTTGCCGCGCGCCAGCTGCCCGCCATCCGCGTGGCGCAGCTGCACGGCTTCGGCGAGTCCAAGGTCCAGAAGGGCCGCACGGAGATGCTCGCGGCGGTGATCAGCGACGGGACGCGCAAGCCCGGAGCGTGGGCCCGGAAGGTCTCTTCACCGCTGGAGGATGTGCTCGGCCCCGGAGTGAAGCTGTTCCCGAACGGGGTCCAGGTGCTCGGTGGAACACAGAACGCGCAGGCCCGGCTGCTCCAGGCCTACCCGCTCGCCCGCTTCCTGCACCTCGAAATGTCATCCCGTACGCGCAAAGCGCTGGCGGCCCCGGCGCGTCTGGACCGGCTGGCCCAGATTCTGTTCGCACCCTTGGAGGACTGAGCGCCGATGTTTCCTGTTCGACGCCGCGCCCGTTACACCCTGCTCGTGGGAGCGCTCGCGGCGCTGCCCGTCATCGCGCAGCCCACCGTTTCCCAGCCGTCCGTCATTGCCCGCAGCGAAGAGGGCATGACGTGGCAGCCTCGCGCCATCCGCGGTCCGGTGGCGCTGGAGGACCTCCGGGGCCACGCGCCCTACGTTCCCAGCGGCGTCCCCCAGGTCACGGGCGCGATGGAGGTGAGCGCGAAGAAGGGCGCGGCCGTGTGGCTGGGCCCGCTGGACGTGGTGCGTGTCACCGGCCCCGCCGGAGCGCTGCGCTTCACCCGCGTGCCGCTGTCGGAGGGTGACGAAGCGCCCGAGCTGCGCGTGGAGGAACAGGGCGTGCCGGAGCGCCCGGGCCGCTGGTACCTGGCGGAGCCCATGGGCGCCGGCAGCATCTGGTGGGTCACGGCGACGAAGAACGCCCGCATCGTGGTGGAGCGTCCCACGCACACGTCCACGGCACGCACCGAGGAGCGGATGCGGGACGCGCTCCTCAAGTGGGTGGACGGCAAGGGCCCGCGCCCGGCGCTGGCGTTCGACGCGGCCACGCGCGCGCGGCTGGACGTGGACGCGGCGCTGGAGGCGGAGCTCGTGAAGGATGAGCCCCCTTCCTCGCCCTTCCGGACCGCGGTGCGCGACTGGCGCAAGGCCGCGGCGCTGCGCGAGTGGGCGCTGGTGTCGCCGCTCTACGGTCAGGCGGTGCGCGTGGAGCGCCCGCGTCCCACCGGCACGGAGGTGGTGCTCGAAGGCATGGACGCGCCCTGGGTCCGCCCGGAGGTGAAGGGCTCGGTCTGGGCGCTGGAGCTGGAAGGCCCGGGCGTGTTCTCGCTGGAGGCGCGCGCCGTGCTGGGCAACGGCGCGCCCGCCGAGGCACCGACGGTGGAGGTCTACGGCGTGGGCGGAGTGCTCGCGCAGGCGCAGCTCACGCCGCAGCCCGCGTGGGCGGAGGCGTCCGAGGGCGCGGCGCTGCCGGACGGCCGCACCGCGCGGGTGCTCGCGTCGGGTGAGCGCGTGGGCATCGTGGAGGAGCTGCGGGTGGCGCTGCCTCCGGGCAAGCACAACTACCGCGTGAGCTGGAAGGGCCCCGCGCCCATGGTGCGCGCACGCGTCGCCACGCGCCGGCCCACGCTGTCCGAGGCGCTGTCGCACACGACGCACTGGACGGAGCTGGCGGAGAAGGCGTGGGAGGTCGTGAAGCAGGACACCGCCGCCCGCCCGTCGCTGCTGCGTCAGCGGCTGGTGGCGCTGATGCCGGACCTGGCGCGCGGCACGTACGGACGGATCAAGACGGAGGGCCTGTCGCCGCTGCTGCGCGCGATGGCCGCCCTGAGTGATGGCGACACGGACGTGGCCGTGGAGGCGCTGAAGGGCACGGACGCGTCACCGCTCGCGTGGCACGTGCGCCTCCTCACCGCGAAGAAGCTGCTGGACTCGGGCAAGCCGGACGTCGCGCACGCGCTGCTGGGCACCGCGCCCGCGCTGCCGGACGCGGGCTTCCTCACCGCCGAGGCGTCGGAGCTGGTGGCCCGCCTGCCGCTGGGAGATCCGCTGCGCAGCCGCGAGCTGGCCGCGCTGGAGTTGGCGTGGCGTGCGGAGCCGCTGTCGGAGGACATCCGCCGCAACTACCGCGCCGCGTGGTGGCGCGCGAGCCGCTGGTCGCAGGTGGCGCCCACGCCCCGTGAGGACGGGACCGAGGTGAAGGCCTCGCAGTGGCTGGACCTCCAGGGCATGGAGGCTGACGCGTCCATGGCGGGCAGCGCGATGTGGCCGCTCGCCGTGGGCGGCACCACGCGCGTGCAGGCCACGGGGCTCGCCGAGGCCCCCACCCTGCTGCGCGCCTACGTGATGACGCCGCCGGGCGCGAAGGCGAACCCGGTGCTGCGCGTGGGGAGCAACGCGTTCCCGCTGTTGCCGCTGTCGGCGGTGGAGCCGGTGGAGATTGCCCTGCCTCCGGGTGAGCACGCCCTGAAGCTGGAGGGCGCGGAGGGGACGCGCGCGTTCCTGTCGCTCGCGCCCGCGAAGGCGGAAGGCGCGCCGGGTGAAGTGGGCTACGTGCGCTCGCAGTGGCCGGTGAAGGTGGACGCGAAGGCCGTGCGCTTCCGGGTGCCGGACGCGAAGCTGCCCTCGCCCGTGCGCGTGCAGTTCCGTCCGCTGAACGCGGAGGCGGGCAAGCCCATCGTGGTCCGCATGAACACGGACGTGGGCCATCCGCGCCGGCTGGTGCTGATGCCGGGCGCCGCCAGCGCGCGCCACATCGCGCTGGAGGGTGCGAAGGGCACGTCGTCCGCGCCGGTGTCCGCGGTGGTGACGCTGCCCGCGCAGGCACGCGAGGTGTGGTTCGAGCCCGAGGATCCGAAGGTGCAGCTCGCCGTCTCGCTGGCGGTGCGCCGCGCCGAGGTGGCCACGCCCGAGGAGTCCCCTGCCCCGCCGCAGCCGCAACAGGCAGGCACGGCGTACGAGACGCTCCAGGCGCTCTCCCGCACGCTGCGCACGGAGCCCGGTGACGTGGAGCCGCGCCTCGCGCGCGCCGAGCTGCTGTCGTCCTTGCAGGAGGACGGCTTCGCTCGCGCGGACGTGGGCCGGCTGCTGGACGCGCAGGCGAAGCTGACGCCGGAGCAGCAGCGGCGCCTGCTCTCGCTGATGGACCGCATGTCGCAGGCGTCCCCGCGCACGGTGCGCTTCGCCCAGGCCATCACGCAGCCCACGCTGGTGTCCCCTGGCTTCGCGGCGCTGGGAACTGACGGCGCGAACCTCTCGGCCACCAGCGCCCAGGTGCGCGAGGGCCACGCGGACGCGGCGCTCGCGGCGGTGTCGGGCGACAAGAGCCTCGCGGGCCGCTATCTGCGCGCCCGGCTGCTGTCGGCCTCCGGTGAGGACGCGGCGGGTGCGCTGGCGATGGCCGCGCTGTACCGCGAGACGGGCCTGCCGCAGGTGGGCCTGGAAGCGCTCGGTATGCTGGAGCGGCTGCAGGACTCGCCCCAGGCGTGGAAGGACGGCGGTGCGCCGCTGGGTGCCGCGCTCGCGGGCCAGCTCCAGGCGTGGGCGGATCATCCCGGCGTGCGCCGCATGCGCTTCACCGCGGGCCGCTGGACGCGCTGGGAAGGCCTGCGCGACGCGGAGGAGACCGCGGGCTCGCTCATGGCCACGTCGGAGGCCGGCGCGGACGACGAGGACGTCGCCATGTCCGTGCGCAAGGCGCTGCTCGCGCCCCCGTGGAAGCTGTCCGAGGCGAAGCTGCTGCCCGCCGGTGCCTCGCGCGTGATGAGCCTGGTGGTGAAGCAGCCCCGGCCGCTTGGGGCGGAAGTCCTCTGCGGCACCACCCCGCGTCCGGGCGTGGACGCCACCGGCACCTGCGCCTTCGCGCTCCGCGTGGACGGCCGCGTGGTGCGCGAGCTGAAGGTCGCCGAAGGCGAGACGGCCATCCTGGGCACACGGCTGGAGGTCCCCGGCCGCCACCAGGTGGAGGTCGTGATGGCCCGCGCCGACACGCAGCAGACCGGCCTGGTGCGCTTCGTGGAGTCCGAGGAGGCCAGCGCCAACGCCCGCGTCGTGGCGGCCCCGCAGCCGCTGTCCCTGCTGCGCAGCCGTCCGGGCGCGCCGGTGGTGATGACCGTGCTGGGCCCCACCGCCCTGCGCGTGCGCGCCACCGCCCTGGGTCCCACCGCGGGCCGCGAGCTGCTCCTGCGCAGCACGCCGCTGCCCTCGGGTGACGGCACGGGCGGCTCCAGCGCGGAGGAAGGTCCGCTCATGCACCTGGGCCTGCCCGCGGACGCCGACCCCGGCCTCCAGGGCGCGTCCCAGCCGCTGGGCCGCATGGGGGAGACGTGGCTGCTGCTGCCCTCGCGCGGTCCGCACCGCGTGAGCCTGGAGTCGCCCTCGGGTGAAGCCCTGGTGCAGGTGCAACTGGGTGTCGCCGCGGATCCGAGCGCGCTCGCGGCCCCGTCGTGGGCCCAGGGCACCACGGGCCTGGAGCCGCTGCCCTGGCCCGCGCTGCCGCCCAGCCTGTCGCTCCTGCCGGAGGGCATGCCTCCGGAAGCGCGCACGGGCGGCCTGGGCATGGTGTCCGCGGAGATGGGCTACCGCAGCGAGGACGTGGAGGAAGGCGAGCTGCTCAACCGCCCGCTCCAGACGGGCCTGGAGGTCCGCCTGTCCCTGCGCCGTGAGCTGTCCCCGGGCCGCGCGTGGCTGCGCTTCACGCCCGAGGCGCGCTATCCGTTGAACCAGACCGCCGTGCTCGGCGGCACCGTGGCCGGGTATGTGAACCAGCTGCCCGGCGACCTGCGCCTGTCCATGCAGGGCTCCGTGTTCACGCAGACCATCGACGGCGCCATGCGCTGGAGCGCGCGAGGCCGCATCGCGGCGGACCGCTACCTGCGCCTGTCCCCGGACGTGGGCCTCATCCCCGGCCTGGGCCTGACGCTGGAGTCCATGCAGGGCGGCAGCGCGGTGGAGTCCACGCGCTACGACCAGAACGTCTACTGGCTCTACGGCAAGGACCACCCGCGGCGCCTGTCGCCCCGGCTGTCCCTGCGCTGGCAGCCGTTCCAGGACCACGTCGCCACGCTGGGCATGGCCGCCACGAGCAACGCCAACTTCTACACGATGGACAACGCGGGCGCGTACGCCAGCTGGGCGGCGGCGCTGGGCGGCAAGCTCCAGGGCACGCGCGTGGAACTGGGCTACGGCGCTTCCCAGCGCTTCCAGGATGATCACCGCGCCACGGCGTACCTGCGCCACCGCGTGTCGGGCCGCCTGGACTGGAACGTGTGGATGGGCAAGGGCGGCAACCGCCTCATGCTCTTCGCGGAGGACCGCGCGTTCCTCTCCGGCCCGTACGGGATGCAGAACATGTTTTCACTCGGAGCGCGGTGGGATTGGACAGGTGGACGTGGGTTGCAGGACGTCACGCCCACCGAGGAGGAGTTCGAGGAGTTGCTGGATGAACGACGTTTGCAGCCCTGAGAAGTCCTGAGCTGTCGTGATCCGAACGCGTGCCTGGGGGGGCCGGGCAGGTTTCTCAAGCAATGAATAGCTCTGGCCGCGACATGCACCCGGCGAACGAACCTCTCGAATCCCAGCTGCTGGAAGCCCTGCCCCCGCTGCACCGCCGTGTGCGGGGGGCCTCGGTCGAAGTCCTGGCCCAGCGGCTGGTGGAAACCTGTCCCCGCCCGGCCGGCCTGGAAGGGCTGGCCCCGTGGCTGGGCGTGGCCCTCGAGGCCCTGGAGACGGAGCTGGCCGCGGTCCACGCGGAGATCGTCCAGTTCACCCGCCAGCACAACGAGGCGGTGGATGACGCCGCCCGCCGTCAGGTCCTGGTGGAGCACCTCAAGTCCACGGTGAAGGACCGCAAGGACCGCAAGGAGGACCTGCGCGCCCTGGACCGGTGGATGGGCTTCGACGCGCTGCGAGAGCGGCAGGAGAAGCGCCGCCACAAGCTGCTGATCGAAGAAGAGACGGCGCTGCGCGCGCTGACGGGCGTGCTGACCACGGCCCCCGCGCAGGAGCTCCAGCCCGCCGCCGTGCCGCTGGCGAGGCAGCTGCTGGACCGCGCCGTGGACGCGCCCCGGGCGCAGAACCGCTTCGCCGCGCTGGAGGCCTTCCGGCAGCTGGCGCAGGCCGTGCCGGGCGTCGCCGCGTCGCTGCCCGAAGTGGGCCCCACGTTGACGAGCCTCGCGGGCCAGGAGGACGTGAGCCCGTTCTTCCAGGCGGAGGCCCTGCGCGCGCTGCTCACGGTGGACGCGCTCACGGGCGTGGCCCTGCTGCGCCAGAGGCTGCGCGCGACGGCCCCGTCGGAGCGGGACTTCCTCTTCCGCCGTCAGGTGCTGGAGCAGTGCGCGCCGCTGCTGCCGGAAGAGCACCGCCTGCCGCTGCTCACCGAGGTCGCGCACCACGACCCCAGCGAGTACGTGCGCATGGGCCTGTGCGCCCTCATCGCGCAGCGTCCGGAAGGCCAGCCGCTCTTGCGCCGTCTGGCGGGCCTGGAGTCCGTGCCGGCCGTCTCGGGACAGACGCTGTCGGAGCCCAGCCCGCGCGTGCGCACCGCCGCCGTGCTGGCCGCGGTGGACGCGGCGCTCGCGGCCCCAAAGGTGAAGGGCCCTGCGCTTCAAGTATTGGTGGATGTGCTGAGCCGTGACACCGCGCCGCTGGTGCTGCGCGTGTCGTGCGAGCGCGCCGCCGCGCTGGCGGAAGCGCTGGGGGCCGCGGGCCTGGGTCCCGCGCACGCGGCGCTGCTGGACGCGGTGGAATCGCTGACGACGCAGCCGGGCGCCTCGGGCCCGGTGGTGGAGGCCGCCGCTGCGGCCGCGCAGGTGCTGCGCCGGGTGAAGGACCCCGTGCGCCAGGCGTGGACGGCGTTCCTCGCGGGCCGCGTCTCCAAGCTCCGCCCGGGCAGCCGCACGCGCCTTCCGCTCCAGCCCGCGCCGGAGAACCTGCCGCCGCTGCCGGAGGGCCCCGGGTTCCTGGGCGCCATCCTCGCGGACCTGTCGCAGGACGGGCACGGCCTGTACGCGGAGCGCACGGACAAGACGCTGACGCTGTGGCACGGCGACCGGCAGGAGCGCCGCCTGTGGCGCGTGTGGCACGAACTGGGCCGCCCCGCGCCGAACAAGCGCCAGGCGTTCCTGCACACCACCGGCCGCGTCATGTCCGGCACGCTGCGCGCGCACCCGGGCCACCTGGACGAAATCACGGAGACGCTGGTCCCCGGCGAGCGCGTCCACGTGGCGAGCCAGGGCAGCTGGGGCCGCCACCTGCCCACGGTGGACGACCTGCTGGACATGCCGCTGTCGAAGGACGGCAAGGTGCACCTGTTCAGCAGCCACGGCGAGACGGTGCTCGTGCCGCCCGCGTCGCGCCTGCGCCGGCTGACCAACCGCCTGAAGGTGTCGAAGGACTACCGGCGGCTCGCGACGCTGCGGCTGGACTCGCTGGGAGGCGAGGAGCCCCGCGAGCGCCGCCGCTTCGTGGAGCACGTGGAGCGCGACCTGGGCGTCCAGGTTCGCTTCACGCCGTACGGCCAGAACAAGCAGGTCCCTTCTCCGCTCGCCACGCTCTTCCAGGAGCCGGAGGCCGCACCGAAGCCCACCTCCACGCTGCACACGCCCGCGCTCCTGGGCCTGCAGAGCGGGTTCCTGGCGCTCCTCACCGAGCGCATCATGGAGAACGAGGGCTACTTCCTGGGGATGGGAGGCAACGGCATCGCGGCGCTGGGCCTCTTCACCGCGGCGCTCTTCTCCGTCTTCCTGGGCGACACATACGTAAAGCGCCAGAACGTGCGGAAGTCCCGGGAGAAGATTCCGCTCGTCATCGGCGGCTGGGGCACGCGCGGCAAGTCCGGCACGGAGCGCCTGAAGGCGGCGCTCTTCTCCGGCATGGGCTTCGAAGTGTTCGCGAAGACGACGGGCTCGGAGGCGATGTTCGTGCACAGCGCCCCGGGCGCCGGGCCGTCCGAGTTCTTCATCTTCCGCCCCTACGACAAGGCCACCATCTGGGAACAGAAGGACATGGTGGAGCTGGGCGCGCGCCTGGGCACGGAGGTGTTCCTCTGGGAGTGCATGGCGCTTCAGCCCAACTTCGTCGAGCTGCTCCAGAACGACTGGATGAAGGACGACTTCGCCACGCTGACCAACGCCTATCCGGACCATGAGGACATCCAGGGTCCCGCGGGCATCAACGTCGCGTCCGTCATCACCAACTTCATGCCCAGGGGCGGCCGGGTGGTGACGACGGAGGACCACTTCCTGCCGCTGTTCAAGCAGGCCGCGCAGGAGAAGGACACCACGCTGCTGCACAGCGCGTGGTGGGAGGCGGAGCTGATTCCCGAGGAGTTCCTCGCGCTGTTCCCCTACCGCGAGCACCCGCGCAACATGGCGCTGGTGGCGACGCTGGCGGAGCAACTGGGCGTGTCGCGGCCGTACGCGCTGGCGCTGATGGCCGAGCACGTGCAGCCCGAAATCGGCGTGTTGAAGGTCTTCCCGCCCGCGATGGTGCGCGGCCGCCAGCTCCAGTTCATCAACGGGCACTCGGCGAACGAGCGCACGGGCTTCATGAACAACTGGATCCGCACGGGCCTGGGGGACGTGGATCCGGATGCGAACCCGGAGCGCGCGGTCATCACGGTCATCAACAACCGCTGGGACCGCGTGTCCCGCTCGGAGGTGTTCGCGCGCATCATGGTGGAGGACGCGCCCGCGGACCGGCACGTGCTCATCGGCACGAACCTGGAGGGCCTCCAGAAGTACGTGCGCGACGCGCTGGACAAGCACCTGTTGAGCACGGAGGTCGTCGCGGCGGAGGAGGTCGCGAGCCCCGAGGGCCAGGCCCGCGCGGAAGGACGGCTCGCGAAGGAGCTGGCGAAGCTGAAGGTGCCGCGTCCCACGACGGTGACGTTCATGGACCGGCTGGAGCGGTACGCGTCCGGCGCGGGACTCCAGGCCACGGCCACGCTGGCGCTGACGGCGGCGGTGGGCAAGGCGCTGGAGGGCGGCGACGACGACGTGAACGTGGAGAAGGTGCGCCGCACGCTGGAGCGCGACGTGGGCCCGCTCATCGACGAGGCCCTGTCGCCGGTGTCTCGCGCGCAGCCACAGGCACTCCCAGAGGTGCTGACGGCCGCGACGAAGGATGAGGTGCGCGAGCACGCGCTGTACCTGCTGGCGCGCATGGCGGTGCACGCGCGGCTGAAGGCGCTGCTGCCTCGCGGTGAGGCGGACGCGCAGGGACGCGTGAAGGCGTTCCACGCGAAGTTCCGCGACGCCTACAAGGCGATGATGCTGGAGCAGCTGGTGCCGGTGTCCGACTCGCAGGCGACGGGCGACCAGGTGGTGGACGCGTGCGCCCGCGCGGTGCCGCCCGGGATGCAGGTGAGCATCATGGGCGCGCAGAACATCAAGGGCACGGGCCTGGACTGGGTGTACCGCTGGATGGCGCTGGACCGGGTGACGACGGCGCTCAAGGCGCTGGAAGGCACGTCGGTGGAAGCGCGGCGGCGGGCGCTGGAGTCGCTGGAGACGTTCGACGACTCGGGCTTCGTGGACGCGGGCCTGGCGCGCACGGTGCTGCCGGGGCTGGTCAGCAAGGCCGCGTCGCCGGACGAAGCGGACCGGCTGCGCAAGCTGGCGGAGCGCGCCCGGGCCAGGCACGAGCTGAAGATTTCGGCGCTGACGCACACGGCGGCGGGCGGTGCGACGCAGGTGGTGGTGCGCAAGCTGGAGAAGGTGTTCGACTACCTGGACAGCGTGACGCGCCGGCGGCTGAGCGAGATGTTGCTGGAGGACCTGGAGTCAGGCCGCGTGTCGCACGCGCGCGCGGCGGTGGAGACGCGCAAGCTGTACGAGCGCCAGAAGGGCGGCTGGCTCTTCCGCGGCCTCAAGAAGCAGCCGAAGCGGCTGGCGCCGGTGCCCGTGGAAGCGCCCGTGCCCGTCGTGGCGGAGGCGCCGCTGCCGGCGCCCGCGGAGGCGGTGTTCAAGACGGACGTGGGGCTCCCCGGCACGAAGGTCACGGTGCCGGTGCGCTTCGTTCCGATGGACACCAACGCGATGGCGAAGGGCGACGGGCCGGTGCTGCTGCGTGACGAGCCGCTCAAGAAGCAGGGCCCGGAGGTCCTGGGGCCCGAAGCGGCGGATGACGCGGGCGAGCCGCTGTCCTGAGTCCCCCCGAGCGCGACACCCGAGGAGAGAGGTTCATGGAGGAGAGTCCCATCACGGACGCGATGCTCGGGGAGCGCGTCCCTTCCCTTCCCCGCCAGAACGCGGTGGAGTCCGCGCCGCACAAGCGGGTGGAGCCCCTGCGCGTGGAGGAGGTCCGCGACCTCGCGGCCTTCGACGCGCTGGAAATGGAGTGGAACGCGCTGGTGAAGCGCGTGGACGACCAGGTGTTCTACCGGCACGAGTTCGTGCGCTGCTGGATTGAGCACTTCGCGCCGGGAGCGAAGCTGCGGATCCTCGCGGCGAGGAACGCGTCGGGCGGACTGGCGGCAGTGCTGGGGCTCCAGGAGGAGCAGGGCCACCAGTACGGCGTGCCGGTGCGGCAGCTGTCGTCGCTGACCAACAAGCACTCCTGCCGCTTCGACCTCATCGCGGAGGAGCCCAAGCGGGCCGCGGTGGCCTTCCTGTCGCACCTGCTGGGCGACCCCAGCTGGGAGGTCCTCCGGCTGTCGGACGTGCCGGAAGGCGGCGCGGCGTGGGAGCTGCTCCACGCGGCGAAGGGCGCGGGCATGCCCTGGGGCGCGTGGCCGAGCGCTCGCTCGCCCTATCTGGTGTTGCCCTCCACGGTGGCGGCGTGGACAAAGGGCCGCGGCAACGCGAAGCCGCTGCGGCGCAGGCGCAGGCGCCTGGAGGAGAAGGGCCGCGTGGAGGTGGAGCGCGTGGCCGGAATCGAGGGCCTGGGGTCGAAGCTGGAGGAGGCCTTCGCATTGGAGCAGAGCGGCTGGAAGGCGCAGGAGGGCACCGCCATCGCACAGGCCGTGCACCGGCGCGGCTTCTACACGGGGCTGGCGCGCACGGCGGCGGAGCGCGGCTGGCTGGGGTTGTATTTCCTGCGACTGGACTCGCGTCCCATCGCCTTCCAGTACGGCCTGGAATACGCCGGTCGCTATCTCGCGATGAAGCCGGGCTACGACGAAGCCTTGTCGGAGGTGAGCCCGGGGCACCTGCTGACGGAGAACCTGATCCAGGACTGCATCGGAAGGGGCCTGGGAGAGCTGGACTTGTTGGGGGATGATGCCCCCTACAAGCGCGAGTGGACGGAGCAGACCCGGCAGCACCACTGGCTGTTCATCTACCGGGACACGTGGATGGGGCAGACGCTGCAGCGGTCGAAGTTCCGCTGGGCGCCGGTCGCCAAAAGGATGGTGGGCAGATGGGTCCGACGGCGCTGACGTTCTACCGGGCCGCGAAGCGGCTCCAGGCGCTCCAGGTGCCAAGGCTCGCGAGCATGGTGGCCACGGTGGGCGACCGCATGCACAACAGCCACGTGGACACGAAGGCCCTGCTGCACCCCACGGTGGAGCTGGGCTACGGCGGCATCGGCGTCATCATCGCGCCGGGCGTGGAGATTGGAGAGCGGAGCTTCATCTCCCAGAACGTGAGCCTGGAGCCCCTGCCCGGACACACCGGCGCGCCGCGAGTCGGCCGGGACGTCTACATCGGCGTGGGCGCGCAGATATTGGGCCCGGTGACGATTGGAGACGGAGCGAAGATTGGCGCCAACGCCATCGTGATGGATGACGTGGCGCCGGGTGCCACCGTGGCGGGCATCCCCGCGAAGGAGCTGAAGCGGCAGGCTCCTCCCACGGGGACGTAAGGCTTCTCAGCTGCCCTTGGGCATGTTCAGCGCCATCGCGACCAGCGAGAGGGTCAGGTCCTCGGGCTGGTAGGGCTTGAACGGGTTCAGCGTCGTGCCGGTCGAGTCCAGGTGATCCAATCCGGACAGCGTCACCGACTTGGAGCCGGGGATGAACGCGTCCTGCGGCAGCACCAGGCCGTCCGACTTCACGCCGTAGCGCTGGTGCATGTACTCCTGCATCGCGAACAGCGGCGACGTGGGGTTCGCTGTCGTGGAGGCCATGCTCACGGTGGGAATGCCCGAGGGCATCGGGTGCTTCGCCAGGAACTCCTTGCGCGAGTCGTACGTCAGGTCCTCACCGGCCTGGATGCTGCCGCCGAGCGCCTCGACCGCGCCGCCCACGCCGTAGCGCACCAGCGGGTTGTCCAGCAGGTCCTGCGCCATGGGCGAGCCGCCGTACGGCGACTGGATGGTGACCAGGGCGCGCACGTGCTCCTTGAGCTCCGGGTACATGGACAGGGCCGCCGCGGAATCCAGGCCGCCCTTGCTGTGGCCGATGAGCACCACCTGCTTGCCGTTCTTCGAAGCCTCCAGCACGGCCTTCCGGACGATGGCGGCGTTGTGCTCCACGCCCATGTCCGTGTCCACGGGCACGCGGCCGACCTGAAGCCCCTGCGCCTCGAGCGCGTCCAGGTTCTTGTCGAAGTAGATCTGCTTGGGCGCCGCCTCCGAAAGCAGCCCGCCCACCGCCAGGAACACGCAGTCCTTGGCCTCGGGGGGCATCACGTTCTGGCCCGCGCGCACGGCCTGGTTCAGCTTCATGAACTCCGCGGTGGAGTCCTTCGCCGGCGGATACGCCTTCTGGATCCACCCGATCTTGTCCGCCTCGCCCTTGCCGGGCCAGGGGATGGGAAGACGCAGCGCATTAACCTGCTGCGAACCCGCCGGAGTGGCCGAGGTGAAGCGGTCGCCCTTCACCACCGCGTTGTAGCCCGTCACGGCATTGGGCCGGACAGGGGCCTCCGGAGCGACCCGCGTCGTGGACGGCGTGAGGCTGGAAGGGCGCGTGACCTGGACCATGAGGGGACCTCGGGAGGGGGGAGCCGAGTAGTGCAGCGGAGAGGCTTGCCTACATTGTCGGTAAATGGCGCCGGGAGTTGCGTGTCCTGTTCCAGGCCCCTGAGAAGGCAAGAAGGCGGACCGTTCATCGTTGAACGAATTCATGCTCCCGCAGTGTTGTTGGGGGCCCCATGCCCAAGGTACCAAGCCCCATGAACATCCCCCTCCGTCCCAGTGGCATTCCCGCGGTGGGGGACCTGCCCTGGGGCTCCCACTTCTGCCAGTTCTACGGCGACCGGGATGACCTCGTGGACTCGCTGGTCCCCTACTTCAAGGCGGGCCTGGAGAACAACGAGCACTGCCTGTGGGTCACGTCCGAGCCGTTCGCGGCCACGGATGCCCGGACGATGCTGCGCAACGCCGTGCCTGACCTGGATCAGCGCATGGCCCGGGGACAGATTGAAATCATCGACCACCGCGACTGGTACATGCAGGCCGGGGGAAAGAGCCCGGACGAAGTGCTCCAGGGGTGGGTGGACCGGCACGGACGGGCGCTCGCGCAGGGCTACGCCGGACTGCGCCTGACGGGGAACACCTACTGGCTGGAGCGTCAGGACTGGTCCGGCTTCGTTGATTACGAAGCCCGCGTCACCGACACCTTCAAGAGCCACAACATCATCGGGATGTGCAGCTACTGCCTGGACAAGTGCGGCCCGATGGATGTGCTCGACGTGGTCCGCAACCACCAGTTCGCGCTCATCCGGCAGGCGGGCGCCTGGGAGCTCATCGAGAGCGCGTCGGTGAAGAGCGCGAAGGCGGAGCTGCACAAGCTCAACGCCGAGCTTGAGCAGCGCGTGCGGGAGCGGACGGCGGAGCTCCAGCACGCGCTCCAGATGCGCGAGGAGTTCCTCACCGTCGCGTCGCATGAGCTCAAGACGCCCATCACCTCGCTCCAGCTCTACATGGAGAGCCTGCTTCGCTCCAATGAGAGAGGCACGCTGACACCCGACCTGGCGGCGCCCAAGCTCCTCAAGGCCAAGGAGCAGTGCCGGCGCCTGGAGAACCTCATCAACAAGATGCTCGACGTCTCGCGAGCCTCGGCATCGGATGATCCGCTGCCCATCGAGCCCGAGGAGGAGGTGGACCTCGCGGAGGTGACCCGGAGCGTGGGCGAGGTCTTCACCGAGGCGCTTCAGCGCGCCGGCTGCCAGCTGCGCCTGCAAGCGGACCAGCCCGCCGTGGGCCATTGGGACCGGATGCGGCTGGAGCAGGTGGTGACGAACCTGCTGTCCAACGCCATCAAGTACGCCCCGGGCACCGAGGTGGAGCTGGCGGTGCACCCCAGCAAGAACAGCGCGACGCTGGTCGTCCGCGACGGCGGACCGGGCATCCCCGAGGAAGCGCAGCAGCGCGTCTTCGAGCGGTTCGTGCAGCTGTCGCCGAAGTCCCACGCCGGGGGCTTCGGGCTGGGGCTGTGGATCGTCCGGAGCATCGTGGACGCGCACGGCGGAAGCATCCAGCTGGACAGCAAGCCGGGAGAGGGAACGACCTTCAAGGTCGAGTTCCCGTCCCAGCGAAGCGCGTAGGGCCCCGGGAAGGGCTTCACCGGGTCAAAGGCTCACGCCCGTCAGCGAACCAGATACGCCGGACGGGTCCATCCGCGAGCTGCTCCTCACGCAAGATGATGCCATCCGCTCCGATGGTGCACTGCCGCGTGCGAGTTCCATGCTCCGTGCGGACCGCGCACGCATAGAACCCACGAGGCACGCCCAGGTCGTCCCGCGTCAGCAGCAGCCAATGATCCCGGAAGGCCAGGGCCAGGAGCATCAGCGCGGCACACCCTGTCAGCAGCCAGGGGGCCATGCTTCTCTCGCGAGTGGACGCCATCTCAGAACTCCGGCTGTTCATACCAGGGACGCTGCACCGGATGACGCCTCTCCCAAATCCATTCGGCAACACCGTCCCACTTCCCGCGTTTCGCCCAATAGCGGACCTGGAAGCCCAGGGGCACCGTCTTCCAGTAGGTGGCTGACCAGGGCTGCATGACCTTCCACACCGCGCTCCCAGGCACCAAGACTCTCGACGGTTGCGAGGACCACCTGGCGAACTCCTCCTCCGCGAGTTCATGCCCCCCCGCCTCAAGGCAGTGTTCTTCCCCGTCACTCCAGCCCTTGGAGTAGCGGCTCCAATCCGCTCGGGTCATGGACTCCCACGCCGCGCCACCCTCGGACGTCAGGCCGTACCAGAAGCCCGAGTAGTGCCCTGGCTTGCATTGGCTCATGGCGAACGCGCTTTCGATCTCCGGCAGCGACCGGGCGCGACCGTCTGAATCCTCACGCGTCACCTCGATGAGCCCTGCCTCGCACAGGGAGGCCAGCATTGGCGCCAGCTCCCGCGCTTCCAACCCATGGGTGCGGCGATTGGTGATGACCTCGATGTCGAGGCTCCCCAGGACCGCCAGGTTCTCCCTCGACTCCACGACGGCATCCAGGAACCAGAAGCTCCTGCGATCAACGCGCATGACCAGGCCCTGGCGAAGCAAGCCGCTCGCTCGCATGTGGGCCGCGGCCATTGTACCGCGACCGTTGCTCCGGGTCCGGAACCTGGAGCCCCAAGCGTTGGCGGCAGGGCACCCACAAGGGCCCCGGCCGCTCCCCTGCCCTCCTGGCGTCAGCCCTGCCTACATGGGCCGTCCCCCAGGGGATGACCCGTCCAGGAACTGCTGCGCCCGGCCCTCTTGTGGCATATACCCACACCATGCCTTCCGCCCTCACCGCCTCCCAGATCCGCGAGGCGTTCCTCCAGTTCTTCGAGGAGCGCGCCCACCGCCGTGTCGCCTCCTCATCGCTGGTGCCCGTTGGCGACCAGACCCTGCTGTTCACCAACGCCGGCATGGTCCAGTTCAAGGACGTCTTCACCGGCCGCGAGCAGCGGGACTACCGCCGCGCCACCACGTCCCAGAAGTGCGTGCGCGCGGGCGGCAAGCACAACGACCTCGACAACGTGGGCTACACCGCGCGCCACCACACGTTCTTCGAGATGCTCGGCAACTTCTCCTTCGGCGACTACTTCAAGGCCGACGCCATCTCGTTCGCCTGGGAGTTCGTGACGAAGCGGCTGGGTCTGGCCATCGACCGGCTCGCCGTCACCGTGTTCAACGGTGAGAACAACATCCCCTGGGACGAAGAGGCCTTCGAGCTGTGGGCGAAGGAGGGCGTGTCTCGCGACCGCATCCTGAAGCTCGGCTACAAGGACAACTTCTGGGCCATGGGCGACACCGGCCCGTGCGGCCCCTGCTCCGAAATCCACTACCACCAGGGCGACGACATCCCCTGTGTGGAAGAGGCCGCGGGCAGGAAGTGCCAGGGCGTCGCGTGTGATTGCGACCGGTGGCTGGAAATCTGGAACCTCGTGTTCATGCAGTTCGAGCGCAAGGAGAAGGACGCGCCGCTCATCCCGCTGCCCAAGCCGTCCATCGACACCGGCGCCGGCCTGGAGCGCATCGCGTCCGTCGTCCAGGGCAAGCGCTCCAACTACGACACCGACCTCTTCCAGGGCATCCTCGCCACCGTCAGCGAGCTGTGCGGCAAGCCCTACTCGCAGGAGACCGGCGCCTCGCAGCGCGTCGTCGCCGACCACGCCCGCGCCACCGCGTTCCTCGTGGCCGACGGCGTCCAGCCCTCCAACGTGGCGCGCGGCTACGTCCTGCGCCGCATCATGCGCCGGGCCATCCGCCATGGGGACCAGCAGCTGGGCATCAAGGAGCCCTTCTTCTTCAAGGTCGTGGACCGCGTCATCGAGCTCATGGGCGACGCGTTCCCCGAGCTGCGCGACGGCCGCACCTTCATCCTCGAAGTAGCCAGGCACGAGGAGGACGGCTTCCGCCGCACGCTCGACCGCGGCCTCAAGCTGATGGACGAGGAGCTGTCCAAGCTCCAGGCCTCCGGCGGCAAGATGATCTCCGGCGACGTCGTCTACCTGCTGCACGGCACCTACGGCTTCCCGTGGGACCTCACGCAGATCATCGCGCGCGAGCGCGGCTTCGACGTGGACCTGGAGGGCTTCAAGCAGCTCCAGGAGAAGGAGGCCGCCAGCCAGGACTTCCACGGCGAGAAGAAGTCCACCACGGAGGTCTTCCAGACCGTCCTTTCGCGCACCGCGCCCACCCAGTTCCTGGGCTACGACGGCGAGGGCCACGAGGGTGAGGGCAATGTCCTCGCGCTCGTGCAGGACGGCGTGGAGGTGCCGCAGGTCTCCGCGGGCGCCACGGTGGACGTGGTGTTGGATCGCACGCCCTTCTACGGCGAGTCCGGCGGCCAGCAGGGCGACACGGGCCGCATCGTCGCGCACGGCGGCAAGACCGTGGCGCAGGTGAAGGACGCGCAGCGCCCGGTGCAGGGGCTCATCGTCCACACCGTGGAGTTGAAGGAAGGCACGCTGAAGGTCGGCGACATGGTG
The DNA here is from genome assembly GCF_003612165.1 of Corallococcus aberystwythensis. Classification (GTDB taxonomy): domain Bacteria; phylum Myxococcota; class Myxococcia; order Myxococcales; family Myxococcaceae; genus Corallococcus; species Corallococcus aberystwythensis. Next base: position 14,862 of record NZ_RAWK01000031.1, on the reverse strand, counting down.
CAGACGTCCGTGGACGTGGAGCGCCGCAAGTCCATCCGCGCGAACCACTCCGCCACGCACCTGCTGCACAAGGCGCTCAAGCGCGTGCTCGGCGAGCACGTGAAGCAGGCGGGCTCCGTCGTCGCGCCGGACTTCCTGCGCTTCGACTTCTCGCACTTCTCCCCCGCCACCCAGGAGCAGCTGGAGCAGGTGGAGGACCTGGTGAACACCTGGGTGCGCGACAACGCGGATGCCCAGACGCGCGTGATGAAGCTGGACGAGGCGAAGAAGTCCGGCGCCGTGGCCATGTTCGGTGAGAAGTACGGCGACACGGTTCGCGTCGTCACCGTGCACCCGGAGTCCACGGAGCTCTGCGGCGGCACGCACGTGAAGCGCAGCGGTGACATCGGCCTGTTCAAGGTCACCAGCGAGAGCGGCGTCGCTTCCGGCGTGCGGCGCATCGTGGCCGTCACGGGCGTGGGCGCGCTCCAGTTCGTGCGTGAACAGGAGCACGAGCTCAAGAAGGTCGCGGCGCTGTTGCGCACGAACCCGAAGGAGGTCGCCACCCGCGTGGAGGCCACCCAGAAGCGCGTGAAGGAGCTGGAGCGCAAGGTGGAGGAGGTCTCGGTGAAGGCCCAGTCGGCCTCGCAGAAGGACCTCATGGACCAGGCGCGCGAGGTCAACGGCATGAAGGTGCTGGCCACGCGTGTGGACCCCGCGGACGACAAGGTGTTCCGCGGCATGGCGGATCAGCTGCGCGACCGCATCGGCTCGGGCGTCATCGCCATTGGCGGTGAGAAGGACGGCCGCGCCGTCATCCTGGTGGCGCTCACCAAGGACCTGGTCGCCAAGGGCATCAGCGCGGGCAACCTGGTGCGCGAGATGGCCAAGGAAGTGGGCGGCAAGGGCGGCGGCAAGCCGGACATGGCGCAGGCCGGTGGCCCGGACGCGGACAAGCTGCCCGTGGCGCTGGAGAAGCTCTACGAGCTGGTGAAGGGCGCGAGCCCGGCGTGAGTCCTCGCGCTTCATCCCGCACCCTGGCGTTCCTGACGGCGGCCCTCCTCCTGGGGGGCTGCACGAAGGAAACCTCCACGTCCGAAGAGGGCCAGGAGGCCGAAGCGCGCACGCTCCAGAAGCTGCGTGCGGAGGCGGACCGGGTGAAGCAGGGCGGCGCCACGACCCCGCGTCCGCGGCCTGCCCAACAGGAGCCGGAGGAGTCGAAGCTGGCGGTCCTGGCCGCGGGCCTGGGTGACAACGGGCCACACAAGCTGCGGCTGCCCGGGAAGAACGACACCGTGCACGTGGACACGGTAGCCGTGAAGGTGACGGGGCTGGAGGCGTCGCACTCGGTGAAGGGCGGCTCCGGCAAGGTGGGGCTGGGACTCACGACGGAGGACCTGTTCCTGCGCGTGGAGCTCATCACCCAGAACGTGGGCGGGATGCCCGCGCCGCTGACGTTGGATGGCGCGAAGGTGACGGACGCGAAGGGGCAGATGTATCCGCTGGCGCGTGACGCGCAGGCGGTGGCCGGCACGAAGCCCCTGCCCACCACGTGGGCGCCCGAGCAGCGCACGGAAGTGGTGCTGCTGTTCGAGGTGCCGCCGGACGCCGTGCAAGACGATGGGCTGGCGCTCGTGGTGCAGGGCTCCGGCGGGGACGTGCGGATCCCCTTGCGATGACCGGGCCGGCCCCCAAGCTCCTCCCCCTGCGCATCCGACTCCCGTACACGGAGGAGGAGGAGTTCATCGAGCGGTACGGCTCGAACGTGGGGCGCGGTGGAGTGTTCGTGGCCACGCGGGCGCTCAAGCCGGAGGGCACGGGGCTGGCGTTCGAGTTCGTCCTCGCGGACGGCACGCGGCTGCTCCGCGGTGAAGGCGTGGTGCTCAAGGCGCAGCCGGATGCGGGGAGTGCCCGCACGGGCATGACGGTGCGCTTCACCAAGCTGGATGCGGCGAGCAAGGCGCTCATCGACCGCATCGTCGCGCGGCGGAGCGGGACGGAGGCAACGGTGGCTCCGCCCGCCGCGCCCAGGACGGACGCCGCGCCGCTGCCGCCAGGGCTCATCCGGCGGACTCCGGCCGTGAATCCGTCACGGCCTGTCGCACGCGCCGGCACGGAGACGGTGCCTGCTTCGCTGGAGACTCTGGCGAAGACCTCCCACGAGGAACCCTGGACGCGCGGCGCGACGCCGAAAGCGTCCATGACGTTGCCGGCCGTGCAGGTGCCCGTGGCCGTCACTCCGCCAGACCTGGCGGAACCGGACGAGCCGGTGTCGCTCTTCCCGGAGCACGCGGCCGAGGAGGAAGAGGAGCTCGCGCCCCTTCCAGACGTGGGCCTTTCGCGGAAGGAGCGGAGGGTTCCGGCTGGCGAGGGGATGCAGCGGGCGACCCAGGAGATGTTCACGGTCCATCCGGCAGCGGAGCAGCGGCCTCCCGCGGCCTCCGGCACCTTCGCGGCCGTGATGCCGCCCCCGGTGGACGCCGGGTGGGCTGCACAGGGTCCGGCGGATCCAGCGCCGCAGGAGCCAGCTGACGCTCCTGAGGGGGGTGATGCCTCCGAGTCAGGCCCCTTCACCTCCGCGTCGGTGGATGCGTTTGATCCGAACGCCGTGCTCGGAGCCCCGCATGCTCCCGAGCATTCCGGGGGGAGCGCGGAACCGGAACGTGTCGAGGCGCGGGCCAACACCGACGAGTCGTTCGATTTCGACGTCGACCTCAACATGGAGCCGGAGGAGAAGCCCGCTCCGGCAGCCTCCAGTTCCTCGTTCGCGCCAGAATCCGACGCAAGGGGGCTCGCGGCCGAAGCAACGCCGCATGAGGGAGCCGCCACGGAAACAGCGCTCCCGACGGAGGAGCACGTCCCTGCGGCAGCCCCCGAGCCCGCCGCGGTAGAAGACTTCGCCCAGGCGACGTCCCATCCCTCGGAACCGGCTGCGACGCCGAACCAGCGGGAGGCCGAGCGCCTTCGCGCGTGGGGCATCGACCCGGAGACCCTCCCGCACGAGCTCAGCGCGGCTTCCGAGGATGTGGATCCGTTCAGCGCGGCGCTTGAACAGGCTGTCGAGGCCACGGAGCCCACAGCGAGTGAAGACGCCGCCGCGTCACTCACCGATGCGCCAGGACACGAGCCGAACACGCAGCCCACGTCCGACACGACCTCGGCCGAGAATTACAGCGCAAGTTGGGAGTACGCACCGGCTGCTGGATTCTCGGCTCCGCAGGAAGAGGACGACGCATCGGCAGTCGTGGTCGAACCGCCGGCAGAGGATGCATGGACAGCGCTTGTCGGATCCGCTCCGCTGGCTCCATCCGACGACACGGCCGCTTCTGAGAACGAGCAGTCTTTCGCGGCACCGCCAGCCCCCTTCGCGGAAGACGCATCGCCCGAAATTGAACCCGCGCGGGTTCAAACGCCCGAGCACGGAGAACCGCTCGATTCGGTTCTGGATGAGGAGTCCCCTCCCCTTTCCGCATCCACGGATACGGTCGCTGCCGAAGCGGTGCCGACCGACGCCGAGGAGGAAGCTTCTTCCCCTGAAGAAGCGCTGTCCGCATCCCCGGCCGCACCGGGCACAGCGCTCCACGAAGAGGCTTCGCCCCCGCCTGTCTCCGCCACGGAGGACACGGCCTCCGCGACCGCTTCGGCTTCCGATGATCAGCCGTCCATCGGGGAAGCTTCAGCCGCGACAGAGCGCTCGGACGAAGTGGCGTCCACGGGTACGGCAGCGTCCATCCACGTCCCGGTTGACGCCTCCGTTACAGCCGTCGCTGACTCACCGCCGGTTCCGGACGAAGCCACGCCCTCCGCCGTGGAGCAGTCTCCAAGCGACCACGATGCCGCCGCTCCAGTCAGCGCGACTTCGGAGCAACCGCCCTCGCGAGAACCCGCTGCGCTCCAATCCCCGGATGCCATCGAAGCCACGTCCCCGGTCAGCGCGGCTTCGGAGCAACTGCCTGCGCGGACATCCGCCGCACCCCAAGCCCCGGATGCCATCGAAGCCACGTCCCCGGTCAGCGCGGCTTCGGAGCAACTACCTGCGCGGACATCCGCCGCGCCCCAATCCACGGATGCCCTCGAAGCCACGGCCCCGGTCAGCGCGACTTCGGAGCAACTACCTGCGCGGACATCCGCCGCGCCCCAAGCCCCGGATGCCATCGAAGCCACGGCCCCGGTCAGCGCGGCTTCGAATCAACTGCCTGCGCGTACCTCCGCCGCCCCCCAAACCCCGGATGCCATCGAAGCCACGGCTTCGGTCAGCGCGGCTTCGGAGCAACTGCCTGCGCGGACATCCGCCGCGCCCCTATCCCCGGGCGCCGTCGAAGCTACGGCCCTGGTCAGCACGGCTTCGGCTCAACCGCCTTCGCAAGCACCCGCCGCGACCCACGCCCCGGGCACCCGCGAAGTCCCTGCCGTAGTCAGCACGGCCTCGGATCAATCCCCTTCGCAAGCACCCGCCGCGCCCCAATCCCCGGGCACCTTCGAAGCCACGGCCCCAGCCAACACGGCTTCGGAGCAACCGGCATCGCAAGCACCCGCCGCGCCGGAGTCCCCGCGCGTCGACGACGCCGCTGCTCCCATCAGCACGGCTGCGTCCCAGACCTCCGCCGCGACACCGTCCCCACGGACCGACGAAGCCGCCCCACCGCCCTCCGCAGAGGCACAGAGCAGCGCCGCCACCGCGCGCAGCCGCCGCCGCACGCTCTTCGACATGGCCCCCGCCGTGCCCGTCACCGGGCCCGCGGCGGCGGAGGTCGTGCTCGGCATCGACGTGGGCACCTCCCAGGCCCGCGTGGCAGCGTTCATCGACGGCGTCGCCATCCCCATCCCCATCCCCGGCACCGACGGCACGGGCCTTCCCTCCGTCATCGCGGTGAGCAGCTCCGGCGAAATCCAGGTCGGAGCCGCTGCCCTCGTCGAAGCCTCCCGCGCTCCCCGCCGCGCCGCGGCCGGCCTCAAGCGCCTGCTCGGCGTGCGCGCCCGCTCCCCGAACCTCCGCTGGCTCTCCCCGCAGCTGCCCTTCCCCATCGCCACCGACCTCCACGGCGACGCGAGCGTGGAGCTTGGCGGCCGCGTCATCGCGCCCACCCTCCTCACCGCCATGCTGCTGCGCGAGCTGCGCCAGGCGGCCACCACGTTCCTCAACCGCAAGGTGACGCGCGCCGTCCTCTGCGCGCCCTCGCACTTCACGGAACGCCAGCGCGCCGCCCTGCGTGAAGCCGCCACCATGGCCGGCCTGGACGTGCCCCGCGTGCTCACCAACAGCGCCGCCGCGGCGCTCGCGTACGCACACGGCCGGGGGCTCGCGCGCAAGCGCGTCCTCGTCGTGGACCTGGGCGGCGGCGGCCTGGAGGTCTGCGTCGTGCAGGTCACCGGCGATGACCTGGAGGTCGTCACCACCGGCGGGGACCCCACCCTGGGCGGCATGGACTTCGACGGCCGCATCGCCGAGGCGCTCGTCAGCGACCTCTCCGAACAGGGCCACCCCCGCCCCGAACACCTGCTCGACTGGGGCCCCCTGCGCACCATCGCCGAAGCCACCAAGGAGACCCTCTCCACGAAGGACTCCGTGGACGTCACGCTGCCCACCGGCCCCGGCCCCACGCTCGACCGCGAGCGCGTGGAGGCCCTCACCGCCGACCTCGCCCAGCGCGTCGTCTCCGTCACCCGCGAGGTGCTGGAGTCCAACGCCCTCTCCCCTCAAGGCCTGGACGCCGTGCTCCTCGTGGGCGGCCAGTCCCGCGCGCCGCTCGTGCGCCGCCGCCTGGAGGAGAGTCTGGGCGTGCCCGTGCGCGACGACGACGTGGACGCCCGCACCGCCGTGGTGCGAGGCGCCGCGCTGCTCGGCCACGCGCTGCTGCTGTCGGAGACCGGCAAGCCCGCCGCCAGCGTCTCGGAGGTGCTCACCGCCCCCATCGGCGTCGCCGAGGACGCCGGTACCTTCCGCCGCGTGCTGGAGCGCAACACCCGCCTGCCCACGGCCAAGACGCTCGTCATCCCCGTCACCACCCCCGGCCCTCAGGTGCTCGCCTTCTTCCAGGGCACCGCCGCCACCGCCGCGGAGAACGAGTGGCTCGGCGCCCTCTCCCTCACCGTGGAGCGCCCGGGCGAGGTGGAGGTGCACCTGGAGCTGTCCACCGACGGCACCCTCGCCTTCAGCGCCACCCTGCCCGGCGCGAAGCGGCAGCCCGTGGTGCTCGCGACGGAGGACCTGGACGACGCCACCCGCGACGCCCTCGTCGCCCGCTCGCCCTTCCACACCGAACCGGAGGCCCGTCCGAGCGGCCTCTTGTCCGGTTTGAAGAAGCTCTTCGGCCGGCGCTGAAGGCCCTCGGCCTCCTGGCTCCGTCCACGAGGCAGGTACGCTGTCCGTCCCTGCCGTCCCAGCTTCCATTCCAGGTCCCACAGTTCACAGACCGGGAGGAGCCTGGACATGAAGAAGACTTCGATGATGGCGGGGGTGGTGGCGACGGGCGTGTGCATCGCGGCCCCGGCCTTCGCGGTGGACGCGACCCAGGTCGGGCGCAGGATGGGCTTCAACGAAGAGGAGGTCAAAGCCGGCCTGGACGTGCGCGCGGGTCTGGGCGGCTTCACCGGCGAGCTGTCCGACGAAACGGGCGTGGGGGGGCTGTTCGGCATCACCGCGGTCGCCCAGCCCGCGCCCCTCGTCGGCGTGGAGGTCGGCTACGAAGGGCAGCGCATCCCCATCAATGATGACCGCGTGGGCGACGGCAACCACATCTTCCGCAACAACGGGACGGTCCTGGGCAAGCTGGGCCCTGTCCTCAAGGAGCACTGGCAGCCGTTCGTCGGGCTCGGCCTGGGCCTGAGCTACCTGGACTCCTCCGACAGCGCGTCGCCCGTCTACCAGAATGACTGGCAGACGGAGTTCCCGATGGCGGCGGGCCTCGACTACCGCGCGGGCAACCTCTTCGCCGGCGTGCGCGCCACCTACCGCCTCCTCGGTGGCGAGGAGCTGACCACCGTCCCTGGCACCACCAGCGACGCGAAGGGCAGCCTCTTCAACGGCAACGTCACCGTGGGCGGCCGCTTCTAGCCCGCCGCCCACGCAGTCCGCGTCCGCGAAGGGACGCGCTTCACAGCTCGAAGCGCGTCATCAGCACTTCCGGACGCGGATCTTCCTTCCACGCGTCCAGCACCGCCTGCGCCGGCGACCGGCCTGAAGCCGCCACCGCCTCCAAAGGCGCGAGCAGCGGCGCGTCCTCGGGGTCCAGCCGCAGCAGGCCCCGCTTCGCGATGGCGACCATCTCCCCGGCCAGCCGGTGCAGCTCACGCGGCCCCAGCTTCCCGGCCAGGCCCTCGCGGCGCGCGGTGTCGTGGAAGGCCAGGTGCTCGGTGAAGTTCAGCCGGGGCAGCAGCAATTCCGCCTCCTCCAGCGCCTGCGCGTCGTAGAGGATGCCGCGCCAGAGCGCCCCCAGTTCCTTCTTGAGCTGCACCTCCGGGAAGAGCGTGGACAGGTGGTCCGTCCAGTCGGCCATGTCCGGCGGATTGCCCTCGTAGCCCTCCTTCATCAGTTGGCGGAAGGTGAGACGAGCCCTGGGTTAAGGGGCGCTCGGCGCTGGCGGTTGATAGTTCTGCGTAGTGCGAGCGGATGCAGGCGAAGGACAGAAGTGACGGAAGTCACAGGCATCACACGTTGCATCGTCGCCACCGGCAGGCCAGTGGGCGATGATTGTCCCGTGCTGCGCTTCATGTGCAACACATGACTCGATGTTGACGACGACGTTATCGAAAGCGCTAACGGCGGCATCAATGCTCGGCTGCGTGATGGGGACAATCCGGATCGCTCGCTGCATCCGAAATGCCGCCGAGAACGCGGGAGCAGCGGCCCCAGGGCGCCATGTTCGCAGTTGATAGTCGTCCGGGGAGCCCGAAACAGGCCGCACATCGGTGCGGCCCTGGTTGACCTCTCGCTGCAGTTGACTGATTCCCGACGGAGCGAGCTCATTGATGTATAGCAGCACTCCCGCCACGATAGGAGCAGCGCCCGGCTGCCGAGACCGGAGCCAAGCGTACATTTGTAATTGCCAGTCGCCTTGGGTCCAGTACTCATCATCCAAGGCGGGGCGCCGCGAGCCTTTGTAGTCAACGATAATCTCTGCACCAACAGGCAACTGCGGCACTGCGGCCCGGACTGCATTACAGATCATATTATTAGTTGTGGCACTCACCGTCATGGAGGACAGTACATCCATGATTCCATGAAGTTCGTACATCTGGGCGCGCGCTCGAGTTCCATGCGGCATCGTGAGCGAGCGCGTACCAATCACCCGTTCCTCAGCAGAACGAATGAGCGGGAACAATTCGGGACCAATCTCATTGACTGCCCGCTCGGCCCGTTCATACGCGGACTCGCGCAAGCTCTTGCTCCGTGGGCTTTTTCCTGCTGCATCAAGTGTTGTCTCTACTAAGTCCCCGATTATTCCAATATCATTCGCGGCACGGCTCGGGTCCGGGCTGGTGTTGTAAGGAGTCGGCGTGCAGGGCCAGGGGAAGGGCGGGTGGCTAGTCAACCAAGTCCGGTACGCCGTCTCCATCACGCCGTGGATGAACTCGCCGAACCACATCTGAACAGGCCGGGACGGCGGTAGAGCGCTACCACTTTGATATCGGTACTGTAACCCGCACCGCATGAATGAGAGTAGATCTCCCGTCAGCGAGTAGTTGGGGACAAGTTCGGGCTCTCGACGTTGTTGAAGCATCAGATCAGCTCCAGAGGAAGGTTATTCGCCTGCGGAGGATGGCGTTGGCCTGAATACGGAGTCCTCCAATCCCAGGTGCCATCGGCCCGCCAGAAGGTGGCGGTATGGCGGATGCTCGTTGAGTACTGCAGGCAGGTGTCCAGACCTACGAGGAGCAACGCGGATTGAGGCCGACTGTAGGCCACATAGTATAGGCGGATCAGATCCTCGAAGGTGCGTTGCAGAGCGGTGCGTTGCAGGCGCAGCGTACCAACGGAGCAAGACGGGGCGAGCTCATCCTCCAACTGGGTGACATTGCTTGGCTTGTCGGGGAATCGCCGGAACCGGGTCTTCGCGTGGTTGGTCTTGAAATCTGAGCCGACATCCACGATGACCAAGGGAAATTCGAGCCCTTTGGCCTGATGGATGGTCATCATGGCGAAGCGATCCCGAGGCACGCTCGGCATGATTTCTTCATCTACATCTATCGAGCTTTCAGCAATGGGAGCGAAGATGTCTCTCAGGGCGTTCTCTACGCTGATTCGATCATGCTGCCCCGAACCGTGAAGCACCAGCGCGCGGTAGGGCGAGAACGTCGCCGACTGTGAGATGGCCCGGGTTACTGCCTCCAAATGCACCTGTCCCTCGGGGTCATCGCGCAGGTTCGGGAACCATGCAAGTAGCGTAAAGCAGAGTTCAAGGATTGGCCATTCACGCGGCCACGGGTTGCCCGACTGGGACTGGCGGCGCCTCCAGGCAGAGGCGAAAGCAGACAGTCCATGCGGGTGAACTGGCAGAGGGTTTGTGCCGGCATACTGAGTGTAGGCGTCGCGGAATAAGCTAAGGTACTGCTGGGCCTCACCGCGAAGGCGCATGGCGCTTTGCAATACCGCTCCAGGATCTAGGCACTCCAGCATTGCTCCCACCAACTGCCGGATCACAGGAATGTCACGAAGCGCCTGCCCTCGTGGGTTGAAGACGCCGACATTTCTTACAGCCAACTCCCTCCGAAGCTCATGGGGAAGTCGGGCCCGCGGAGTCGAGCCCATGAACCCTGACGTGAACTCGTTCACTGAGTGCGACAGGAGCACGGCATCACCGAAGTCTCCCCCCTGAGGTGCCTTGGCTATGGTCACTTGTCCCATGGTGCCGCTGACGGCACGTCCATTTCCACGAAACACGTCGTAGAGGAAGGCCGCAAGGTCCGTTGCCAGCGTCGAAACATCCGAACGGAACATGCCCATTACTCGTGCCCCATTGGAGGGAAGTTGGGCTCGGATCGCCGGTTTGGGAGGCTGGACGCGCGCGGGCGAGAAGTCAGGATCGTTGACGATGAAGGAATTGAAGAAGGAGACGAGTTCAGGAGTCGAACGATAGTTTGCGATGAGATCTAGGCGCTGCGCGGCGATGTTAGGCACTACGGCCGCAAGCCGCGTCCGAAAGTCCCGGAAGAGTTCAACTGTGGCCCCGCGGAATCGATACAGTGATTGATCGTCATCACCCACAACCGACAACGACCCATGAGTACGCCGGAAGAGTTCGAAGTAGATACTCTCCTGGAGAAGGTTGGTGTCCTGGTACTCATCCACGAGGATGGCACGGACGACATCGGTGAAGCGTGTAAGGCGTCCAGCCCGAAGCCTTTCAAGGAAAGCCTGCTCAAGTAGCGCAAAGTCCAGGCGATTGGTGTCCCGCAGGTGCTGCATGTAGGCGCTATATCCCCGGACTAGCAGTGCGCGAGCCCCTGTGTGGGTTGGCAGGGCCTGGAATGCGGGCAGATTGATGATGTCGTGCGCGAAGCGATCGAAGAGCGGGCGCACGCTTCGGATGAGGTCCCCCACATTTCTCGGAGCAGTGCCGTCAAAAGTGAAGTTCGCAAGGAAGCTGGCAACTGCGGGATCAATCGTGCCGTTGTTGTAGACCGTATTGGTGAGGCCGCGACGGTGCATGAGCGCATCCGCCGCGAACCCCTCAAGCAAGGCGGGAGCAGGGTCTGTGGCAGCGCGCAGCGTGCGCAATGCATCCTCACACACGCTGTCGAGGGTTCCCGTTACGAAGCGGTTGACGTCAACTTGGGCTAGGTGCGGTTGCAAATGGGGGGGGCCGTGCTGCTTCAGATAGCCCACCAACTGGAGCCCCCACTCAATGAGCCGGGTGCGAATCTCCGCTGCCGCCTTCTTCGTGAACGTGGTGAGCAGCACATGCTCGGGCAGAAGACCGTCGACAATGACGAGCCGGAGCGCCCTGAGCACGAGCACGGTCGTCTTTCCACTGCCGGGACCCGCGACAATCTGAAGAGGCATTGCAGGAGGATGTAGGATGCACGCCTCCTGTTGTGCGTCCGGTGCAGGAGGACGGCCAACCTGTGTCCGGAACCGAGGAATCGCGAGGCGGATGGTGGGGATGAAATCGCTGATGGGCAGCAAGGCAGTGGAAACCGGCATGAGAGGGGCGTGGAGGTACAGATGTCACCCTGACTATGACACACTCAGGCGGGCATTGAGCTTGCCCGGACTCGGTGGCTCTCCCGCGCTTTGTGTGATGCGTAGGCTCGGCGGCGAGCAGCGCGCGACGGCGCAGCAGGTCGAAGCTGGCGCGACCATACATCTGATGACTTCGAGGGCTTCATGCTGCTGCCGCCGTGAGGCGTCCGGGGGCATTTGAGCCAGCACTGGCGCGGCGTACTCCAAGAGGGTTTCAGAGATTTTCGAGTCCATGGGAGTCCTTTCACGTAGCGGCGTGCAGGTGCGGTAGCAGAGGCGGCTCGCCGTGGAGCGCTGCCAGCACGGCCGCGCGCAGGTAGGCCTTGGGCTCGACGCCGCAGCGCTTCGCCGACTCCAGCAGATTGTAGAGAATGGCGGCCACCTCGGTGCCGCGGCGACTGCGGCTGCCGTAGTGATTCTTGCGGCCCACCACCGGCCCGCGCAGGGCTTTCTCGGTGGCGTTGTTGTCCAGGGGCACGTGGGCGTCGTCCAGGAAGCGCGTCAGCCCCGGCCAGAGGCTTCCCAGGTAGCCCAGGGCCTTGCCCAGCGCGGACTCGGGCAGCGCGCGCACCGCGAGGGCCCACGCGTGCAGGCGGGACACCACAGGACGGCTCTTCTCTTGGCGAAGCGCGTGCAGCCGCCCCACGTCGTGCGGGCCCGTCTGGTACTCGCGCTCCACCTGGTAGCGCTCGCCAATGAGTCGCACGGCGACGTCGGCCTCGGGTCCGCCGCACTCCAGGAATTTCCTGCGCACGTGGGCCCAGCAGTGCGCCACGTGGAGGCGTCCGGCGCGCTGCTTCGCCACCGCCGCGTAGACGGCGTAGCCGTCCGTGTCACCAGCACGCCCGAGAAGTCCTTCAAGAGTTCTCTGGCGGCCTAAGCCCCCGGACATAGATGTTGTCCAGGGAAGCGAAGCCGCAGGTGGTGACGGCGCAATGCGCGCCGCACTGCCCTCAACAAGTCGTCGAGGGTGGCGTAGCTGCGCTCAGGCAACTCGTAGTGATTCACCACTTGCAGCCCGGCCTCCACGTCGTTGAGCTGTGGCGAGTACGCCGGCAGGTAGAAGAGGCGCAGGCCCTGACGGCTCAACGCGTGCGCCGCGTTCTGGACCTGGTGGGCGACGTGGATGCCCACGTTGTCCAGCACTACCACGCAGGGGCACAAGCCGGAGGGCAGTCGGCGTAGCAGTCTCACCACATCGTGCGCCATCAGCGTGCGCGGGCGCACCAGGAAGCGCAGCCCGGGCTTATCTCCAGACGGGCGGTACGCCACCAGCGCGTTGACGCGTCGGCGCTGCGGGTTCTCGTACGGCACCAGTTTGCGCGTACCACCGGCGGCCCAGCTGTAGCCGGTGGGCTGGGTCGGGCTGAAGCCGCACTCGTCCAAAAAATAGAGGTCTAGTTTCCCCTCTCGGGATTTTTTCAGACGCAGCAGGCGCGCTCGGGCCTGGCTGACGGCATCAGGCTTTTGCTTGTGTGTCAGGCTCATCTTCGTGCGCCGCCAGCCGGCCCCCATGGTCGCCAGATAGCGACGCACCTGTCGTGGGCCCAGGTGGATTCCGTGCGCCTCCAGCGCCCCCGACAACTGGCCAGCACTCCAGGCGCGCGGCGCTTCGAGCAGCCCATGCAATGCTTGTTGCACGCGCTGCTGGTGCTCGAAGTCAGGCGTCGGCCCTGGCAGCTTCTTGTAGAGGGCCTGCTCGCCTTGCATGCGCCAGCCCTTCAGCAGCCGACGCACCGTCTTGTCGCTGACGCCCAAGTGGCGTGCGATGCGCGGCGCACTCCAGCCTTCGGCGGCAAGCAGGACCATCTGCACACGGTCCCGTTCGTCCGCATCCACATCTGCTGAGCGGCCAATGTCCCGCAGCCGCTCACGCACCGCATCGTCCACCCGTAGCGGTCCCATGCCAGGGGTGGACAATATCTATGTCCGGGCGATTAGGCGGTCGAAGCCGTTGGCGCCTGCGTGGTGTACCTGCTCACCTACAGCCCGGACTTCAATCCCGATGAGTTGTGGTGGGCGGGCCTGAAGCTGCCGCTTCGTCGGCTCGCACCTCGGGTCATTGAGGAACTTGGCACGGACGATGAAGCAGTTACGTGCGGCCACTCCGCTCGCGAAGCTTGCGGCTTGGTTCCGCCACTGCCTCTCCGTCCTTCAACTCAAATGATCCCGGCGTTAGCCTGCCGCTAGCCAAATCCTCCGCGTCCGCGGAATTAGGCCCCGCGTCCGCGGCACTCCGCCGCGGACGCGGCCTCACGGCTTCACAGCTCGAAGCGCGTCATCAGCACTTCCGGACGCGGGTCTTCCTTCCACGCGTCCAGCACCGCCTGCGCCGGGGACCGGCCCGAAGCCGCCACCGCCTCCAGCGGCGCCAAGAGCGGCGCGTCCTCGGGGTCCAGCCGCAGCAGGCCCCGCTTCGCGATGGCCACCATCTCCCCGGCCAGCCGGTGCAGCTCGCGCGGCCCCAGCTTCCCGGCCAGGCCCTCGCGGCGCGCGGTGTCGTGGAAGGCCAGGTGCTCGGTGAAGTTCAGCCGGGGCAGCAGCAGCTCCGCTTCCTCCAGCGCCTGCGCGTCGTAGAGGATGCCGCGCCAGAGCGCGCCCAGCGCCCCCGTCATCGCCGCGGTGGAACAGTCCGCGCCGCGCACCTCCAGCACCTTCTTGAGCCGCACCTCCGGGAAGAGCGTGGACAGGTGGTCCGTCCAGTCGCCCATGTCCGGCGGCTTGCCCTCGTAGCCCTCCTTCATCAGCTGGCGGAAGGTGAGCTTCGGGTGGCGGTACTCGCCCTCGCGGCGCAGGAACAAGAGCGGCGCGTCCAGCGCCCAGTCCACATACGCCTGATAGGAGAAGGAGCCGTCGAACCAGGACGGCAGGTAGCCACACCGCGTGGGGTCCACCTCTTCCCAGACGCGGCTGCGGAAGGACATGTAGCCGGACGGCTTGCCTTCCAGCAGCGGACTGTTGGCGTACAGCGCCACCAGCAGCGGCGACAGGCGCGCCACCGCCACCGTCTTGCGCACGCAGTCCGCTTCATCCGCCCAGTCCAGGGACACCTGCCCGGTGGACGTCATCAGCATCATGTTCAGCGCCAGCCGGCCGCGCTCCGGCAGCGTGCGGCGCATCACCTGGTAGCGCGTCTTGGGCATCCAGGGCATCTCCCCCGTGGTGCCCACCGGCCGGTAGCCCAGCGCCACCAGCCGCAGGCCCAGCGCGGACGCCGCCGCCTTCGTCTCCTTCAGGTGCTCCAGGTTCTCCTGGTGCGCCTCGCGGGCCGTGCGGAACGGGCTGCCGGACAATTCGAACTGCCCACCCGGCTCCAGGGAGATGGCCGCCATCCCTCGCTGCAGCGCGATGACCGGCGACTGGGGCGTCTCCCGGAAGCGGTCGTAGCCGCCCGGGGCGATTCGCTCCAGCAGGGCGCCAATTCCGTTCGGACCCTCGTAGGTCGGGGGTTGGGCGGACCCCACGGGATAGACGAACTTCTCGTGTTCCAGCCCCAGCCGATGCTGAGTCCGGGGCTTCTCCCCTTTGCGAAGCTCTTCCACCAGGGGGGCGGCGGAAGTGAGGGGCTCGGAGGCCACGCGCTTGAGGTCGAGGGACATGAGGGCGCCCTATATAACGGCTGTCTCTTATACACATCTGACGCTGCCGACGACTTAATAGGTGTAGATTTCGGTGGGTGCCGTATCATTAAAAAAAAAAAA
>NZ_RAWK01000319.1 GCF_003612165.1 Corallococcus aberystwythensis | reverse complement strand
GCCCCCACCCTCCCCCAGGACGCATGGCGCGGCGCGGCGCTCCTTCCTACTTCTTCACCATCACGCGGGGATGTCACGGAAACCGCGTTACCACGGCCTTGCCGGTTCAGGGCCTGGAGAGGGGGAAGGACATGCGAAACCCACGAATGGCCCATGCGGGCGTGCTGGTGTTCAGCGTCGCGGGGCTGATGGCCATGGCCCTGCCGCGCATGGCGGGAAGCCCGCCCCGGCCGCTGCTTGACGCGCCCCGTGCAGTTCCCACGGGGATGGGGCCGCGCGCCGTGGCGTTGGGGGACTTCGATGAGGACGGGCGCAAGGACGTCATCACGGCGAACCACACCGCGGGCACCGTGTCCGTGCTGCGGAGCCGGGGGGATGGGACGTTCGCGCCCGGTGTGGAGCGGCCCACCGGCGCGCTGCCTGCCGCCGTGGCGGTGGGGGACTTCGACGGGGATGGCCACCTGGACGCGGTCACAGGCCACTTCGGCGGCACCGTGTCCGTGCTCCTGGGACGCGGCGATGGGACGTTCAGCGCGCGGACCGACCATTCCGTGGGCGCGGAGCCCTCGTCCGTGGACGTGGGTGACTTCGACGGCGACGGCCGCCTGGACGTGGTGACGGCCAACGCGCTCGATGACTCCGTGTCGGTGCTGCTGAACCGGGGCTCCGGACAGTTCGCGTCCATGAAGGACATCACCACCGGGACCAACCCGTTCGCGGTGACGGTGGGCGACGTCAACCACGACGGGAAGGCGGACCTCGTCACCGCGAACTTCGTGGACACGGTGTCGGTGCTGCTCGGGAACGGGGACGGGACGTTCCGGCCGCGCATGGACTTCGCGACGGGCAACGCGCCCTACTCCATCGCGGTGGTGGATGTGGACGGCGACGGGAAGCAGGACCTGGTCACCGCGAACTTCCGGGGCCGGAGCGTGTCCGTGCTGCACGGAAATGGCACCGGCGCGTTCCCCTCGCGCGCGGACTTCCCCGTGCGGGGCGGGCCGTACTTCGTGGCTCCGGGCGACTTCAACGGCGACGGGACGCTGGACCTGGTCACCGCGAACTTCGCGGAGAACACCGTGTCCCTCCTGCCCGGCCAGGGCCACGGCGCCTTCGGCACGGCCACGCTGCTTCCCACCGGCAAGGGGCCCGCGTCGCTCGCGGTCGGCCTGCTCGACGGCGATTTGAAGCCAGATGTGGTCACCGCCAACGCCCGGGGAAATGACATGTCCGTGCTGCGCGCCGCGGCTTCCGCGGACCTGGGCGTCGCGCTCACCGCCGTCCCGAGGCGGGGCGTGTCCGAGCCACGCATCGACTACACGCTCACCGTCACCCAGCACGGGCCGGATCCGCTGAACCGGGCCGTCATCACCGTGGCCCTGCCTCCGGGCCTCCTGGCGTCCACCCGGGACTGCCACATGGCCTCCGGCGCGCTCCAGTGCGAGGTGGGCCCGCTGGCCGTGGGCGACACCGCCCTCCTGCGCTTCAGCGCGCCGCTGCCGCGCTCCAGCCTGGGCCTGTCCTACCGCGTCACCGCCACGCGGACGCGCAGCGTTCCCGCGGACCTCCACTCCGGCAACGACATGGCGAGCCAGGACTACGTGTCCCTGGGTGGGCTCGCGGCGACGTGGTGATGCCGGCCTGGCGGGAGCGCTAACGGGAGCGCTTCAGCTTGGACCACATGAGCCCGACGAAGGTGTCGGGGGCGGGCTCCGCGGTCATCAACTCCTCGTCCTCGTGACCGCGCACGGGAGGCGGCAGGGGCTTGGGCGCCACGGGAAACGGCAGGGGCTCGGCGGTGTGGAGCCCCTGCGCGTGGCGATCCATCACCTCCGCGAAGGAGCGCCGGGGCGTGTTCCGGTCCGTCACCGGCGCGGCGCCCTCCACGCTCTGGAGCGCCCGGATGCGAAGGATGACGCTGGCGCCTTCCGCGCGCGAGATGCCCGTCACCCGTCCGATGGGGCCTTTCGACCCGCGTCCCCGGCTCATCGCCTGCCTCCCGGTCCTGCCGGGAACCGTAGCGCCTCCGGACCTTCTCCGGCCACTGCCCCGCCTTCCGGGAAGACGCAGGACGGCCCGCCCGGCTGGCAGGTGTCCACAACCCGCCGTAACCGTCCCCCGGGGTCCCGCGTAAGAGAGGGAAGCGCCCTTTTTCCAAGGGTGCCCGGAGGCTTCGCGTCCCATGTCGTCCGCCCGTGCAGTGTCTTCCCCCACCCGGCTCTCCGTGGCACGCCGGCTGTGGCCCGCCGCGCTGGTGCTCGCCGCCGCGCTGAGCGCGTGCACCGAGGCGAGGGGCGCTCCGCCCGGCACGAAGGCGGCGGTCACGGCCTCCGCCCCGGTGCAGGACGGCCGCAAGTACTCGAAGCCGTCCGACGCGGAGCTGAAGCGCACCCTGTCCCCCACGGCCTACCAGGTGACGCAGCACGAGGGCACCGAGCCGCCCTTCCGCAATGCGTACTGGAACCACCACGAGGAAGGGCTCTACGTGGACGTGGTCAGCGGCGAGCCGCTGTTCTCCTCGCGCGACAAGTTCGAGTCCGGCACCGGCTGGCCCAGCTTCACCCGCCCGCTGGACAAGGCACACGTGGTGGAGAAGAGCGACGGCAGCCTGGGCATGGAGCGCGTGGAGGTGCGCTCGAAGGATGGCGACTCGCACCTGGGCCATGTCTTCGAGGACGGGCCGGAGCCCACGGGCCTGCGCTACTGCATCAACTCCGCGTCGCTGCGCTTCATCCCCGTGAACGAGCTGGCCGCGAAGGGCTATGGCGCGTGGCTGCCGTCCTTTGGCCGCGCGGCCCCCGGTGAGCCCCAGGGCGCGATGGCTCCGGCCGCGGGCGCCGCCGTGCTGGCGAAGGCGGCGGCCCCCACGGAGGCCTCGCGCGAGACGGCGTACCTGGCGGGCGGGTGCTTCTGGGGCATGGAGGACATCCTCCGGAAGATTCCGGGCGTCATCGAGACGGAGGTTGGCTACACGGGCGGCGCGTCGAAGGGCGCCACCTACGAGGACGTGCACACCGGGGAGACGGGGCACGCGGAGGCCGTGCGCGTCGTCTTCAACCCGAAGCTGCTGACGTACGAGGGGCTGCTGGAGAAGTGGTTCTTCCGCATGCACGACCCGACGACGCTCAACCGCCAGGGCAACGACGTGGGCACGCAGTACCGCTCCGCCATCTTCTACCTGTCGGACGCGCAGCGGCAGACGGCGGAGGCGGTGAAGGCCCGCGTGGGCAGGTCCGGCAAGTGGTCCCGGCCCGTCGTCACGCAAATCACCGCCGCCGGGGAGTGGGTGCCCGCCGAGGGCTACCACCAGGATTACCTGGTGAAGAACCCCGGCGGCTACACCTGCCACTACCTGCGCGACTGAAGCGGACGCGCCCTCAAACGGCGCGGTCGTGCGCCTCGAACGTCATCCCCGCCTTGCGCAGGCGCTCCACCAGCACCATGCCCATGGCGGACGCGGGGGTGAGGACTCCGCCCCGCTTGGGGAGGGTGTCGAAGGCGAGGCACAGCGCGGACTCCGCGAGCATGCGCGCCGTCGCCGCGTAGCCCGGGTCCCCCTGCGCCGCGACCTTCCCCTCCACCTTCACGCGCTGGCCGCTCTTGGGTGACTGGCCTTCTCCCAGAAGCCGCACCTCGAAGTGGCCCCGCTCGCGCACGGTGGCGGAGGGGCCCTGGCCCGGCGCGGGCAGCACGTGCTTCTCCAGGAGCTCCCGCACGGGGTCCACGTTCGACACGGCCATGAAGCCGCCCAGCCCCGCGGTGGTCGCCGCGGCCAGCGCGAGCCCCTTGGGCCCGGGGCCGAAGTCGGAGACCTCCGAGTAGAAGAAGTCGCGGCCCCACGGGTAGCCCAGGAGCGCGTTGGAGCGCCGCACGACGCGCGTGTTCACGGTGGCCATCACGAAGGGCGCGGTCCACGTGCCCGTGTCCGGGCTCTTCTTCACGGTGGCCAGGTCGCGCTCCTCCTTCGTGCCCCGGGAGGGCTCGGGGTCCAGCGCGTGGGCGCTGGTCAGCACCTTCTTGAGGGACGGGTCCGCCTTCACCGCCGCCAGCGTGTCCATCATGCTGGCGATGGTGCCGCCGCTGAAGCCGCCGCGCATGCGCGTCAGGTGGAAGCGGACCTGGTCGCAGTGGCCGCCGTGCTTCTCCCGCATGTAGTCCTGGACCATCAGCGTGCCCAGGTCGGAGGGGATGGAGTCGAAGCCGCAGGTGTGCACGATGCGGGCGCCCGTCTCGCGCGCCCGCGCGTCGTGGGCGTCGATGGTCTTGCGCATCCACTGCACCTCACCCGTGAGGTCGCAGTAGTCCGTGCCGGCGCGGACGCAGGCCGCGACCAGCTCGTTGCCGTAGCGGGCGTAGGGGCCCACGGTGGAGATGATGACGCGCGTGCGCGCCACCATCGCGTCCAGCGAGGCCGCGTCCTTCGCGTCCGCGAGCACCACCGGCAGGTCCGCGAACTCCGGCCGCACCTTCACCAGCTCCGAGCGGACCTGGTCCAGCTTCGCCTCGTCGCGCCCGGCGATGGCCCACTTCGCGCGGTGGGTGTCCTGCGTGCGCGCCAGGTACTCCGCCACCAGGCGGCCGGTGAATCCCGTGGCGCCCCACAGGATGATGTCGAATGCGGGCTTCGTGTCGTGGGCCATGGGGCGGCGCGTAGCCGGAGCCTCCATGTGCGCGCAAGCGCGATTCCGCCGCCCGTGAACGCCCTGTGCAGGGCGCCACACCCCGGGACACGTCAGCCGCGCAGGCGCAGCCGGATGGGCCCTCGCGCGGTGGACGGGTCCACCACCCGGCCCCCCTGGACGATGTCCAGCACGCCTCGCGCGACCAGCCTGCGTGCCGCCTCGCGCACGGGCTCCATGCTCGCGCGCCAGTCCTCGCCGCCGGTGGCCCGGGCCACCTCCGATGGGCATATCGTGGCGCCGCCCGCCCGCTGGGAGAGCAGCTCCAGGATGCGCGCCTCCCACGGGGAATCCCGCGCCCCGGTCCGCTTCCACCGGCACGCGTCCGAGCAGTAACGCACCTGTTCCCAGTCGCGCGCCCACTTCCGGCGCCAGGTGATGGCCCGGCCGCAGACAGCGCAGGGCTTGGGAGGCGGAGGCGAGGCCATGCACGCCCATCGATGCGCCCCGCCGCGCCGGTTTTCAACCCCGCCCGACGCCGAAGCAGGTGAAGCCCTCGCCGCGCGCCTGTTCCGGGTCGAACACGTTGCGGCCATCGAAGAGGACCGGGCGGCGCATCAGCGACTTCAGGCGGCGCAGGTCCGGGTGGCGGAACTCGCTCCACTCGGTGACGAGGAAGAGGCCGTCGGCGCCCTCCGCCGCGTCGTAGCAGGTGGAGGCGTAGGACACGCGATCCGCGAAGCAGCGCCGCGCGGCCTCGCCCGCCACCGGGTCGTGGCACTGCACGCGCGCGCCCGCGGTCAGGAGCCCCTCGATGAGGTCCACCGACGGGGCCTCGCGCATGTCGTCCGTCCTCGGCTTGAAGGCCAGCCCCACACCGCGAAGGCGTGGCGGGACAGGTCCCCATCGTGCCGGTGCGCCTTGGTGAGCAGGCTCTGCTTCTGCCGCGCGTTGGTGGCCTCCACCGCGCGCAGCAGGTCCAGCTCCAGCCCCACGTAGCCCGTCCCGATGACGGCGATCTTCATGGCCCCCGCCCCCTCACCTCACGCTTCAGGGCGCGCGGCCGGACGCGGCCTCGCGCGCATATGACTCCAGCGTCCGCGCGCGGTGCGCCGCCGTGTGCTCGGCGAGGACCCGCTCCCGGGCCCGCTGGCCCACCGCCTGGCGCTCAGACTCCGGCAGCTCGCGCAGGTAGCCGAGCGTCTCCCGCGTGTCATGCGACACCAGGATTTCAAGGCCCGGCCTGAAGAAGGTGTCCAGCCCCTCCCATGCGTCGCTGATGACGGGCACGCCGCACGCGGCCGCCTCGAACAGCCGCACGCTGGGCGAGTGCCCGGCGCGAACCATGTCCGCGCGGGTGACGTTCAGCGTGAAGCGCTGGGCGGTGTAGAAGGCCGTGTGCTCCGGCGGCGCCAGGTGCTGCACGCGCTCCACGTTGGGCGGCCACACCACGCCTTCGGGGTACTGGGGCCCGGCCACGACGAAGCGTCCTTCGGGCCAGCCGCGCGCCGCGTCCAGCATCAGCCGCTCCAGCACCGGCTGCCGGTCGTGGCTGTACGTGCCCAGGTAGCCCAGGTCCCAGCGCGGCTTCCCGCCGCCCGGGCCATACAGCTCCGGGTCGCAGCTACAGTACAGCGGCCGGGCCGCGGGCGAGCCCAGCTCCCGTTCAATGCGCCCGAGCGTGGGCCCGCCGGTGAAGGACAGGTAGAGCTGGTAGCCGGGCACCTGGTGGGGCGCGAGGTACTCGAAGTCCCCGCGCTCGAGCTTCGCCAGCGTCACCGGCGTGTCGAGATCGTAGAAGGCCGTGACGCCCTTCGCCGTGCCCTGCACCCACGCGCCCACGTCCACGCCCTGCGGCACGTAGGAGCCCACCACCACGAGGTCGGCCTTGCGGACCTCGGAGGCGAAGCGCTCGCGCAGGTCGTCCAGGCTGGCGTACAGCTCCGTGCGCCCGGCCCACGTGCCGCTCGGGTCGCGGTGCGCCGCGTACCAGGGCACGTCCCGCTCCAGGAAGAGCACGTCGTGCCCGCGCCGCACCAACTCCCGCACCAGCGCGCGGTAGGTGGTGGCGTGGCCGTTGCCCCAGCTGGAGGTGATGGACAGCCCCAGGATGACGATGTGCATGTGCTGCGGCGCCATCACGCTGTCCCCTCACGTGCCGGGGCGCGGTAGCCCAGCGCCGCCTCCACCTCCACCGCGCGGTGCGCGTACGTGTGCTCGGCCAGCACGCGCCGCAGCGCCGCCTGGCCCATGCGCCTCGCGTCCTCCGGGGTGAGGCGCTGGAGGTGCTCGGCGACCTCTTCTCCGGAGTGGGCCACCAGCACCTCGCGGCCGGGCTCCAGGAACTGCTCCACGCCCTCGAAGGCGTCGGTGATGAGGCAGGCGCCCGCTCCCGCGGCCTCGAAGACGCGCGTGGCGGGGGAGAAGCCGAAGCGCGCCATGCTGTCGCGGTGGATGTTGAGCACCGCGCGCGCCGAGCAGTTCAGCGCGTTGTGGTCCTGCGTGTAGACGTGGCCCAGGCGCACGATGTTGGCGGGCAGGACGCGGGACTCCCAGCCGCTGCCGCCCAGGAGCATGCGCGAGCGGGGCAGCGCCTCCGCGGCCTTGAGGAAGAAGGCGTCCACGCGCGCCTCGCGGTCCGGCAGCCGGTTGCCCAGGAAGGCCAGGTCCCCGGCGAAGCGCGGTTCCGGCGCCACGGGGTGGTGCGTGTCCGGGTCCAGGGCGTTGTAGATGGGCACGCACCGCTTCGCGCCCAGCTCGCGGTACGCGTTCACCACGGGCGCGCCGCCGCCGTACGTGAGGATGTGGTCGTACTTCGGGATGAGCGGGCGGAAGAGGTCGTTGGCGTCCTTCGCCACGCGCTCCAGCGTGGCGGGCGCGTCCACGTCCCAGAACACCACCTGGGAGCCGGAGCGGCGCACCTCCAGCACCCGCGCCTCCAGGTAGGAATCGAAGGTGCCCACGCCGCTGGCCTTCACCACCACGTCCGCGCCGAAGGCGTCGTCCAGGCACTCATCCAGCGAGCCCCGGTCGTTCGCGTAGACGACGACGCGGGCCCAATCCGGGTCCTGGATGTCGCGGTGCTCCTGCCGGCCGTAGGCGTCCGGTTCGTAGAAGGTGACGTGGTGGCCGCGCGCGTGCAGGGCGCGGATGAGGCCCCGGTAGTAGGTGGCCGCGCCATTCCAGTACGCGGACACCAGGCTCGAACCAAAGAAGGCGATGCGCAGGCCGCGGCTCATGCGAAGACCCTTTCGGAGGACTGCGGTTGGAGGACGTCGCCGGACATCCCCAGTGTCTGACAGATGCCCAGCAGTTCCTCCACGCGGTGCGCGCAGGTGTGCCGGGACAGGACGGTGCGCAGACCGGCCTGCGCGAAGGCGTGCCGCATCTCCGCGTCCGCGACGAGCATGGACAGGTGCCGCCGCATCTGCGCTCCGTCCCGGGCGACGAGGAAGTCCTGGCCCGGAGTGAAGAGCCCGTCCGTGTCCTCCCAGGGCGCGGACACCAGCGGGATGCCGCACGCCAGCGCCTCGAAGGGGCGGATGGTGGGGATGCCGGGCAGCTGGGTGGCGTAGGGCCGCCGGGGCACGTGCACGGTGACGCGCGCCTGGGAGAAGGCCAGGGGCACGCGGTGGTTGGGCAGCCAGCCGGCGTATTCAATGCCCGCGTCGAAGAGGGCGCGCAGGGCCGGGGCCGGGTAGCGCACGCCGTGCACTCGCGCCGTCAGCCCCAGCGCGTGCACCGGCGCCAGGAGGAATTCGTCCAGCTCCTTCGTGCGCTCGTCGTCGCCCCAGTTGCCAATCCAGACCAGGTCCCGCACCTCGCGGTTGCGCGGGTGCGGATGGAACACGCGCACGTCGGCGGCCTCGTGCCAGGTCCACGCGCGCCGGGCCCAGCCCTGCTTCACGTACAGCTCCCGGAGCGCGTCGCCAAAGGCGAGCACCCCGTCGTACTGGGACAGGTCGTAGCGGGCCATCGCATCCGGGGCGCTCACGCCCCGGTGGTGGGTGTCGTGGAAGAGGAGGCGGAAGCGGCCCCCGTCCCGGCGGTGCTCGCCAATGCGGCGCACCAGGTCCGGGGGTGTCCATTCATGCACCAGCACCAGGTCCGCGCCGTCCAGCACGGCCTCCAGGTCCAGGGAGTCGTGCGTGTAACGCTCCGGGCGCACGCGCGGGTAGAACGCGCGGACCTCGTTGAGCGCGGCCACGCCGTGGGGCTCCTCCAGGAGGTGCTGGAAGCTCCAGGCGTCCTCGGGTTCGAGCACGCGCACCGGGTGGCCGCGCGCGGACAGCTCCGTCACCACACCGCGCAGGAAGTGGGCGTTGCCGTGGTTCCAGTCCGACAGCAGGGAATGGCAGAAGAGGATGACACGCATGGATGGGCAGGCTCCTCGGGTTGTCAGGACACGCGGCGCTCCAGCCGGGAGAGGCTCGCGTAGAGGCCCAGGTAGGCCTCCACCATCCGGCCGGGTGTGAAGGTGAGCGCGCGCTGGCGGCCCCGTGCCGCCAGGGCCTCGCGCTCGTTCGGGTGGCTCATGAGGAAGTGAAGGGCCCGCGCCAGCGCCCGGGGCTCGTCCGGCGGCACGAAGCACGCGGCGTCCCCCCACACCTCGCGCAGGCTGGGGATGTCCCCCAGCACCAGCGCGCAGCCGGCGAGCGCGGCCTCCAGCGCGGACAGGCCGAAGGGCTCGTAGCGCGCGGGCAGCGCGTAGATGGACGCGCGCGACATCCACCGCGCGAGCACGGGAGGCGGAAGGTGTCCCAGGGGCCGCGTGTTGCGCGTCGCCACCACGGCGCCACTCCCCGGGTGCAGGGCGGCTCCGGCGACATGGACGTCGAAAGGCAGCCCGGCTGCGGCTGCGTCCAACGTGGCCAGGTTCTTCGCCTCGTCCCACAGCCGTCCCGCCGCGAGCACGAAGCGCTCCTTGGCCGCGGGCACGAAGTCCTCCGCGCGCCGTGCGTTGGGGATGACCCTCGCGGAAGGAAACGCGCTGACGCCCCGGGGTGCGTCTTCGTGACCGCCCGGGCGGAGGCTCGCGCGCGAAGGGGGAACCGCGCAGTAGTGCCGCCGGACGGCATCGAGCATGGCCCGCGTGGGCGCCACCACGGCGGACGCCGCATGAAGCCCCTTCGCGACCTCCTCGCGGTAGCGCTGGTAGCAGGCCGGAGCGGCCTCGCCCTTCACCGCTTCCCACCAGGACAGGACGCACGAGTGCGCCACCACCAGCACCGGCGCCCGGAAGGGCCCCGCGCCATGGCAGTAGCCATTGAGGTGCACCACGTCCGGCGACAGCCGGGCCTCCAGCGACAGCAGCCACTCGCCGGCGGCGCGCACGTCGTCCCAGGGCGCGTCCATCCACTCCAGCCGCCAGGTGCTCTCATGCACCGTGAGCCCGGGCAGCGCGCGGGCCTCCTGCCCTTGTGCGCCGGACAGCGGCGCGCCCATCGTGGCCAGGTCCACGCACACGCCCCGGGAACAGAGCGCGCGGCACAGCTCCAGCGCATAGGACCAGACGCCGCCCACCGTGTCGGTGGTCATCAGCACCCGGCGCGCGGGCGGCGGAGGCCGGTGGGCCTCAGGGCTGGCCGTTGATGGCTTCAAGCGTGTCCCCCCGCCCCATGGCCC
>NZ_RAWK01000318.1 GCF_003612165.1 Corallococcus aberystwythensis | reverse complement strand
GCCTGTGGCCACGCCCCCCGCCACCGTTGCGCCGGCGCCTCCGTCCGCCACACCGACGACCGCCAACGACGTGCCAGCGAAGGTCGAGACTCCGACGCCGACCAAGGTCGTGAGCAAGACGACCACCAAGCCGGGCGGCAAGACACAGGCTTCGCGCATCCCCCTGGAGCCTACCGAGGCCATCGCGATCAGCGACCTGAAGGAAGCCCGAGCCGCCGCAGCGCGGAAGGACGTGGACACCGCGGTCCGGATGGCCCAGCGCAGCTACACTGCCCAGAAGACCCTGGCCGCGCACTACCTGGCCATCAAGCTCCGGTGCCAGACCAGGGACATGGTCAATGGCCCTGTGGAACTGAAGAAGCTCCCCAGGGCGGACCTGACGCAGCAGCTCATCGACGAATGTCGGAGCAATGGGATTGAATTGAAGAAGTGAGCAGACACCGCCCGTCCGCGGGACCGCGGACGGGTGAGGGGGAAACATCCAACATGAAATGCATCGTCGCCGTGGCCGTGCTGGCCACTCTCCTGGGCACCCTGCCCGCCCGGGCCGCACCGCCCGCTCCCGTTGAAGCCGGCAAGGTGTTCGTGGGCCCGCAGGGGGAACAGGTCGCGGTCGTGCCGCTCACGCCCCGCGATCAGAAGAAGTTCCTCCTGCGCATCCAGGGCACCGGCTCCGTGCTGGACAACCTGGTGCTCCCCTACACGGTGAAGGACTGGAGCAGCCAGAGCACGCTGCGCCACAACTACACCACGCAGTGGCACGGCAAGGACTACTCGCCGCTCATCGTCGTGGGCAAGAACACGGAACTGCACTTCCCCGGCGGTCCCGGCAACGGCATCGCGGTCCAGTTCGACGAGGCGCGCTCCCAGAAGCTCAAGCCGGAGGAGGTCTACGCGCAGCACCAGCAGCAGACCCAGAGCGGCCAGCTGGCGAAGCTGATGGCCTTCGACCGCAAGGCGGAGGAAGCCGTCCACGACACCACCTACGCCGAGGCGCTCCAGGCGCTGAACACCTCCTGCGGCACCTCCGCGGCGGGCGCCATCGACTGGGCCACCGTCACCGAGCCCGTCCTCAAGTCCCAGAAGATTGCCCGCTACTGCGTCTTCCCCCTCACCGCCCTGAAGGCGATGTGCGACGTGTCCGAGGAGGCCCGCGGCACCGTGAAGGCCCGCCTCCAGCGCTTCGACTGCCGCTTCGGCGCCGCGCTGGAGCCCGCCCTGCAAGGCGACCGCTTCGTGTGGACCACGACCCCGGAGGCGTCCAATCAGGAGAAGGCCGCCACCCGCTACTTCAAGAAGCACCTCTAGGCCCGCGCACCATGCTCATCCAACGCATCCTTCCCGTGGCCGTGCTCCTCGCCGCAAGCCCCGCCGCCGCCGTCGAACCGCCGTGGGGCAAGGCGGAGAACCTGGGCCAGCGCATGCACCTGGAGGCCACGTCCGTCTGCACCGACGGCAAGGGCCACTACGTCGTCTCCGTGCCCCGCGAGGACACGGACGAGTTGGAGGACCGGCTCTACTACGGCGACGGCAAGTCGCTGGTGGAGGTGCCCCGGCCCCGCAGCCGGAACCTGTCCGCCACCACCTTCCAGGATCCGCGCTTCTTCAACCCGTCCGGCACCGCCGACTACGACGGCGTGGACCTGCGCGTGCACTCGCAGCTGTCCGTGGACACGAAGGAGCGCACCTGTTCGCTGCGCTGTGGCGAGCGCAAGGTGACGCTGGAGATGCTCCCCGGCAAGGAGGCGCGGGAGCTCTTGCGCAAAGCGGCCTACGTGCCCAACCCGCAGAAGTTCGCGCCCCACGCGCTGCTGCGCGACTCGGAGGGCACGTACTACTACGTGGACAAGGGCTTCACGCCCGCGGAGGCGCGCAACTTCCGCGTGTTCATCGGGCCCCGGGGCGACCTGAAGCCCCAGAAGATGACCAACGTGGTGGCGGACTCCGAGGGGGAGATCTTCACCACCAAGAAGGGCCAGCTGCGGCTCGTCATCGACCGCGCGCAGAAGCCCATCTGGATCGAGAAGGCGCGCAAGGAGGTGGAGCTGCGCAACGTCCCCGTGGAGCAGAACCTGCCCCTCATCTACAACGAGCTGGGCGTCTACACGGGCATCCGGCTGGGCACGCCCTGCGACGACCAGTAGCCCGCGTCCGTCAGACGCGCACCAGCAGCGCCATCTGGTGCGCGCCAATGCCCAGGCCGACCATCACCAGGTACTTCGTGCGCAGCTCGCGGTGGAACCGGGCCAGCGTCACCGGCATGGACGCGTGCACCATGTTCCCGTAGTCCTCGAAGGTGTCCAGGTACTCGCGCGGGCGGATCTCCTGCGCCCAGTGGTCCATCAACTTACGCGAGGCCTGGTGGGACATGAGCGTCACGTCCTCGCGCGCCACGCCGTGCTTCGCGAGCAGCCGCTCCACCAGCCGGGGCGGTCCGTTCATCCCGGAGTTCAGGAACGCCTTCACGCCTGACGTGGGCGCGATGCCGTACGTGGGATGCGGGAGGCCGGACTCCGGACGCGCGCCCATCATCATCGCGCCGTACTCGTCGCTGAAGGTGTCCGCGGCCCAGTCCACCAGCGTGAGCCGGTCCCCCGCGCCCACCACCACCGCGCCGGCCCCGTCGCCAATGCCAATGGCGTGGCCCTGCGTGTAGTCGATGTTGCGGGTCCACGCGGAGCCCACCGCCACCAGCGCGTGCTGGATGCTGCCCGCGCGCAGGGCCTCCCAGGCCAGCACCACGCCCATGAGGAAGTTGATGAAGTCCGCCTGCACCGGCACCACCAGCGTGCCCTGTGACAGGCCCATCTCACGGTGCACCGCGTACAGCTCGTTCGGCGTGATGAACTCCGACACCGACACGTAGCCGTACAGCCGGTCCACGTCCGCGACCGTCAGCCCCGCGTCCGTCAGCGCCGCGGCGCCCGCCTTCGCGGTGAGCGCGGACAGGGACCCACCGGGCGCCAGCACCCGGCGCTCGCGGTTGCCGTAGAAGAGCGCGTGCTCGCCGCCGGTTCCGGCGGCGCGACGCAGCGGCTCGAACAGCGGGTCGTCATTGCCGCGCACCTGCTCGGGAACAGCGGCACCGACTCCCAGGAGCGCGTAGGTCGCGGCCGTCATGGGTGCTACTTCGCGTCCGACGCCACCGCGGCGAAGCGGTCACCGTACGGGGGCACTTCGCGGTAGTCGATGTGCGCGACGATGACCTGCGGCTGGCCCGTCTCGTTCGCGCGGCGCAGCACTTCCGGCAGCAGCGCGTCCAGCTGGCCCGGGGCGTTCACCGTGTAGGCGCGAGCGCCCAGCGACTCGGAGAAGGCCTTCAGGTCCGGG
Source organism: Corallococcus aberystwythensis (assembly GCF_003612165.1). GTDB lineage: Bacteria > Myxococcota > Myxococcia > Myxococcales > Myxococcaceae > Corallococcus > Corallococcus aberystwythensis. The sequence goes on along the minus strand of NZ_RAWK01000318.1, from coordinate 6,943 downwards.
TTGCCCAGGCCGTAGAAGTCATCCTCCAGCGGCTGCGTGCGGTCCTGCACGTGCTCGCCGTGGTTCACCATGCCCAGGAAGTTGTCGTTGAGGACGATGGTGACCGTGCCCACGCGGTAGCGCGACGCGGTGAGCATCTCCGTGCCGTTCATCAGGAACGCGCCGTCGCCGACAACGGCCACCGCGGAGCGCTCCGGCCGGCCCACCTTGCCGCCGATGACGGCGCCGCAGGACCAGCCCATGGACGACAGGCCGCAGGGGTAGAAGATGCGCGCGGGCGGCGTGATGTGCAGCATGTGCGCCGTCCACCCGGTGCAGTTGCCCATGTCGATGTACAGGTCCATGTCCGGGCTCAGGTGCTTGTCGAGCTCCTTCATCAGGTCCTGCGGCTTCACCGAGTCCCGGGCCTGCGGGGCGCGCACGGGGCACGCGGGCTCCGTCAGCGCCATCACCTGCGCCCAGCGCTCCTGCACCCGCGAGCCGCTGGACGGGCCAATCATCTGCCCCAGCTCCGCGATGCCCGTCATCACCGAGCCCACGTCCGCCACGATGGGCAGGCGCACCGGCAGGAACTGGCCGATGTTGGAGGCGTTCACGTCCACCTGGATGACGTGGTGCACGGCCTGGAAGTACTTGTGGAAGCTGCGGGAGGCCCACTCACCCAGGCGGCTGCCCAGGACCAGGAGCACGTCCACGCCGTCGCGCAGGTACGCTTCCGCGCGCTTGCTGCCGGCCAGGCCCAGCACGCCCAGGGACAGCGCCTCGCGCTCGGAGAACAGCCCCTTGCCGCGCATGCTGGTGGCCACCGGGATGCCGTGCTGGGTGACGAACGCGGTGAACGTCTCGCCGTGCTCCGCCATCGCCTCGCGAGCGCCCGCGCCCAGGAAGATGAGCGGACGGCGCGCGGTGCGCAGCAGCGTGAAGGCGGCGCGCAGGTCCTCGAAGGGCGCCATCGCCGGACGCGCGCGGAAGGCGCCGCGCGTGGTGGGAACGGAGGCGCGGTGGATGGGCTGGCGCGCGATGTTCGCCGGCACGCTCAGGTGCGCGGCGCCGCCGGGCAGGCCCTGCGCGGTGCGCATGGAGCGCGCCAGCAGCCGCTGGAAGCTCTGCGCGTCCGGAACGATGGTCGAGCTGGCGCACGCCTGGCGGAACACCTCCACCGTGTTCACGCCGTGGGTGCTGCTGCTCTCCTGGATGGCCATCAGGCCCACGCGGTCCGTGGCCACGTTGCCGCTGATGGCCAGCATGGGCACGCCGTCCAGGTGCGCGGAGGCCACGCCCGTCAGCGCGTTGGTGGCGCCCGGGCCCGCCGTCACCATGCACACGCCCAGCTTGCCGGAGGAGCGCGCGTAGCCGTCCGCCATGAACGCCGCGCCCGCCTCGTGCGACGCGATGATGAAGCGCATGGAGGCGTGCTTGCGCAGCGCCTGCTGGAACGGGGCGATGTTGCCGCCGGGGACGCCGAACACCGCATCCACCTCTTCGGCCTCCAGGTGCGCGATCACGCAGTCGGCGACCGTGATGTCCTCCACCGTCTTGAAGCCCCGCGCGTTCGTGTCCCCGTACATCGGGATCGGATCGCCGTGACGAGCCTCCAGCACATTCGCCTTCCCCGTGGGCGTCTCGTGACGGAGTGCCTCGACGGGCACCTCGTTCCGCAGGGTGTTCGACGAGATGGACTGGAGCTCAGCGAGCGAGGAGCTGGACATTGAAGGACGTCTCCAAGGCCCCGGAACCCGTGTGGTCCGACGCGGCTGCGTCGACTCTCTGCCACCGAGTCCGGGGGGACCTCGATGCCATGTGGCAGTTTTGCGGGGATGCTGGAAAAATGCATCCCCTTAATAGCGGATAACCGAGGGAGTGTGAAGTAAAAAGAGTGGAAAGTTATCCTGACGCTGGATTCTTACTCTTCGCGACGGGTTACCACGTTTACCCTGGGACGTCTTCATCTTCACGCGGGGGCAGGGTTCGCGCGCGCGTACGCAGGTTCAGCAGGAGTGGATCCACGGTGGGCCCGAGTGGAGTAGGCTCACGGTTGCGCTGCCATCCGGCCGGAGTCGCACGGGAATGGCGCGTGCACCACAAAATCAACGTGGGGGTTTCATGGCTGAGAATCTGAGGACGGAGTACGGCTTCCGGCTCAATGCGCCGGGCTACATCACCCCTGCCGAGGCCAAGGTCTGGTTCGAAGACCTTCGCGCCAAGGTCGCGGTCAAGCGTGGGCGGCCCTTCGGACTGATGGTGGATATCCGCAGCCAGAAGGCGAACCCGCCGGAGACCCAGGAGATCATCAAGAACGCGATGGCCTGGCTGCGGCAGAACGGCATGGTGCGCTCGGCGGTGGTGCTCGACAGCACCGTGGCACGCCTGATGATGGTGCGCATGGCCAAGCAGAGCGGCGTGTACGAATGGGAGCGCTACATCGACGCGTCAAAGGACACGGATTGGGAGCACAAGGCGATTGACTGGATCACGAACGCCACGGAGCCTTCTAAGGAAGAAGACGCCGCGGCCTGAGCTGATGTGAACCCTGGGTGATGGCGGTGGAGGCCCCCTTCGTGAGGCCCACCGCCTCCCCTGCCCGGTTGGGGCCTGTTCCACCCGCTACCCTCCAGGTCCTGTCCGTGATTCCCGGCTCCCCGCGGACGACAGGCTGGTTCGGCGCGGTCCTGCTCCTCCTCGCGGGATTCCTGGGGCCGGGCTGCGCCTCCCCGGTCCCGCAGCGTGACGGCTCGCGGGCGCGGACCACCCTGTCAGCGGTTTCCTCCCCTGCCCCCACCCCGAGGCAGTTGCGGGTGCGCGTGTACGCGGACGTGGACCACCGGGCGCGGGGCCTCCATTGGGAGCGGAGCGTCACGGCGTGGCTCCAGCGCGCGAGCGAAGCGGTGCGAGGGCCCCTGGGCGTCACGTTCCAGCTGGAATCCGCGCGGGCGTGGGACCGGCGCGGCTCGGACGGCCCGCTGGAGCCGGTGCTGGGGGCGTTGGAGTCCCTGGACGCGGGCGAGGACGTGGACCTCGTGGTGGGACTCGTGGCGGCGCCAGCGTCGTTCAGCGGCGCGCAGCATGAGCTGGGCTTCGCGCGCGTGCTGGGACGCCACTGCGTGCTGCGAGGCATGGGGGGAGAGCTGCCGGTGGAGGCGCGGCAGCGGCTGGAGGTGGCGGTCCTGCTGCACGAGTGGGCGCACACCCTGGGCGCGCTGCACGTTCGTGACGGCCGGGGATGGATGTCACCGAAGTACGACGCGGACCAGACGGGGTTCGACGCGCGGACGCTCGCGCTGCTGGGCGCGGGGCTCCGGCACCTGCCCGGGGCCCGCGTGGAGCTGGAGGCGCAGAAGGAATGGGCCCGGCAGCTGCGCGGAGCGGTGGAAGCCATGACCGGCCCGGCGTGGGCAGGGGCCGAGCGGGACTTCCTCCTCGAGTGGACGGAGCGGGTGCGCACCTCCGGCGTCGTGTTGGGGCCGGAGGGCACGCCCCGTTCGCTGACGCCCCTGGAGCGACAGCGGTTGGCGGAGGTCATCGCCCTGGAGAAGGCGGGCCGGCCGGAGGTGGCGGCGGAGGCCCTGGAGCCGCTGGCCGTGCGGCATCCCCAGGACGAACGCGTGCAGTTGCTGGCGTGCTACCTCGCCGTGCACCTCACGCCAGGGCTGGACGCCACGCGGGAGCGGTGTGAGCGGGCCATCGCGCGGTTTCCCGACGAGCCTTCGCTGCGCATGAACGTCGCGCTGCTCCACCTGCACGCGGGCCGCTTCGACGAGGCGCGGGACAGCCTGGTGGCCGCGCGGAGGAACCTGGAGGCCCGGGCGGAGGTGGAGCCCGCACAGTGGGCGGACCTGGCGGGACTCTTCCTGCGCGCCCACTGCGTGACGTGGGCGGAGGAGACAGCGGCCCGGGCGCCGGGACTGTCGGCGTCAGCGGCGGTGCTGGAACAGGCGGCCCGGTTGCGGCGGCAGGTGGCGCTGCCGGTCCGCTCTGAACCGGGCGGCTCCCCTCCTCCGGACCTGGAGCCCGCGCTGGTGCGCGCGGTGTCCGACGTCGAGGCGCTGCTGCATGCCGGCTCCTCCGGCCGCGCGCGGGAGCGCATCGCCGCGCTGGCGCTGGCGTTCCCGGCGAGTCCCTCCGTCGCGCTCCTGCAATGTGAGCTGCACCTGCTCCAGGGGCGCCTGGGCTCCGCGCGCACCGCCTGCGAGCGCGTGCTCGCGTTCCGGGAGGATGCGGTGCAGGCCCACCTGCTGCTCGGAGTGCTGGCCACGAACACCCGCGCGCATGCGCGTGCACGCAAGCACCTGGAGCGCGTCATCGCCCTGGAGCCGTCACGCACGGAGGCTTGGCACCTGCTCGCCCGCGAGTACCGGGGCACGCGCCAGCTGCGGTTGCTCCAGGCTCGCTACCGCGAACAGTTCGCGCGCGACCTGCCGTGAGGCACGCCGCCTACTTCGCGGCGGACGCGCGCCAGGCGTCCTCGAGCAGCGCCAGCAGGCACATGTCGTTGAAGCCGCCGCCGTTCCCGTCGGCCTGGTAGCCGCGCAGCACGCCCTCTTGCTGGAAGCCCGCGCGCGTCAGCGCCCGGTGCGACGCCGTGTTGCGCACGTTCACCATGCCCTCGATGCGGTGCAGGTCCAGGTGCTCGAAGCCGAAGCGGATCAGCGCGGGCAGGATTCCCGTCATCACGCCCTGGCCCCACAACGCGCGCGCCACCATGTAGCCCACCTCGGCGCGGCGGTCCTTCTGGCTCCAGTTGAAGAGGGTCAGGTAGCCCAGGGGCGTCGGAGCCCCCTCATGCGCAAGCACCCACCGGATGCCCTTGCCCTGGCGCATCGCCTCCAGGTCGCCGGTCAGCTTCGTGTGCAGCGTCTCCCGGAGCACGGGCACCGTGAAGTTGAGGCTCCGGGCCACCTCCGGATGGGAGTACAGGGCAATCACCCCGTCCATGTCCTCCGGGGTGAAGACGCGCACCCGGTATGGCGCGGGAACGACGGGCAGCGGCAGCGTGGCGTAGGACATGGACATGCGGAAGGAAGCCCGTGCGGTAGGGACGTCAGAACCCTACCGGGCGGGCACCGCCGCCGCCATCGTTCCGGTGCGCTCAGGCTTCCGTCAGCAGCCTGCGCCGCTCGCGCAGCACGTCGCGGAGCGGATCCCACTCGCCCCGGGCCCACGGAAGCACCTCCTGCACCATCCGCTGATGGAGGAAGGCCAGCACCTCGTCGGGCGTCCGCGTCCGGGAGAGGACGGAATCGCGCCAGCCCTCGTCCAGCGTCGAGTTCGTCCCGCTCATCAGCGCCCGGAACGCGGCCCAGGCACAGTTCGCCAGCAGGTGCTCGGGGTCCTTCGGGTGCAAGAGGGTGAAGCCCACGGCGCGCTGCGCGGGTTCCGCCACCATCAGCGTCGCGTAGTGGATGCACCACGCGGCGTTGAACAGCTGCGACGCCAGGAGCTGGCTGGGGACGAACCTCCCAATCTCCATCGCCCTGCGCTGATGCTCCTCATCCGGCGTGAGGACCCATTCCTCCAGGGCGAGGAGGCTCGACTGGGCGCCATCGTTCTCCGGCCCATGCGTGTCCCAGATGCGTGCCGCCACGCGCACCACCGCCACGCACAGCCGGGCCTCCTCCTCCTGCGTCAGCGGTCCCAGGGAGTCCACCCACGCCTGCAGCCGGACCGCCGCCGTGTGCTCCGCATCCACTGGCAATGGACCCGGCCCCGCGAGCACGCCGGCCAGACGCGGCGAGCCCGGCCCGGGCGTCCACTGCTCTCGGGGCAGCGGCGCATTCCGGACGATGGCGTCCGCCACCGATTCGGCGTGCACCTGCATGCGAAAGGCGATGGGATCGCCGTGCCCCCGCTTCACGGAATGCGTCTGCACGCGCCGCAGCAGACCCGCCACGGGCCGCGCTTCAGCACCCAGGCCCGCGAGCAGGTGCAGCGCGTAGAGCCCCAGCCGCACCCCTTCCCTGTCATTCGGTTCAATGCCCACCAGGCCCCGCGCCGTCCGCTCCAACAGGGGCAGCGCGCGTGCCGGTGACAACCACGACAGCACCTGGAGGACGACGACGCGGCTCTCGTCATCCAGCACCACCTGGTCCTCCAAGGCCTGGAGCACCGCTTCGGATGGAGGCGAACACCGGCCCAGCAGGCGCAGCGCGGAGCGACGCACGTACGGGCTGACGTCCGCCAACCTCGCCAGCGCTTCGTCCCGCACCGCGTCCGGAATGGAGCCATCCAGCGCCGCCAGCGCATCCAGGCCGAGCGCACGCACCTTGAACTCCTGCTTGTCCTGGCAGGCCTCCAGCAGCAGCCGCACCGCGAGCCCGGTGGGCAGGGGCCGCAGGTCCACCAGGGCCCGCAGCGCCTGACGCCGCAGCCGCGCTCTGGGCCGGTCCAACAGCCCCAGCACCGCGGGCACCGCGCACCGGGGCTGCGGCGTCATGGCCATCAGCGCTTCGAGCACGTTCGAGCGGACGCTCGCATCCGCGGACTCCGTCTCCGCCAGCCGGGGCTTCGCCAGCACCTCCAGCAACGCGGGCACCGCGCCCAGACCGATGGCCCGGAGCGCTTCGTGCGCGTCGTACGGGTAGACCTTCTGGACGCCGCCGTGCGCGACCAGCTCCGCCACCCACTCGCGAGGCGTCCGGTCCGCGTGCCGGAAGCCCGAGCGCACCATCAGCGCGTCCAGCCTGCGCAGCGAAGCGAGGTCGTCTCCGGAGGCCCGGCGCCGGGCCTCCTCCAATGCGTCACCCATCCCGGCACCCTACTCCGCGCGCATCGCCTCCACCGGGTCCAGCCGCGCCGCGCGTGCCGCAGGGTAGATGCCGAAGAGCAGCCCCACGCCGCAGCTCATCCCCAGCGACAGCGCCACGGCCCACGCGGGCACGCTCATGGGGAACAGCAGCACCCACTTGCCCAGGAACACGAACCCGAAGCCCAGCCCCAACCCCAGCAC
>NZ_RAWK01000317.1 GCF_003612165.1 Corallococcus aberystwythensis | reverse complement strand
CCCCTCCTCCACCCGGGATGACGCGACGCACCACCCCCCGGGAATTGTGCGGCAACGGACGCTGATTTCCGCGTTTTCCAACCCCGCCGGGGACGCGGCAGCACGGGAAGTGCGGGAGTGCGAGCGCGCGGCGCGGGCCGGAAACTCGGGGCCCGGGCGCGGCGATGATAGCGGCACGTCTCTTGGGCGGTTTTCCAAGGCGGTGCTAGCATCCGCCGGGTCCGAAACGACGTATGCGGTCCTTTTCCAAGCCTTGGGGGAACACATGATCGAAAGCGACGCCCGCCGCCAGGGCGCGCCCGCCGACGTGCCGGATCCCCTGCTCGGGCGGATCCTCAACGAGCGCTTCCGCATCCTGGAGACGCTTGGCGCCGGAGGCATGGGCCGCGTCTACAAGGCCATGCAGGCCCCGTTGGACCGCCTGGTGGCGCTCAAGGTCTTGAACCCGCAGTACAGCGGCGAGGGCAAGGACCCCGGCTTCCAGAAGCGCTTCTTCCTGGAGGCCAGCGTCACGGCGAAGCTGCGCCATCCGAACACCGTCACCGTCATCGACTACGGCAAGACGGAAGACGGCATCTACTACATCGCCATGGAGTACCTGGAGGGGCTGACGCTGTCGCAGCTGCTCACCCAGGAAGGGCCGCTGCCCTGGGAGCGCGCGCTCACCATCGGGCAGCAGGTGGCCCGCTCGCTGCGCGAGGCGCACAAGGTCGGCCTCATCCACCGCGACCTCAAGCCCGCCAACGTGATGATCCTCAACCAGGAGGCCGACCAGGACGTGGTCAAGGTCCTGGACTTCGGTCTGGTGAAGTCCTTCGTGGGGGACGCCTCCATGAAGGAGGACACCACCCTCACGCAGGCGGGCGTCATCCTGGGCTCGCCGCAGTACATGGCGCCGGAGCAGGCGCGCAACATCGCGGATCCGCGCAGCGACGTGTACAGCCTGGGCGTGGTGCTCTACCAGGTGCTGATGGGCCGTCCGCCCTTCCAGGCGGCGCAGAGCATTGACGTCATCGTCAAGCACATCAACGACCCGCCGCCCCCCTTCCACACCGTGTGGCCGGACCACAACGTGCCCGCGGAGGTGGAGGCGCTGGTGATGAAGTGCCTGGCCAAGCGCCCGGTGGACCGCTACGCGTCCATGGACGCGGTGATCCAGGGCATGCGCACCGCCGCCTCCGCGTCCGGCGTCAGCGGCGTCTTCGCCACGCGCACCGGCCTCAACGCGGTGGGCTCCGGCCCCCACAGTGGTCCGCACAGCGGCGTCCACTCGGGGGCCCACTACGCGCTGGGCTCCGGCCCCACGCCCGCGCCCAACACCATGGCGCTGGACATCTCCGTGGACGAGGCCGGCGGCCTGCCGCGGAAGAAGTCCGGCAAGGTCCTGGGCATCGCCCTGTTCGGGGTGTCCCTGCTGCTGGGGCTGGGCGCCGCGGGCGTCTTCGTGCTGCGCGGCACCCAGAAGCCCCCGGTGGAGCCGGCCGTCCCCGTGGCGCGCACGTCCGTCGCGCCGCAGCCGCCCGCCCGCGAGTCCGCCGCCGTCGCGGAGGCCCCCGTGGCGCCGCCTCCGGCCGCTCCCCGCACGGTCCGCCTCGACATGGAGAGCGATCCCCCCGGCGCGCAGATCACGCTCGACGGCGCGGTGCGCGGCACCACGCCGCGGGTCATCAGCTATACCCCGATGGTCGTCACCCAGACCTCGGGCAACCCGGACGTCGCCACCGTGAAGGTGACGTTCGAGCTGGAGGGCTACCAGCCCGTGAGCAAGGTCTACTCCGGTGAGCTGGGCTCCACCGTCAACGTCTCCGTCAAGCTGATCCGCATCAAGAAGCAGGGACCGAAGCCCACCAAGGCTCCGGGTTCCGCGTACAAGGACGATCCGTACCAGTGAATCCCCCGACAGCCTTCCGACGTGGAGCGCTCCTCGCGCTGTGTCTTTGCGCGACCGAGGCCCTGGCGGACGCGCGCCTCGAAGCGCGCCGCCACTTCCGCAATGGCATGAACCTCATCGAGCAGAAGCAGTTCGATGAAGGCATCGCCGAGCTTGAAGCGGCCTACGCCATCAAGCCGCACCCCAGCGTCCTCTACAACATCGCCCGCGCCTACCAGGACGCGGGCCGGTTCGACGAAGCGCTGGACCGGTACAAGCGCTACCTCGCCTCCAACCCGCCGGACGCCGCCAACGTGCAGGCCCAGGTGACGCGCCTGGAGGCCACCATGCAGGCGGCCCAGGCGGAGGCCCCCGCCCCCGGCACGCAGACGGGCACGCCCGGCACGGGCTCCACGTCCAGCCTGCCCATGCCCCCGCCGCCCCCCACGAGCATCCAGGCCCAGCAGCAGCTGGCCGAGCTCATGGAGCGGCTGGAGAAGGCCGTCAACCGCGCGGAGTCCCTCACCGCCCAGCCTCAAGGGGCGCAGAAGCCCGCGGCCAGTTCCGGTACGGAGGGCGCCTCCAGCGGCAGCGCCGAGTCCGGCGACACCTCCGGCGACGAGGGCCTGGTGCCCTACGAGGAGCGCGTGGTGACGGCGAGCCGCCGCGCCCAGTCCTCGCTGGAAGCGCCCAACGCCACCACCGTCATCACCTCGGAGGACATCCGCCTGTCGGGCGCCACCACGCTGCCGGAGCTCCTGCGCCGCGTGCCCGGCGCGGACGTGATGGCCATGGGCGTGGGCAGCGCCAACGTCAGCCTGCGCGGCTTCAACCAGCGCCTGGCCAACAAGGTGCTGGTGCTGGTGGACGGCCGCACCGAGTACCAGGACTTCCTCGGCCTCACGGTGTGGGCGGGGCTGCCCATCGGCCTGGAGGAGATTGACCGCATCGAGGTCATCCGCGGTCCGGGCAGCGCGCTGTACGGCGCCAACGCGATGCTGGGCGTCATCAACATCATCACCCAGGCGCCCGGCACCGGCCGGCGCGCGCGCTTCGGCGCCATGGCGGGTGGCGGCAACACCGTGCAGGGCTCCTTCGTCAGCCACGGCCAGAACGGCGCCCTGCGCTACCGCGCGTCCGCCGCCTACCGGCAGGAGGACAAGTGGAGCCGAGATTACGAGTCCGGCCGTCCGGACTTCGCGCTCCAGGGGCCCGCGGATCCGGACCTGGGCCAGCGCGGGGCTCGCGCCAACCTGTCCACCGTCTACTCGTTCGAGGAGGGCCGCGCGATTGGCCTCTCCGGCGGCGTGCACCGCTACCTCACGGAAATCTATCCGCTGGGCCTCTTGCGCAACTACTACATCGACGGCCTGGGCGCGTACGCCAAGGCCGACGTGGAGCTGGGCGCGGTGAAGCTCAAGGCGTTCTGGAACCACCTGTCCGGCGACGCGGGGCCGCAGTACGAGGCCATTGGCCAGCGCTCACTGACCACCAGCGTCGCGTCCAACGTCTTCAACGGTGAAGCGCTGTACGCGCGCGGCTTCGAGCTGGCCGGTGAGCACCAGGTGAACATCGGCGTGGAGGGCCGCCTGAAGCGCGTGGCCTTCCAGTACCTGGACGGCCTGCGCGAGGAGTTCCACGCGGCGGCCTTCGTTCAGGACGACTGGCGCATCGTGCAGCCCCTGCGCCTCATCGTCAGCTACCGCGTGGACCGCCACCCGCTGCTCGACAAGGGCAGCCCGGGCATCGCGCAGTCGCCGCGCCTGTCCGCGGTGTTCCAGCCCATGGAAGGGCACGCCTTCCGCGCGTCCGTGGCCACCGCCTTCCGCGAGCCCACGTTCCTGGAGAGCTACACCCGGCTGCCCGTGCCCGTGCCGGGCGTCAACGGCGTGAGCCTGCTGACCACCGGCAACCGGACGCTGCGCCCGGAGCGCCTCAACGCGCTGGAGCTGGGCTGGCGCGGTGAGTCCCCGCGCCTGGGCCTGGACTGGGACGTGGCCCTCTACCAGAACACGGTGAAGGACCTCATCGCGCTGTCCCCCGTGCAGTCCCTGCCCGCCGGCGAGTCCTACGACAGCGGCTCCGGCAGCTACCTGCTGGGCCGCTCGCTGTTCACCAACGAGGCCGCCATCTACACCGCGCGCGGCGTCGAGGCGGGCATCAACGTGTCCCCCATCGACGGCCTGGGCGTGAAGGCGAGCGCCTCCTACCAGCACGTCAGCTCCGACCTGCCGGAGGCAGAGGGCCAGTGCGGCACGTGCAGTCAGACGCCGGCGTTCCGGCTCTTCGGCGGCGTCACCTACCGCACGCGCACGGACCTGGAGTTCGGCATCGAAGCGGCGTTCACGACCTCCACCACCTGGGTGGAGCGCGAGCCCTCCGCGTCCGACCCGACGCGCGTGGACCTCATCGCCAACAACCTCCCCGCGTACACCGTCGTCAACGCCCGCGTGGGCTACACCGTGGTGAAGGACTTCGTCTCCGTGGCGCTGCAGGGCAGCCAGCTCGGCGGCAGTCACTCGGAGCACCCCTTCGGCAACCGCATCGAGCGGCGCGTGTTCGCGAACCTCACGGTGACCCCATGAAGCGCCCCCTGTCCCTCCTCGCCTTCGCGCTCGCGTCGCTCCTGTCGGGGGGCTGTGACGCCCCGGACGTGGTGCCCACCGCGGACGGCCGTCAGCACACGCGCTCCGCCCGCATCGAGGGCAGCCTCGTGGTGCAGTCGCGCGCCCGCGGCAACGCCATCGTGTTCCTCTACGACGCGGCCAACCCGCCGCCGCCCGCGGGCTCCGGCCGTCCGCTGGCCTTCACCGTCGTCACCGCCGCGGAGCTGTTCGGCGCGTCCATGGGAGACAGCTCCACGGGCCCGTTCACCGCGCCGTTCGCGCTGAGCCTCGTGGAGCCGGGCCGCTACCTCCTGCGCGGCTTCATCGACACGGACACCTGCCGGAGCGTGCCGCAGCCCTGCCACGTGTCCGACTTCAACCCCTGGTACGGCGTCACCTCCGAGCCCAACGCGGGCGACGTGGGCGGCGGCGCGGTGGACCCGGCCAATGGCGCCACGCGCATCCTGGAGGTGACGGCGGACGCGGACGGCTGGCCCCAGCCGCTCACCGGCGTCTCCGTGTCCTTCGCGGACTCCGCGACCGTGCCCTTCGACCGGCCCGCCTTCCAGACCGCGGACGCGCGCGAGTTCAACCCCGCGACCACCCCCACGAAGCTGCTGACGCTCACGCCGCAGCCGCTCACCGGCGCGGTGGATCAGCGTCCGCCCGGAGCCGGTTCAGGGGGCTTCTGGGTGCAGCTCGCGGACGCGAACAAGGACGGCATCCCGGACGACGCCAACGGCGATGGCCAGCCAGACATCGCCTGGCCGCGCGTCGTCGTGCGCAAGCTGGCGGAGGGCGTGACGGGCTACGTGGATGAGAACGACCTGGACCGCGACGGCAGGGTGGACGACGAGGGCGTGGACTACGCGCGCGTGAGCGGCGGCCCTGACGAAAAGCCGGACGTGGTGGTGCTGGCGGCCGGCCTGGTGCCTGATCCCCTGCTCGCCGTGCTGCTGGATGCGGAGGGCAAGCCCCGCCCGCAGCCCGTCTTCGTTCCACAGCTCCTGGTGGCCATCCGCGCGCAGGCGCTGGATGCGCGTGACCCCGCCGCGCCCGCGCCGCTCGCGGCAGTGCCTCCGGGTCGTTACAGCGTCACCCTGGTGCAATCCACGGGGCAGACATGGCGGCTGCCCAATGAGCTGAACCCGGCGCTCGCCGAGGCCGTGGGGCTGCCAGGCGTGCAATCACAGGCCTTTGTTCTGGAGGTCCCGTGAGGTCGTTTCCGCCCTCCTGAAATCGCGGCGCGGCGCCCTGCGTTGCTTTGACTTCGCAGGGCCCATCCGCGACCATGGGCGGAGCCGCTGGAGGCGTTTTCCTCCCCGAGGTTTTGATTCTGATGAAGGCCGGTCCTCTCTCCGCCCCCGAAACCGCGCCCTCCCGTCCCACGGGGAGCACGCCCACGGTCCGTCCGGCCGGGGGCACCGGACCGCAGCGAGTGCTGCTGGTGGACGACAGCCGCTCCATCCGGACGCTGCTCAAGATCTACCTCATGGCCCGCAGCTTCGAGTTCCTGGAGGCCGAGTCCGCCGAGGAGGGCCTCAAGGTCGCCGAGGTGGAGCCCGTGGACCTCATCCTCACCGACTTCCACATGGACGGGATGAACGGCGCGGACTTCGCGGGGCAGATCCGAGCCAGCACCAACGCCAGGCTGTCCAAGGTCCCCATCCTGATGATGACGGGCGACCCGAACGTGGCGGAGGTGCGCGCGCTGGGCCAGAAGGCCGGCATCAGCGCCTTCGTGCGCAAGCCGGTGAGCTGCGCGCAGCTGATGACGCTGGTGGACACCATCCTCCCGCTGCCGCGCGCCGCCACGAAGTAGCCCGCTGCTCAGGCCGGGCGCTCCCGCGCGAGCGCCCGCCGCTTGCGCAGGGCCTCCCCCAAGCGCACGGCGAAGAGCAGCGCCAGGACGGCCCCGTAGAGCACCGGCTCCGTGACGTCCTTCTTCACCCGCCACACGAAGTGCACCACGCCCAGCACCGCGGCCACGTAGGCCAGCCGGTGCAGGCGCTGCCACTTCGGGAAGCCCAGCCTGCGCACCCATTTGTTGGTGGAGGTGACGGCCAGCGGCGCCAGCAGCATCAGCGCGGTGAAGCCCACGGTGATGAAGGGCCGGGTGAAGACGTCCTCCGCCATGGCGCGCACGTCCAGGCCCTGATCCAGCACGGCGTACGTGAGGAAGTGCGCCGCCGCGTAGGTGAAGGCCAAGAGGCCCAGCGTGCGGCGGATGCGCGCGGGCCACGTCCAGCCCGTCACCAGCCGCACGGGCGTGCACGCCAGCGACGCAATCAGCACCGCCAGCGCGAAGAGGCCCGTCTGGTTGAGGGCGAACTCGATGCCGTTGGCCCCCAGCTCGCCCTGCGTCCCCAGCACCGCGAGCTGGAGGAGCGGCGCCAGGCCTCCGACGGCGATGGCGGGGTTCAGCCAGGGGAGCTTGGAGGAGGCCATGGTTTTAGAAGTCCCGCTTCAGGTCCATGCCGCGGTAGAGGCCGGCCACCTGCTCCGCGTAGCCGTTGAAGGGCAGCGTGGGCCGGCGTGAGGTTTCACCGATGCGGCGCTCCGAGGCCTGGCTCCAGCGCGGGTGGTCCACCGCCGGGTTCACGTTGGCGAAGAAGCCGTACTCGCGCTTGTTGGTCAGGTTCCAGGTGGTGGGCGGTGGCTCGCGCGTGAGCGTGATGCGGACAATGGACTTGATGCCCTTGAAGCCGTACTTCCACGGCACCACCAGCCGCAGCGGGGCGCCGTTCTGCGGCGGCAGCTGCTTGCCGTAGAGGCCCGTGGCCAGCAGCGTCAGCGGGTGCTGGGCCTCATCCAGCCGCAGGCCCTCCACGTAGGGCCAGTCCAGCACCGGGCTCTTCTGGCCGGGCATCTGCTCCGGGTCCTCCAGCGTGGTGAAGGCCACGTACTTCGCGAAGGACGTGGGCTGCACGCGCTCCAGCAGCTTGCCCAGGGGCAGGCCCAGCCACGGAATCACCATGGACCAGGCCTCCACGCAGCGCATCCGGTAGACGCGCTCCTCCAGCGGGAAGGCGGAGATGAGCTGATCCACGTCCACCGTCCACGGCTTGTGGACTTCCCCGTCGATGACGACGGTCCACGGCCGCGTCTTCAGCGCGTGCGCGCGGCGGGCCGGGTCGTTCTTGTCCAGGCCGAACTCGTAGAAGTTGTTGTAGGTGGTGATGTCTTCGTACGGCGTGCGCGGCTCGTCCGTGTCGAAGACGCCCTGGGCGGGGGCCACCGGCTGCGCCACCGCGCCCGCGTCCGGCACGAAGCCGTCCATGGGCCGGGTGCGCTTCATGCCCAGGAGGTACAGCCCGCCTCCCACCACCGCGGCGGTGCCCGCGAACAGGCCCGCGTTCTTGATGAGCTCGCGGCGGCGCAGGTAGAGCTTCTCGGGCGTGACTTCGGAGCCGGGGGGCTCGGGAGGGAGCTTGTCGCGCATGGCTCCCTCTATAACGCTCCAGCGCCTTTTCCGGTTACCGCCGGGCGTCCTTCACCCGCCACAGCCGCCACCAGGGCGTCCCGGGGGACTGATGGTGCTCCCAGTGGTAGCCGAAGAAGAAGCACGACAGCAGGGCCCACAGGTGGTTGCGCGGCAGGGTGCGCGCATGGTGCGGCGCCATCCCTTCCGTGTCCGGACGCCGGTGCGGCAGGTACGTGCCGAAATAGAAGAGCTGCACGGTGGCCAGCACCGACGGCAGCACCCAGAAGGCCAGGATGCGCGCCTGGGACACGCCCAGCCACAGCAGCAGGTTGAACTTCAGCGCCATCACCGCGATTTGCGGCCACGTCGTGTAGCGCACCATGAAGGCCCCGAACCAGGGCCAGAAGGCCTTCCCGTGGGCCGCGAAGTCCGGGTCGTGCTCTCCGGTGGGGTCCGCGTGGTGCGCGCGGTGGTTCACCACCAGCCGGCGGTAGGACAGCCCCGCGAAGAGGAAGCAGGCCAGCGTGCCCACCGCCCCGTTCACCCGGCGGCGCAGGGACACGGTGCCGTGCATGGCGTCATGGCCGGTGATGAAGAGGCCGGTGGACAGCCACATCTGGAGCACGACGTGCAGCCAGGGGAGCGGTGAGCTCCACGCCAGCGCCGGCCCCGCCAGCATCCACGCCAGGTGCCCGCCCCACGCGCCCACCACCGCGAGCGCGAGCACGACGCCCCACGGGTCGGGGGGCACGGGACGGGAGGAGGACTCGGGCGCCATGGCTCCCTTACTGGCCATGCCCCGTCCCCCGCGCACGGGAAAATCTCGCGGGAGGGACGGGGAACGGCCGGGACGCTACTTCGTGGCGGGCGCGGCGGCCGGGGCGCCGAAGTCCTTCACCAGCGACTCGGCGGTGACGTAGCGCGGCTCAATGTCCACCGGCACGTTCTTCAGCCGCTCCAGCACCTTCTGCACGGAGGGGCGCACCACGCCCTGCTTCGCGAGCAGCGCCTCCGCGGCGGTGCGGTCGCCCTTGGCCTGGAGGGCCATGAGCTGGTTCGTCAGCGACGTGACGGACGCCTGCATCTTGTCCGGAACCACTTCGAACGTGCCGTCCGCGTTCACCTTCACCGCGCCGGTGTCCAGGAAGTGGTTGAGCTGCAGCGCGATGCCCTTGCCGTGCGCCTCGTCGATGCCGAAGCGGATGGAGCGGAACGCGGACGCGAGGAACGTCGTGTACATGGTCCGCTGCAGGTCCTTGTCCAGCGTGCCCTTGTCCACCAGCCGCTGGAGGGCCCACAGGCCGGAGACGTCCGCCTTGGCCTCTTCGATGGCGCTGGAGGACGCCTGCAGCGCCTGACGCACCGTCGTCTGCTTCCCGGCCACGGTGACGTTGTGGGGCCCCAGGCCGTGCATCAGCTCGTGCATGAGGATGTGCGTGAAGAAGGCGTCGAAGGACACGTCCTTGCGGTCCTTCGCCGGCAGCGCCACCTTCGCGATGGGCAGCAGCACGCGCTGGAACTTGGCCTCCTGGATGTTCTTGAGCATCACGCGCTTGGTGCCCTTCTCCGCCGCCACGCGCTCGTCGTTGGGCAGGTTGAAGGCCGCCGTCTGCACGCCCCGGTTGCCGTCACCGGACGAGTACAGGCTGTTGATGACGCGGATGGGGGCCAGCGCGCCCAGCTTCGGGTTGCGCAGGCCGGCGTCGATGGGGAGGTTGTTCTCCAGCTCCTGGAGCTCCGCGCTGAACTTCGCCAGCTTCTGCGTCTCCACGTCGTCGCGCACGCCGATGAAGGCCTCGAACGCGGCCTTGTAGTTGAACCAGCCGTCCTCGTAGACCTCGTAGGGCCCGATGGTGGGCTCCACGCTCGCGTCCAGCTCCATCCACGCGACCTCGCTCGCGTAGTAGTCGTTGGACAGGAACGCCGCCGCGCGCGTCTCCAGGAAGCGCTTCAGCGAGGGCTGCTGGGTGAGCGCCGCAGCCTCACGCAACAGCTGCGCGGCCATGCCCAACTCGCCCTGGTACTCGACGCTGTACGGCACGCTCACGAACTTGCCGTCCGGCCCCTTGCGCAGCGTGGTGAAGAAGCCCGTGGCCGCGTGCTGCTGCGCCTCCGGCAGGCCCTTCACCCACGCCTCCACCTCCGCCTTGGTGGCACCGGCGGGATAGAAGTTGCCCTCGTCCGGCTTGGCCGGCACGCCGGGGATGAACGGCTTCGCCTCGTCCAGCCGTGACCAGGGGCCCTTGTTGAGCAGGAACGCGTGCAGCCGCTCCTTGCCCAGGGGCGTGGTGTCCTTCACCAGGTCCAGGAGCAGGGTCTCGTTGCCCGCCCACGCCTGACGCAGGAAGAGGGGGTCCATCATCTTCGCGGCCTGGAGCACCTTGGCCAGGGCGCGCTTCTCCGCGTCCGGCAGCTTGGACACGTCCACCTTGACGTCCACGGGGGCGAAGCGCGCGGTCATCCGCTTCAGCGTCGGGGCGTCGGGCAGGCGGGCGGGGGCCTCCTGGGCG
>NZ_RAWK01000316.1 GCF_003612165.1 Corallococcus aberystwythensis | reverse complement strand
TGGCGGCCCCGCGCTGGGGGCGCCCGCGCCCACGGCCACGCCCACCCCGGTGGGGACGGCCGGCACCGCGGTGCCGACGAACGGCGGCACGGTGGCGGACTACCAGGTGGGTCCTCCGCGGCGCCCGGACATCCACCACGACAACGGCTTCCTGCAGAACCCGAACGACCCCAACGACCCGAACCCCATCCCCACGGAGAGCCCGGGGCTGGGCGACTACGCGGCGCTGGCCGAGTGGGAGGTGAAGCTCCGGGGTGCGCGCGCCCTCCAGGGCGTGCCGGGCGTGCCGCACAACGACATCCCGGACGGCCTGGACACGTACGACCACTTCCTGCACGGCAACGGGGCGGACCGGCACTTCGACTACGAGCGCTTCGTCCGCACGGACCCCGCCGGCCAGGCGGTGCTCACCAACTCCACGCGCGACACGCAGCAGGCGGCGGAGGCGGCCTACAACCAGATGGTGGCCCAGGACCCGTCGCTGGCCGGCAAGCCGGTGACGTTCCAGGTTACCGGCTCGCAGATTGGCGTGGGCTCCAGTGAGCAGTTCCCCTATCCGGAGACGGAGAACTGGCAGAAGGCGATTGGCGGCCACTCCGTCTGGAACAGCGCGACGGTGACGGTGTACCCGCCGGAGACGCCGGGCGGGAAGCCCCGCTTCGAGATGGACATGACGCTCCACGCGGAGGACCGCTACAACTTCAACCCGGGCCAGGCGGACATCAACACCGGCACGCCGGACGCGGCCAACGGCCGGCTGGAGCGCACGGGCCTGGGGCAGCAGTACACGAACTACGGCACGCTCCAGCGCCATGTGACGTGGGACCAGGGGAGCCCCGAGAATGCGACGTCGCGTCCCATTGGTGGCCGGTAGGCGCACGCTGGCTACCACCCTGCTGCTGGGGTGTGTTTCGCTGGCCTGCGACAAGCCCTCAGGGGGGAATGCATCCATGACGACACAGACGGCCGCGCCCGCGGCGAAGACGGGGACGGACCTGGAGACGCTGGAGAAGACCGTGACGCTGCCGCGCCGCCCCCAGGCGGTGCAGTGGCGCCAGTCTCCGCGCGGCATCCCGGGCGGACTGGGCCCCACGGACACGCAGTTCCTCGCGGTGCTGGAGTACCCGGCGGCGGAAGGCCAGGCGCTCCAGGCCGCGCTGAAGCCCACGCGGCTGACGGTGAAGGTGGATGACGGCGGCTGGCTGCCGCAGGCCACCCGCGACGCCTTGAAGACGGCCACCGCCTACGACGCGGCGCCCTTCTTCAAGGGGTCCCTGCGCCAGGGCACCGTGTTCCAGCTGCCCCAGTCCAACACCTTCGTGCTGGTGCTCTTCAGCAGCTAGGCCCTCGCGGCGAAGAGGAAGCAGGTGGGGCCCGGCCGCGAGCGCTCGCGTCCGGGCCCTTTCGCTTTTCTTCGCGCGCTACGGCGTGCCCTCGGGCCGGGACTTCTTCTGGGGCGTGGCGCCGTGGTGGCTGCTGCGCTGGGGCCCGGACGCGTCAGGCATGCCGCTGTCCGCGCCGTTGATGATGCCGCTCGCGAGCAGGAAGGCGTTGAGCCGCAGCTGCATGAAGTTGGTCTCCACCTTCGGCGGCTGCTGCATGCGCAGGGTGCGGTCCTCGCCCTGCTGGTGCTTCGGCCACTCCGTCGCGGACGCGGGCGCGCCGGAGCGGGCGAACTGGAGCATCCAGCCGCTCACCTGGCGCGAGTACGCGCGGTCCTCCTCGGAGAGCACGTCCTGGGTGGGCGGGCAGCGGGCCACCGTGTCCAGGAAGTACGCGATGTCCGAGCCGTGCGGGACGCCGTCGGGGCGCTCCGGGCGCAGCTCCGTGGCGGTGTAATCGAAGTAGTAGCGCCACGCGTCGGAGACCTTGGCGTGCAGGTCCGCGATCTGGCGGGGGATGAGCGTGAAGACGATGTCGCGGCACACCTGCCGCGCCAGCTCCTCGTCGGACGTCACCCCCGGGTAGAGCAGGCCAATGGGGACCTTGTTGTCCCGCAGCGCCTGGAGGACGTCCATGGGGTCGCGGCCCATCTCCATCATCACGCTCACGTCGTCGCTGGTGCTGCCCAGGATGAGCGGCACGCGCGCCTGCTGCTGGGCCTTGAACGTCGACAGGATGGACTGGGGCATCACCGTGTCACCGCACACGGCCACGGGCGCCAGCGAGTGCTCCGGTGGCTGCGACCAGAAGGCGTCCGCGGGCAGCTTGCGCAGGCGCTCCGGTGTCGCTTCCGCGTCCGTCACGCCCATGCCGCGGATCAGCGCCTCGCCCTTGAGCATCGCCTTCTCCAGGGGCATCTCGTCCATGCCGTACACGCTCATCGCCACGCCCCGCTGGAAGCAGGGCCGGGCGGCCTCCATGCAGAAGAGGGACAGCACGCTCTTGGCGCCCGCGGACTGGCCGATGAGGGTGACGTTGTTCGCGTCCCCTCCGAACTTCGCGATGTTGCGGTTGACCCACTGGAGCGCGGCGAGCTGATCCAGGAGGCCGAAGTTGGCCGCGCCGCCGCCGGGCTCCTGCTGGAGCGCCGGGTGGGCCAGGAAGCCCAGGTGGCCCAGGCGGTAGTTGAGCGTGACGAGGATGGCGTCCCGGGCCGCCATGGGCACGCCGTTGTACGGGGGCAGGCCGCTGGCGCCAATCACATACGCGCCGCCGTGGATCCACACGATGACGGGCAGCTTCGCCTGGGCATCCACCCGCGGCGTCCAGACGTTGAGATAGAGGCAGTCCTCGCTCATCGGGACCGGGTCTCCGCCACCGCCGGCGATGCAGGCCTCGCGCGACTGGAGCGAGGAATTGCCGAACTTCGAGGCCTGACGGATGTTCTTCCAGGGCACCACCGGAGCGGGCGGGCGCCAGCGCAGCGCGCCCACGGGAGGCTGGGCGTAGGGAATACCCTTGAAGGCATACACCCCTTCCTCGACGACGCCTTGAAGCTGTCCTTCGACAGTGCTGACGACGGGAGCGGACTGCTGGACCATGTTTGGAACCCCCCACGAAACCCGGCACGGCAGGACCGGGGCCGGAGCGAAGTAGAGGGTCGGCCCATGCAAGTCAATGCATTGGCATTCAAAGACAATCACCCGTCCACCAACCAACGCGCGCTCAGACTCCGGAGCATCAGGGCAATGCGCTAGCCTGCTCCCCTTCCCGGGGCTCCGGCCGGAGGACTCCGCGCCCCCTTGAGGCCGTGCCCGGGGGCTTGAAGCAGCGCTGCCGCGGCGAGCCTCCGTGCTCGCGCTGTGCCGAAGGCCCGCGTGGGACCTGCGCACAGGCCGCCCGGTTTCACGCCGGGCCCTCGAAGGCCCGGCCCCCCTTGCCCAGAGGGGGACTGGACCCTCCGGGTAGGCTTCAGCGGCACGACGCCAGCTCCCCGGCCGCAACGACGATTCCATGCTTTTCTTTTTTATCCTGGCCCTGCGAGGCGCGATGCCCGGAGGCACGGCGGGCGAGGCATCAGGGACCCATTTTACTTTGGCCCTCCGCCGCTGGAGCATGTGTCGCGAATGTGTCGCTCCCGCGTCTTTGCTCTCGATTTCCTGCTTCAGCCCACATCCTTCCGCGGCCCTCGGAAGACCCTCGCTTCGCGGTTCGCGGCGGTGGGGTCCGTGCTGCTGATGCTCCTCGCCTTCGCGCCCGCCGCGCACGCGGAAGCGGCACGCACGGCCGCGGCCCGGCCCGCGCTCGACGGGTGGCGCTACCGCTGGGGGGACTCACCGCCAGGCACTGACGGCGTTCCCACGTGGGCAACGGAGCCGGAGGACGCGCAGGGCTGGCAGGCCATGGACGCGCTCAAGGAGCCGCCGGGCCGCGGGACGAATACCTTCCTCTGGCTGAGCATCCCGCTGCCGCAGGGCCCCTGGCTGCAGCCCGCCCTCTTCCTGGGCAACGTCGCCAACGCCTTCGAGGTCTACGCCGGCGGCAAGCGCGTCTACGCCAGCGGGAGGCTGGCCCCCAACGGCCAGGAGCTGATGGAGAACATGGTCTGGCACCTGGTGCCCGTGCCGCCCGCGTCGCTGGGCCATCACGTGCTCCTGCGCATCCAGGCCCACGGGCCCGCCATCGGCGTCACGCGGGACGCGAAGGTGGGCTCGCACCCGGACCTGCTCGCGGGCGTCACGCGCATGGGCCTGGCGCCCTTCGTCATGGGGACGCTGCTGCTTGGCATTGGCGCGGTGTCGCTGTCCGCCGCGCTCCTGCGCCGCCAATGGCGGATGCTCGCCGCGCTGACCGTGTTCGCCGCGGGCTCTGGCGCGCTGCTGCTGGGCTCGAGCGGGCTGTTCCTGGCGCTCTGGAACGGCGCGGCCGTTGGCAGCGTGCTCACGTTGCTGGGCTCGTACGCCATCCTGCCCGGCCTGGCGTGGTTCATCTCCGATACCGTCGGCGCGGACAAGCTGCGCTGGCTGCGCCGGGGCGCGGCCGTCGTCACCGTCCCGGCCGTCATCCAGGCGGTCATCGTGCTCATGGACCTGGGCGCCGCGTGGCGGCTCCTGCCCGCCTTCATCCTCTACTCGCTGCCCGGGCTGCTCGTCTGCGTGGCGGTCGCGGTGGTCCAGGCCGCGAAGGGGGACCCGGACGCGCGCATCTTCGTGGCGGGCCTGGGCGTCCTCACCTTCGTGCTCGTGATCAGCACCCTGCCCATGCTGGGAGTGATGGAGGCCACGGACAGCCAGGTGCACTGGGGCTTCTTCGCGCTCACGCTGTCACTGGTGGCCATCGTGGCGCGGCGCTCCGCGGAGGTGGTGCGCTCGCTGGCGGAGTACACGCGCCAGCTGGACGCGCGCCGCAAGGACGTGCGCCTGCTGGCCCAGGGCATGGGCCAGGGCGCGGACGAGCTCGCCGCCGTCGTGCAGCAGCTGCACACCTCCAGCGAGGAGCAGACCGTGGGCATCAGCCGCCAGGCGGCGGCGCTGCGGGAGCTGGAGCAGACGGTGGAGGAGATCCGCCAGGGCTCCCATGTGACGGCGGACAAGGCGCGCGTGCTCGCGGCGTCGGCGGAGAGCGCGGAGCAGGTGGGGCGTGAGGGCGGCGCGGCGCTGGAGCGCACCCTGACGGACCTGGCCGCCATCCGCACCGAGGTGTCGGAGATGGCCGCGCGCATCCTGGCGCTCGATGAGCGCACCCGGGAGGTATCCGGCATCGTCGACGACGTGAAGACGCTGGCGGACCAGTCCAACATGCTGGCCATCAACGCCGCCATCGAGGCGGTGCGCAACGGCGACAGCGGCAAGGGCTTTGGCGTGGTGGCCAAGGAGATGCGCCGGCTGGCGGACCAGTCCATCCGCGCCACCGAGCGCATCCGCGACGTGCTCGACGGCGTGAGCATGAGCATGCGCGAGGCCGCGCAGATGAGCGAACAGGGCGAGGCGCGCGTGCAGGTGAGCCTGGACGCGGTCCGCAACTCCGGCGCCCAATTGCAGAAGCTGGCGGGCATCATCGGGGACACCAGCGGCAGCGTCCGGCAGATCACCCAGGCGGTGGCCCAGCAGGACTCGGGCACCCACCAGATTGCCCAGGCCATCCAGGAGCTGTCCGGCCAGATGCAGCGCACGCTGCAGGCCGTGGAGGAGACGCGCACCGTCACCCAGTCCGTGCAGACGCTGGCGGAGGTCATGTCAGGGGCCGCGAGCAAGGCGCTGCGCTCCGGCACCTTGGACGACCAGGAGAAGCCCGTCGCCGCGTGAAGCCCGGGCCCGGCCCGGCTACACTCCGGGTCATGGTGCCCCTGACCGACCACTCCGGACTTCCGCCCGAGCGGCGCGCTGACCTGGAGCGGCGGCTGGCGCCGCTCACCCTGCTCCAGGACGTGGTGCGCTGGGGCTTCGCGAGCACCCCGCCGCGCGACGTGGCGGCGGTGGTGGTCCAGGACGAGTTCACCCACGACGTGGTGCTGCCCTGGGAAGAGACGCGCTACCTCGTCTTCGACACCACCTGACTGGGCGGAGTCACCTCGGTCTCCGTGTGGGACCACTGCCCTACCCCCGATGAACTGCTGGACGCGCGGCTCGCCGCCGGCTGGACGCCCACGCCGACGAGCACCGTCGACGGGGACGTGGTCCTGGGCCACGCCGCGTGCCGGATGCCGTCCAGGCCCACGCGCTGACGACCCGAGGACACTCCGCCGGGGGATGCGTGGAGAACGTGACGTCCGGGGCGCGGCGGCGCGAGGACGCTGACGAAGCCATGACGTGCCGGCGGTACGAGCACCCCATGGATGAGAGCGTGAAGCCCCGGTTGCGAGGCCTGTCCCACGTCATCGCGTTCGTGGCGGCGCTGGTGGGCTGCGCGCGGATGGCGCTGGTGCCGGTGCAGGGCGCGCAGTACGCGGCGAACCTGGTGTTTGGCGGCAGCCTGGTGCTGATGTTCGGCGTGAGCGGGGGCTACCACTGGCCCACGTGGAGCGCCGCGACGTACCAGCGCATCCGCCGGTTCGACCACGCCGCCATCTTCATCCTCATCGCGGGGAGCTTCACGCCCATGGCGACGCTGGCCCCCATGGGGGGCTGGAGCCAGCGGTTGCTCTGGGTGATGTGGGGCGCGGCGCTGACGGGCGCCACGCTCACGCTCGCGGGCATCTCCGCGGCGCGAGGCCTGCGCTCAGCGCTCTACTTCGCGCTGGGCTGCCTGGCGGCCCCGGTGATGTGGCACCTCCCGGGGGTGATGGGGCCGGGCCGCGTGGGGTGGCTGTTGTTCGGGGCGGTGCTCTACGCGGTGGGCGCGGTGGTGTACGCGCGCCGCTGGCCGGACCCCGTCCCCCACGTGTTCGGCTACCACGAGGTGTTCCACATCATGGTCGTCGCCGCGGCCGCCACGCACTACGCCGTGCTGATGGACTTCGTGGGACGGTAGGCAGCGGGCCCGGGGTTCGCTGACACGCGCTCGCTGACGAGCCGCTGGCGACCTGCTCAGGGAGTGCCCCCGCGCACCGTGAGCGGGAACGCGTGGAGCACGGAGCTCCCGAGCCGGTCGGTGGCGCGGATCACCACCCGCTCCGCGGCCCGGGCGTTGCGCGGGACGCTCCAGCCGACGATGCCCTCTGGAGACACGGACATGCCCTCGGGGCCTGCCTCCAGCGCCAGCTTCACGCCTCCTGCCGTGGAGCGGACCTCCAGCTGATACGCGTAGCGGGTGCCCACAGCGGTCTCCAGCGGGGGGACGGAGCGCACGTAGAGGTACTCCGGGGCTTCTGAACGCAGGAGGGCCGGAAAGTCGAAGAGGCGCACCTGCTTCCGGTCGGGCGGCACGACCACCACCGCGCCCATCGCGGGCAGCAGCATCATCCGGCGGTCGACGAAGAGCCCGGTGCTCGCGGAAGCGGGCTGCTCGGTCCACTCGAAGTCGATGGGGAGCCGGGCCGCCAGGGGCGCGTCCTTTCCCACGACATACAGTGCCGGCCTCACCCCACCCTTCGAGCTGGCGGTGCTCGTGGGAAGGCCCAGGTACAGCATGGCTCCGACCGCTGGGAGCAACTGGGTGTTGGGCAGCTGCGTGAGCGGCGTCAGGTCCTGGGCGAACGTGCGGCCCCGCCCATAGATGGCCCCGTCCCCGCCCACGAGCAGCAGGCCGCCTGATTCGTGCCGGTACTGGAACTCCAGCCGGTTCTCCACCACCCGCCCCACGTAGATGCCCTCCGGGGACACGCCGGGCCGCATCGCGGTGAAGACCGTGCCCTGCGGGTTCGCGCGCCACGCGTAGCTGAAGGCCTTGGAGCTGTCGACGGGGCGTTGTTTCTCCAGGGCCCACTGAGGCGGGGCCGTCCCGACCGCGCGGGGGGCCGTCACCGGCTCCAGCTTCTGGACGTCCAGCAGGGTGAGCGGGTCGTTCCCCCGTGTGTCCGGCACGTCGCGGATGACGAGAGCCCGCTCCGCGTTGGCGTTGCCCATCACCAGGTGGAGCACGGGGCCGCCCAGCATGAAACGGCCGATCTTCTCGCGCTCGAAGGTGGTGAGGCTGTAGCGGTGGAAGAGCTTCAGGGTGGGCAGGTACACCAGCAGCGACGTGCCTCCCGCGGCGAACAGGAACTGCGGCTCCGGCAGCTCCAGCGTGTGGACGATGCGCCGCGCCTTCACGTCGAGGATGCTCACGGAGGCCAGGCCCTCCATGCGCAGCACGACGAGCCTGCCGCCGTCCGCCACCTGCGCGTCGACGAGCGGCCGCTCCAGGTCGAGCTTCTCGAAGGCCGCCTCTGGAGGAAGGGCCTGCTCCTTCGCGACCGGCGCCGCCCTGGCGGTCCTGGCGGACGGTTCACGGAGCGTGCCCAGGCGCAGGGGCAGGTCATAGGTGCGGCTTCCCTTTTCCGTGACGTAGCCGACCTGGACATAGGTTTCGCTGCCGGACCGGAAGGTCACGGTCGCCGCCAGCTTCACCCGGCCGGCGCCCTGGTGGGACACCCGCTTGTGGGACTCGCCCTCCGGCGCGTAGGGAGGCGTGCGCGCGAAAGAGAGAAACGCCTCATCGGCGTGGATCACGCGCAGCTCCAGTTCCTTCACCACGCCGTCGGGATTGCTCACTTCCAACGTCATGGGGACATCGCAGGCGTCCTCACACCCCTCCGGCAGCGCGCCCACCTGAACCTCGGCGGCCCGTGACTCCAGCAGCGCCTCCACGCGTTCCCAGGGAATGACGAAGCTGATGTTGGTTCCCCGGACCGTGGCCACCGCCACGCCCAGCAGCCGCCCCTCCACGTCCACCACCGGACCGCCGCTGTTACCGGGGTTGAAGGCGCTGTCGACCTGGATGGTCTCCAGTGCCCCCAGCCGGCTGCGGCGCAGGCTGGACACCGAGCCCCGGGTGAGGGTGGCGGCCGGGAGCTGCTCATCAAAGGAGAGCATCTCCCCGAAGGGAAAGCCCACCGCGTAGAGGCCCAGCGTCTCGCGTGCGGCCACGCCTTCGTCCAGGGGCTCCACCTCCAGCCCCGCGGTGTCCGCCACCTCCAGGAGCGCCAGGTCGTTGCCGCGGTCCTTCGCGATGACGCGGGCCTGCCGCGTCACCTCCCGGCCCGTGCCGCTGCGGTAGGTGACCTGGAGCGACGTCGAGAGCCGGCCGTCCTTCAGCTCGACGACGTGGTGATTGGTCACGACCCGGTGCCGGCCCTGCCCGGTGCTGACGACGAACCCGCTGCCGCTCGATTCCTCGGAACGGATGAGCACAGTCGCGTCCTTCACGCGCTCAAGCAGCCCGGCCTCCATCGACCCGGGGCTGGAGGCCGGAGCCTCCTGCTTGCGGCAGGAAGGGCCCACGGAGAGCCACAGCGACACCACCCCCAACAGAACCACCCGTCTGAACACATCCGCTCCAAGGCTTGACGCAGCCCCTGGACGTTAGCGTCCACGCTTTCGAGCTTCCAGGTCCCCCGCCCCACTGCGGCGCCGTCTGACAATGGATTCCCAGAGAGAGCCGTCAAACCTGGGGCGGCCAGAGTGGACCCTGCACCATGCCATTCATCTGGGTGGAGCGCACGATGGCCTGCGGCTCCCCTGCACCGTCTTCGAGTCCGGGAAGAGCGCAAAAAGCAGAAGTGCTATTCTCGGCCACAGCGAATCAAACCGACCGACAAGCAATTCTTTATCTACACGATGGACATCCTCAACAAGATTATCCCATTCATCTGTTCGACACTTGGAGTCCTCTATGGGGTCGTTTTTCTCCTCTCGTTCATATTGGAGTTAACGAAAATTCTTTGGGTGCCTGTTCGGGAGTTCTTCATGGGGCTCACGTTCGACCGCGTGATACGTGGCATGCGAATTCTGCTGCCGGCCGCGCTCGCCATCTTGGGACTGACATGGTTTCTGGTGCGCCCATGGGTCGCCCCCCAAGGAACCCCTTTGGAGCGATGCCTGAAGGGTCAAATCCCGCGTGAGTTCTCCAAAGAAGACCGCAGGAATGTTGAGTTCCTCTGGTCCCTGACCCGTCACTACAACGACAAGGACACCCGCATCATTGAAGAAGAATCTCTAGGGGCTGTCCCTGATTAACGCAGCCAGAGAAGCATGGACGCAACGTGCAAGACGGCGAGGTAGCAGGTCGCCGTCTTGTCGTAACGAGTGGCGGCGGCGCGAAAGCGCTTGAGGTCGTGGAAGAAGCACTCCACCCGGTAGCGCAGCCGGTAGAGGGCGCGGTCCAAAGGCGGCGGCTGCTTGCGGCTGGGGTGGGGATGAATGACGGCCTTCATCTCCAGCTTCTGGGCGTTGGTGCGAATGCGCTCGGCGTCGTAGCCCGTATCCGCGATGAACGCTTCGCCTTCGGCATGCACCAGAAGCTCCTCGGCCATCGTGGACTCATGCTGCTGGCCGGGCGTCAGCGCGAGGTGGAGCCGGTGAGCGTCAAGGTAGTTGTCGCGTGAGAGGGTTCAGCCGATGCGCTTCATCTCCTGCACTGCCGGGGTGAGGTTCGGAGAGGGGCCGAGACGGACAGGGCCCATCGGCGTCCAGTCGCGCGTGT
>NZ_RAWK01000315.1 GCF_003612165.1 Corallococcus aberystwythensis | reverse complement strand
GCTGTGGGTGGTGCCGGGGGACGTGGGCGCGGTGGGCAACCCGCCTACGGAGCTCTTGCGCTCGCGCTATGCGCAGCTCGTGTATCAGCCCATGTCGGAGCGGGTGGTGGTGCAGGGCCTGCGGCCGGGGCGGTACACGCTGGTGTGGGGCTACTTCCACGCGGAGATGCCGGGGGCGGGCCCGGTGGTGCGGCAGGTGGACGTTCCCTCCCAGGGCGAGGTGTCCCTGCGGTAGTCGTGTTGCGACCGGGCGGGCTGGCGCGTAATGAAGCCGCATGGACGCATCGGCTCTGAAGGGTCGCCGGATCATCGTCGGCGTGGGTGGCGGCATCGCGGCGTACAAGGCCTGCGAGCTGGTGCGTGAATTGGGCCGAGCAGGCGCGGAGGTGCGCGTGGCCATGACGGAGGCCGCGCGCCAGTTCGTCACCCCGCTGACCTTCCAGGCGCTCGTGGGTCACCCGCCGCTGACGGACTACTTCGACCCGGCGCAGGAGGGGAACTTCGGCCACCTGGACCTGGCCCGCTGGGGCGAGGCCTTCGTGGTGGCGCCCGCGACGGCGGACCTGATCGCGAAGATTCGCGCGGGCTTCGGCGGTGACGCGGTGACGACGTCGCTGCTCGCCTTCAAGGGGCCGGTGGTGCTGGCGCCCGCGATGAACGTAGCGATGTGGGAGAACGCCCGGACACAGGAGAACGTGGCGTCGCTGCTGGCGGAGCCGCGCTTCAGCACGGTGGGGCCGGGCGCGGGGATGCTGGCGTGCGGCGACGTGGGCTCGGGGCGGCTGGCGGACGTGGGCGCCATCGTGTCCGCGGTGGCGGCGAGGCTGGGAGGAGGTCCGCTCACGGGCAAGACAGTGCTGGTGACGGCGGGCCCCACGCGCGAGTACCTGGATCCGGTGCGGTTCATCTCCAATCCCTCCACGGGGAAGATGGGCATGGCGCTGGCGCACGAGGCGCGAGCGCTGGGCGCGAAGGTGACGGTGGTGCTGGGCCCGGTGGGCGCGGTGGACCGCACGGGCCTGGAGGTGGTGGACGTGGTGAGCGCGGAGGACATGGCGCGCGAGGTGCTGTCGCGAGTGGAGTCCGCGGACGCGTTCATCGCCACTGCGGCGGTGAGCGACTGGCGTCCGGAGACGCGAGCACCGCAGAAGGTGAAGAAGGGCGAGGGCCCGGAGAACCTCAAGCTGGTGCGCACGCCAGACGTGCTGCTGGAGGCATCGCGCAAGGTGGCGGGCAGGGCGAAGCGCCCGGTGCTGGTGGGCTTCGCGGCGGAGACGGAGCGGGTGGTGGAGCACGCGCGTGAGAAGCTGGAGCGCAAGGGGCTGGACGCCATCGTCGCCAACGACGTCACCGCCGAGGGGGCGGGGTTCGGGACGGACACGAACCGCGTGACGGTGATTTCCCGTGGTGGGCCTGACCGGGTGTTGCAGGGCAGCAAGCGCGCGGTGGCGGGCGAAATCTTGTCGCTGCTGCTCGTGTCACCGCGAGGCTGAGCGCTTCGGCGTCATCAGCCGCAGCATCCAGCGTGCGAAGGCGTTGGGCGGCTGGATGCGGGTGTTCTGGAAGGCGGTGAAGAACCAGACGCCTTCACGCTTCACGGCGACCGTGGTCTGGATGGAGCGCCGGCCCTTGGGCGCCTTGCGTTGCCAGCGCAGCTTGATGACGCCTTCGGTGTGGATGAGCGCCACGTCCGGAGCGAGGAAGCGCAGGGACTTCACCTCACCGTCGAGCGTGGAGCCCCGGAGGACGCCGTCGAAGAGGGCCTGGTGGGCCTCCGCGTTGGCCTGCCGTCCCTTGATGTGGCTGCCGTCAAAGGCGACGTAGTCCACGTCCTCCGTGAAGCAGGCGGCGTAGGCCTGGGCGTCGCCCTGGTTCCAGCATTCGTACAGCTGCTGCATGCGCTCCCGGATGGCAGCGGCTTCGGTGGGTGAAGACATGGGACCTCGCTTTCTGCGCCCATGACTACGGCCCATTGGGCTCTCTCCACCAGTGATGGTCCATGATGGTTAGAATCACGGCTGTGAATCTCTCCGCCATCGACCTCAACCTGTTCCTCGTGCTGCACGCGGTGCTCGAGTCCGGCAGCGCGACCGGTGCGGCGCGGGAGCTTCACGTCACGCAGTCCGCGGTGAGCAACGCGCTGGCCCGGCTGCGTGAGGTGCTGGGGGATCCGCTGGTGGTGCGCAGCGGAAGGGGGCTCGTCCCAACGCCCCGGTGCGAGGAGCTGCGGCCCTTCATCGCGTCCGCCGTGGGCCAGCTTCAATTGGCGCTGGAGGGAGGCCAGGGCTTCAAGCCGGAGACGTGCACGCGGACCTTCACCCTTGCGGGCGCGGACCACCACGGTGTCTCCGACGTGCCGGTGCTCGCGGCGTTGTTCGCGAAGCGCCTCCCCGCCGCGCTCCTGCGCGTGGTGAGCCTCGACTATCTCGTCGAACGGGACGGGCTGACCACGGGCGCGGTGGACGTAGCGCTGGGGCCACCGGAGGCCACAGGGCCGGGGTGCCACGCCGAACCGCTCTACACGGATGACGCCGTGCTGCTCGTGCGCCGCGACCATCCGCGCATCCGGGGCAAGACGCTGACGAAGGCGCTCTACAACACGTCCAAGCACATCGACCTGCACCTCGCGGAAGGGCGTCCGGGCATTGGCCACCAGCAGCACACTCGCATCCTCAAGGAGCACGGCCTCACGCGGGAGGTGGGGCTCGCGGTCCCGCACTTCTTCGCGGCGGCGATGGCGGCGGCCCGCTCCGACCTGGTGGCCGGTGTGCCCCGCCGAGTCGCCCGAGCCTTCTGCGACATGCTGCCCCTGCGCACGGTGGAGATGCCCTTTCCCTCACCGCGCATGACCAAGTCGCTCATCTGGCACACCCGGACGGATGCGGACCCGGGTGCGAGCTACTTCCGTTCGCTCGTCGTGGAAGCGCTCAGGGAATGACCTTGCGGCGGCGGTAGTCCGCGAAGACTTCGCGGAACATCGTCTCCGTTTCGATGTGCCCCGGGAACCCGTGGCGGCGCGCCTTGGACGGGTCCGCGAGGAAGTCGAAGTTGATCGAGAACATCCCTTGGGCATGACGCCAGGGGTTGATGTCCTTGTACGGATTGGGAGCGAGCCCGTGCTTCGCGACCATCGCGTCCCAGAGCGGTGCCTTGTCCGCCATCGTCTCCACCAGGGAGATGGGGAGAGGAGGGGCCACCTCCAGGTCGAACATGCGGGCGATCTTCGGCCACAGCTCGCTCCAGCGGAACTGGTCGCCGTTGTTGATGTTGAAGGCCTGGTTCGCGGCCTTCGGGCTCGTCGCCGCCCAGAGCATGGCGTGCGCCAGGAGCCTCGCGTCCGTGATGTCCATGAGGATGTCGTAGGCGGACGGCGGCCCGGGGAAGCGCAGCGGGATGCCCAGCTCCTTCGACATGGACGCGTACACCGCGATGGCCAATGCTGCGTTCATCGGTGTGCCCATCGCGTAGCCCACCACGACGGATGGGCGGAGCGCGGACCACGTCCACGCCTTGCCCTGCTGCCGCTGCTCCAGGAAGGCCTGCTGATCCACGTTGAACGCGGGGGGCATGTGCGGCGCGTCCGTCTCCCGGGCGGGTGTCTTGAACGGGCCCAGCTGCGCGCCGTAGACCTTGTAGCCCTGCATCAGGTTGATGTGCTGGAGGTTCCTGGCGACAGGCTCCACCGCGTTCACCACGTTGACGAGCATGGCGACGTTGGGCGCCACCAGCTCCGCGAGCGTCGGGCGGTCCTGGTAGGCGGCGTAGAAGACGTGGGTCACATGCGTCAGGCCGCTCAGCTTCTCGCGGCTGTCAGCCGCATCGAGCAGGTCCACGGAGATGAAGCTCACGCCCTGGCGCGATTCGCCACCCCGGCGGGACAGGCCGATGACCTCCCAGCCTCCGAGCGCTTCCAGGTGTTCGATGAGGTTGAGGCCAGCGATGCCATGGGCCCCGACAACCAGGGCCACGTTCTTGGGGGAAGACATGGGGTTCTCCATGCGGCCCCACGTGGATCCGTTTCCGGGCCGCACGGGTCTAGTATTCGCGGGCCCTGTCGCGAGGTAGAGCCGTCCCAGGCACAAGGCTTGTGAGTTCAATTCCATGGCGCGTCTGGAAATCAATCGCTCGGGGGAGATGGAGGTCTTCGTCCGGGTCGTGGAGCAGGAGGGGTTCTCCGCGGCTGCGCGCACGCTGCGGATGACGCCGTCGGCGGTGAGCAAGCTCGTCGCGCGGCTGGAAGCCCGGCTGGGCGCGCGGCTCATCCACCGCAACACCCGGGGCTTCCAGCTCACCTCCGAGGGCTGCGTCTTCTACGAGCGCAGCGTGCAGGTGCTCGCGGAATTGGATGAGGCCGAGCGCGGCGTCACGTCCCATGACGCACCGTCAGGCCGCGTGCGAGTGAACACCAACGTGCCCTACGGCACGCACGTCCTCCTGCCGCACGTCCCCGCGTTCCAGGCCCTGTACCCAGGCATCCGGCTGGACATCGGGCTCACGGATCAGGTGGTGGACCTGCTGGAGGACCGCGCGGACGTGGCCATCCGCGCAGGGCCGCTCAAGTCCTCCAATCTCATCGCGCGGAAGCTGGGGGAGACCCGCTTCCACGTCGTCGGCTCACCGGCGTATCTGAAGCGCGAGGGGACACCCAGGACGGTCGCGAACCTGGAGAAGCACAACCTCCTGGGCTTCAGCTACGCGCGCTCCATGCATCACTGGTCCTTCGTGGAACACGGTGTCCCGGTTTCCATCCCGTGTGCCGGCAACGTGCAGGTCAGTGACGGCGAGGCGGTGCGGCACCTGGCGCTCGCGGGAGCAGGACTCGCTCGACTTCCCGTGTTCATGGTCCGCGAGGACCTTCGGGCAGGACGGCTGGTCGCGGTGTTGGAGGACCGCAACCCCGGAGACACCGAGGCCTTTCACGCGGTGTACCTCGACCCCGCGAAGCAGCTCCCAGCGCGCATCCGCGCGTTCCTCGACTACTTCGGTGAAGTGGGGCTGGGTGCGCAGAATCCGCCTTGATTCAGCCCCTGAACTCAGCCGTTGAGCCAGAAGAACGCATCATCACTGGCCAGCGCCTTCTCCAGGAACT
The DNA here is from genome assembly GCF_003612165.1 of Corallococcus aberystwythensis. Lineage (GTDB taxonomy): Bacteria > Myxococcota > Myxococcia > Myxococcales > Myxococcaceae > Corallococcus > Corallococcus aberystwythensis. The sequence goes on along the minus strand of NZ_RAWK01000315.1, from coordinate 5,432 downwards.
CCCCGAAGGATGCGGCGACCTGCTCGACGACGGGGTACGTTTCGTGGAAGGCGTCGAGTAGGACGTACCGACCCTCCACGCGCTTGGCTACGTCCACGAGCACGTAGTCGCCGTCCTGCAAGTAGAGGAGCGTGTACCAGGACGCAGCTCCGTAGGTGTCGGTGTCTTCGTGCCGCATCTTGATGCGTGCGCGTTCGATTTCATCCAGCGAGAGGATGCGGTAGTTGGGCGCCTGCTCGCGCGGAGCGAACAATGTGGCTCCATCGCAGTGCAGATAGAAGGCCCGCAGGTCCTCGTCCAGCCTCCACCCCACGCGCTTCTCGAATGCGGCAAGCTGCCCAGGCGTCGCCGGAGAGCGGGGGAAGTGGAGCCGCGAGACTTCAGCAAACAGGCTTTTCATGGACATGGGCGCTCTACGCGCGAGTAGTACTCAACCGTCCAGCCAGTACGAGAAGCCGTCGCTGCGCATTGCGCTTCCAAGGAACTCCGCGAATGAGGATGCGATGGGCTTCGTCACTGGGTAGGTCTCGTGCCATGCGTCAAAGAGCGGATATGCGCCACGAGCCTGCTGGGCCGTGTCCAGGATGACGTAGTCGGTGTCCTGCATGTCCACCAGCGTGTACTGCGAAGGCGCCCCGTACTTGTCGTCGTCCTGGCCCATGATGGCCACACGGGCCCGGCGGATTTCTGCGAGCGAGAGGATGCGATAACTTGCATCCGGTTGCGCCTCGAACAGCGTGCCGCCATCGGAGTGCAGGTAGAAGGCGCACAGGTCCGCATCCAGCTTCCAGCCGACATGCGCCTCGAACGCGGCGATTTGCGCAGGCGTCGCAGGTGGGCGGGGGAAGTGGAGGCGGAAGAATTCAGCCAACAGGCGGTCCATGATCATGGCGCCTTTTCGTTTCCCTGAGCAGCAGTGTTCTTCATGGAGGGCTGCCGCTCAGCCAGAACGAGCGATTGCCGCTGCGCAGCGCCTTCTCCAGGAACTCCTCGAAGGACGAGGCAATGCGCTTCACCTGTGGGTATGTTTCGTGCCACGCGTCGAACAGCGGAAGGCGTCCATTTGCCTCCTGCGCGACGTCCACGAAGACATAGTCCCCATCCTGCATGTCCACCACGCAGTAATGCGTGGCTGCGCCGGCGCTGTCCTCGTCTCGACCCAGGATGGCAACGCGCGCGCGCTCGATACGCTCCAATGGCAGCAGGTGGTAGTTGACGTCCGGGAGTGGGGCGAAGAGCGTCGCCCCGTTACAGTGCAGGTAGAAGGCTCGCAGGTCCTCGTCCAGCCTCCACCCCACGCGCTTCTCGAATGCGGCAACCTGCTCAGCCGTGGCCGGAGGGCGGGGGAAGTGGAGCCGAGAGACTTCAGTTAGCAGGTCCTTCATGGGCATGGCCGCTCCTCAGTCCACATAGGGCCGCTCGGGTCCCGGCGTCAGCCACCTGCCTCCAGGGGCATAACAAGCGGGGTACTCGTTGGTGAACACCTTGTGGACATCTCCCGGGACGGGGATGACGTTGCTGGCGGCTGTCGGGGCGCCACCGTGCGCGAGGTCGAAGATGTGATGGCCTGCCCAATTCTCGCCGCTCGTCTTGGGCCAGTCTCCAAACTCCGAGCTCCACTTGCGGCGGAAGGATTCCCGCGCGGACTGCCACGTGTTTCGCCGCCACTCGCCGTCCGCTACTTTCGGGTAATCACAGCAGCAGTGCGTAATGGCCATGCGCCCACCGGCCTCCGCAGGCATGAACAGGTAGCGCCCCTGCCAGTCGGCCTTGATGTCGGCCAGCCACATGCAGCCCATGAGGGCGTGTCCCTGCGCCGCGCACTTCGATTCGCATCGGGACAGGAACGCGGCGCTGCACTGCCAGGGGCCGTAGTAGAGGGTCGTCCGGAGTTGGCCTCCGTCCGGCGTACCGAAGACCGGCCCCACCCACTTCGCCATGGCGGGCTTGCCCAGTGTGCCGCCCGTGGCCGAGCCGCACCCAACAAGGGCAAGGGCGAACGCCGTGCTCGCGGCATGCAAAATGGCTTTCACGTCGGCGGGTGATAGCGCGGCATGCGCGTGTCCGCCAATCAGCTCGGGCTAACGCAAGTCCACGGTCGCGACCTGTCCCGGCGCACCTTCCACCCCATGAATGAACGTGTGCTGCTCCACGTGCACGGCCTCGTGGAAGTCCGGCTCGCCGTGCCCTTCACTCCAGTCCACGCGGTCCATGCGGATGACGCGGGATGAATACGGCAGCAGCGTCGCCGGGTCCGTCACCAGCTCCAACTCCACGTGCGCGTAGCTTCCTTGCGTCCCATCCGTCTGTCCCACGGGCTCGCGGATGATCTTCAACTTCGCGCACCGGGGCTCCGGCACCGCGTCGGAGCAGGGCACTCCCACGTCCAGCCGCGCGCGCTCCTCGGCGGGGACGTCCTGGGTCTTCTTCCGGCCGGTGCCCACGGACATCGTCGTCGCCACGACCTCCGTCTGCCCTGGCTTGAAGCGCAACCCGTGCCAGCTGCCCACCCACTCGTTCCACCGGTTGCGGGCCTCCCGCTCCAACCCGTTCGTCAGCGCCTTCGTCATCTGTGCCTTCTTCCGGGGGCTGACCGGCAGCGCGTCCAACAGGTCCCGGCCGGGGCCGTCCTCCAGCGGATCAATCCCCTGGAAGTCCCCCTGCGCATCGATGATGGACGCGGCCAGCGGCTCCACGAAGGCAGGGAAGGGCGCTTCGATGATCTCCACGTCCTGGAACGCCAACCGCCGGCGCCCCTCCTCATCCACGGGTCCCAGCCGCATCACGTACCGGCGCTGCGCCGTCTGTCGGCCGCTCCAGTCCGTCCGCACGTCCACCGTGTGATGCACCCGGATTGTCGACTGCTCTGGCCAGGCGTAGCGCAGCGTCACCAGGTCCTTCCCCTGCGCTCCGCCGACCGTGGCGCAGCCGAAGACCCCGGAGGACAGCGCTGCGATGACGAACCACGGGCGCGTGGAGAAAGCCATGTCCCGCCACGATAACAACGCCCGGTGGGCCGCGCGGCACGTCCTGAAGCCCGGGCCGCGCGAACCGGACACTCCGGACGCCACTCAGGCCACGGCCACCGAGGCGCCGCGCCGCAGCCCCGCGTACTCCAGCGCCGCGAACAGCGCGACCGCCAGCGCCTGCGCCGAGACGAACGCCACCCCCAGGCCCGTGGGCGCCGTCGGGCCGTGCGTCATCAGGAGCACGCTGTCCACCACCCACAGCGCGTTCACCGCGACCACGAACCACACCGGCCACGAGGGCAGGGTGTCCCTCGACGCCAGGTAGCCGAGCAGCAGCGCGAAGGGGATGAGCCCCAATCCCGCCGCCCGAAGCAGCCCCGGCTCCAGGCCCAGCAGCGGCCCCAGGGGGCCCGCGGCCCCCGCCATCAACAGCCCCATGGCTCCACTGGCGACGCCGTCCAGCAGCAGCGCGCGGCGCAACAGGCTTCCCGACACGTTCTTGACGCTCATGGCACACGAATCCTTGCGAAGGGGTGGACGCAACGGCGGCTGTGAAAGCCGTCCGTCGTTGATGGACAAGATGCGAGCCGGCCCGCGCGGTGTCGATTACCTCCGAGGGAATGGAAGCGCTGACCTGCGCCCCCTATCTTCCCCACCATGACGAGCCTTCAGCAGAGCCGCCCCGTGGGAGAACTGCTGCGCGGCTGGCGTCAGCGGCGCGGGCTGAGCCAGATGGACCTCGCGTTGCGCGCGGAGGTCTCCACCCGGCATGTGAGCTTCCTGGAGACCGGCCGCTCCCAGCCCAGCCGCGAGATGCTGCTCCACCTGGCGGAGGAACTGGACGTGCCCCTGCGTGACAGGAATGGCCTGCTCGTGGCCGCGGGCTTCGCCCCCGTGTTCTCCGAGCGCCCCTTGAACGACCCCGCGCTCACCGCCACGCGCGAGGCCGTGGAGCTGGTGCTCGCGGGCCATGAGCCGTATCCCGCGCTCGCGGTGGATCGGCACTGGACGCTCGTCACCGCGAACCGCGCGGTGGGCGTGCTGCTGGCGGACGTGGCGCCAGAGATGCTCCAGCCGCCCGTCAACGTCCTGCGCCTGAGCCTGCACCCGAACGGGCTCGCGCCGCGCATCGAGAACCTGCGCCAGTGGCGCGACCACGTCCTCACGCGGCTGCACCGGCAGGTGGACACCAGCGGGGACGCCACGCTCGCGGCGCTCCTGGAGGAGCTGAAGGGCTACCCGGTGCCGGAGGCCGTCCCGGACGCGAAGGCGCGCGACTTCGCCGGCGTGGTGGTGCCCCTGCGCGTGCGCACGTCGCTGGGAAGGCTGTCCCTGTTCAGCACCACCACCGTGTTCGGCACGCCCGTGGACATCACGCTCGCGGAGCTGGCCATCGAGTCGTTCTTCCCCGCGGACCCCGACACGGCGGAGGCGCTGCGGCGGGCCGCCACGGAGCGGGCCCGCCAGGACATCTGAGGCGCTACGGCTTCACTCGCACCGTGCGCAGCGCCGTGCCCCAGGACACGACCTGATCCAGCAGCGTGTTCACCTGCTTCTCCTTTGCGGGGTCCGGCTTGAAGACGGTGTAGTGCTCGAAGTCGGTAGAGAGGAACAGCTGCACCTGCGCTCGCACCGTCGCCATCTGGAGCTCCGCGGCGACGAGGCGCAGCTGCTCCACCGCGCGCACGCCGCCCGCGCTGCCGTAGCCCACGAAACCGGCGGCCTTGTTGTTCCATTCGCGGTAGACGAAATCGAGCGCGTTCTTCAGCGCGCCGGACGTGCCGTGGTTGTACTCGGGCGTGACGAAGACGTAGGCGTCATACCCGGCCACCGTCGCGGACCACTTCTGGGTGTGCTCCTGGGTGTACTTGCCCATGGACGGCGGGGTGGGCTCGTCCAGCAAGGGCAGGTTGAAGTCCTGGATGTCCACGAGCTCGTACGTGGCGTCGCTGCGCTTCTTCGCGATGTCATGGACCCAGCCGGCGACCTTGTCCGCCTTGCGACCCGGCCGCGTGCTTCCAACGACGATGGCCACCTTGATCATGTGCGGGAGCTCCTGGGGAAATGGGCTTGGAATCAGCGCCCGGCATCTTCCCCGCGCCCGCTCCGGGGCCAAGGGCGGTTCGCCCCGGGTGTGTCCTGATTCGACCAGAGCCCGGCGCGTCCGCCCGGAAGGTGGCGGAAGCCCCGACCCTGGGCTAAGCGTACAGGCAACTTCCCCGGTTGCTTCCTTGCACCGGAACGGCCCCTTCGATACCGATCACCACTGTGAACGACGACACGCCTGATTCCGCGCAGGAGCTGGCCGACGTGCTCCAGGACGTGCGCCGCCACCTCCTCTGGCAGGAGGAGACCGCGGGCCGCTCGCTCCTCGTTGACGCGAAGGTCGCCGCCGAGCTCCAGCAGCAGCGCGCCGCCGCCTCGTCCGTGCGCACGATGATCGCCCGGACCAAGGCCCCCGAG
>NZ_RAWK01000314.1 GCF_003612165.1 Corallococcus aberystwythensis | reverse complement strand
ACCCAGGGGTGGGTGGCTGCACCTACGGATGGCACCTTCTACGTGACCATGGGACCGGACACGTCCGATGATTGGATCCCCACAATCGGCTATCTTAGCGGCTTTGAGTACCGCCGGTTCGAGCCGAACGCCAAGCCGGTGTGGCTGCCCTTGCGTCTGCCGGGCCAGTACTACGACCCGGAGACGGACCTGTTCGAGAACTGGAACCGGTACTACGACGCGAGCATGGGGCGGTACCTGGGGCCTGAACCTCTGGTGGAAGAGCCGGAAGCGTTGTTGATGCGCGCCGAAGAGGGGCGGAGCCTGTCTATCTACTCCTATGCGAGCAATCGCCCTCTGTATTTTGTTGACCCTGATGGGCGACAAGACAACCCGGCGATTGACCAGAGAGGCGCTGCGGCTGGAGAATTGGGACGCGAATGTGCCGGCAGTGACGAGTGCATCGAGAAGTTGAAGGAAATTGGTGCGGCAGTCTCCCAGGTGGCGGCGTTTGGGCCAGAAGGGCTGGTTGATCAGGCACCGGATGTGGCTGCTGCGACCGATGATGCTGCGGGCATTGTCGCGGCGGTGATCGGTGAAGGAGAACTCTCGCCTGAAGCGGTAAGGGCCATCAAGAACCTCGAGAAGGAAATCACGAAGCACCAATCAAAGATTACAGCGCTGAAGGAGAACCCCACTGTCCGTCCTGGAATGGAAAACATGCCGAAAGAGGCACAGGCAGCTCAAGTGGAGCGTCGACTCGGCCACCTGGAGCGAGAAATCAGTGCGTTCAAGAAGAATATCGCCGATATTCTTCACGGGAGAGTCAAGCTGACTCCGCGTGGGGGGCGGTGAGGTGAACGATGGAACGGATTGAAGTGAGCGATGGGAGAGAGCTGATTCTGCTGCAGCGGGACGAACTCAGGGGGCCTGCTTCAGGAATGCTTTCGGCGCGCGCTGCGACGTGTTTCGTGACCGCGGACGTGGATGCGAACGCAATCGGAGAGTATGTCCGCCAAGTTGAAGGCCTCTTGACCGGCCATGCTTGTGGATTCGCGGTGATTTGCGGAGAGCATGCCGAGCGGGTCCATGACGAGTTGGATTCCGCCTTGGAGATGCGGGAGGGAGAAACGTCTGTTGTGACATCCTGGTTTCGAAGGGAGGAACTTGAAGATGCGCTGGATGTCTTCTGGAACGGACTGGGAGCTTCGGGCAGAGGCGGCTTGATTGCCATTGTTGGCAGTCAGGACGACCATGTCCGCGCGAGGATTCGCGCCATGTGACGCGGTGCCTTGCGAGGCCTCGCTGGAGCCAGGAACAGGTACATCCGAGCCGTGCATCAGGCGGTGGGCAGCTCCACGATGAACGTCGCACCCTGCCCGGGTTGGCTCTCCGCGCGCAGGGTGCCGTGGTGGGCTTCGACAATCTGTCTGGTGATGAAGAGGCCCAATCCCAGACCTCCGTAATGCCGGGTGGACACCGCGCGGGTGAACTTCTCGAAGATGGCCTGGAGGCTGCCCGGCGAGATGCCGATGCCTTCGTCCCTCACGCTCAGCCTCGCCCGGTCCCGGAGCCGCTCCACCCGGAGCGTCACCGGGCGCCCCGGGCCGTACTTCAGCGCGTTGGACAAAAGGCTGCTCACCACCTGGTCCAACCGGTGGCGGTCCCAGCGGCCCACCGCTCCCGGGGCCGCATCGACGATGAGCTGGCAGCCCGCCTTCGCCGCCTGTGCTTCGAAGCGCTCCACCGAGTCGCGCACCACGTCCGCCAGGTCCACGTCCTCCAGCCGCAACGGCGCGGAGGGGCCCGTCAGCTGCGTGACCTCCAGGAGGTCGTTGATGAGCGTGGTCATCTTCCGGACCTGCCCGGAGACGGTCTCCGCCGTCCGCACCACGCGCTCCCGCAGCGCCTCCAGCGTCTGGGCCGACTGCGCGTCCTTCACCGGGGACTGGAGCTTGAGCTGCAACGGCGTCAGCGGCGTCTTCAATTCGTGTGACGCCACCGTCAGGAATTCATCCCGCAGGGACACCGCGTGCTGCAATTGCGCCTGCGTCTTGCGCAGCTCGGTGACGTCCTGGAGCGCCAGGAGGACCTCCTCCGGATGGCCGTGCTGGGCGGGCAGGGGGGCCGCCTCCACCAGCAGGGAGTAATGCCCGGTGGGGGTGTGCCAGATGACCGGCCCCCCGTGCACGGGCGCGTAAGGCAAATCTGCTGCGCACGCTTCAAGGCGAGAAGCTGGATGGGCCCTGCGTCGCGCTGGCTGCCGTATGAATTGCTCGACCTGGATGTTTTCACTGACTTGAGGGCATGTCTTGCCTGGGGCGCCGGATGATGGCGTGTGCCCGGCGTGCTATGTCCAGGCGCACCGCGCGGAGTTGCTCCGCGCTGCGCGGCATGGGTGGGGGTCGCGCCCGTCGAGGTGAGGCTTCCGTCATGTTTTTCCTGCTCCCGATTGGCGTGGATGGCGCGACGTTGGACCGTCGCCCCTGGGTCTCTGTCTCCATCGCCGCGGCGTGTGTCGTTGCCTTCTTCATCACCTGGGTGATTCCCTCGAACCCGGGCGGAGTGGGGGAGGACGACGTCCGCGAGCTGATCCAGGAGACGCTCGAGCATCCCGACCTGGAGCTGCCCCCGGGCTGCACCGGCCTGCTCAGCGAACACGGCAAGACGCTGCTGCGCCGGCTGAAGGCGAAGGTGGAGGTGGAGGTGGAGGCGCCGGCCGGGGACGTGGATGTGGAAGCGCTCCAGGCGCGGCTTGATGCGCACTGTGAGAGCGTCCTGGAAGCCAAGGACTCGGGACTGCTTCAACTCCTGGGGCTCGTGCCCGCGCGAGGCGTGATGCAGTGGGGCTGGCTGACGTACATGTTCCTGCACCTCGGGTGGATGCACCTGCTGGGGAACATGCTGTTCTTCTACGTCGTGGGCTTGCTGCTCGAGGACGCCTGGGGCCGGCCCCTGTTCGCGGGCTTCTACGGGGTAGGGGGCCTGGTGGCGGCGGTGGCCCACGTCGTGCTCGACCCCTCGTCGCAGGTGCTGATGGTGGGGGCCTCGGGAGCGGTGGCGGCGTGCATGGGCGCGTTCTGCCTGCGCTTCGCCACGCGCAAGGTCCGCGTGGGCTACCTCATCTGGTTCCTGAAAATCTGGCGAGGCACCTTTGGGGTTCCCGGCTGGCTGTGGGCGGGCCTCTGGTTCGGCAACGAGGTGCTCAACTTCGTGCTCTGGGGCAACAACACCGGCGTCGCGGTGATGGCACACATTGGCGGGTTTGGCTTTGGCTTCGTCGCGGCCAGCGCGCTGCGAGTCACCCGCCTGGAGGAGCGCTTCGTCGCCCCCGCCATCGCCGCGCGCGAGGGCGGTTGGGTCGCGGATCCGCGCATGCTGGAGGCCCAGACCTCGCTGGAGACGGGCAACCGTGAGAAGGCCCGAGCGGCCTTCCTGCTCATCCTGGCGGACCATCCGGACCATAGCGAGGCGCTGCTCGCCCTGGGGCGGATGGAGCTGGAGGACGGCAAGGTGCCCGCCGGCTCCGCGCGGGTGGAGAAGGCGTTGCAGCTGCTTGTCGCCCGCGAGGTCCCCGAGCCGCTCTGGAACGCGGTGGACCAACTGGGCGAGCTGTTCCCCGTGGAGCGGCTGCGCCCGGGTGTCGCCTGGCGCGTCGCGCAGGGCCTGGACGAGGGGGAGGCCCCCGCCAACTCGGTCGCCATGGCCGAGTCGCTCTATGCCGCGGCGGGCAAGGGCACCGGCACCATGGCGGTGCGCGCCCTGATTCGGGCCGCGGAGCTCCGGCTGGCGCGCCGGGACGCTCCGGAGACGGCGGCGGGATACCTGACCCGGGCGAAGGAACTGGCGACAGGCGATGCCGCCGCGTTGGCGGAACGGGTGGGGCAGCTGGAGGTGGAGGCGGTCCGGATGGGGGCGCGGATGAAGAACCGGGCAATGGACCTGGACACGGAGTCCGCCACGGCCCGGACCCGCGCCGTGGCGGCCCTGGCGCCCGTGGAGGTCGGGGGCTCCTCGCTGCCCCCGCGAATCATTCCGTGTCGCATCCTGGGGCTGTCCGACAAGGCCCTGCTGGTGGAGGCCCCAGGCGGTCAGCGCCGGTCGCTGTCCGTCACGGAGGTCCTGGCGGTGGCCGTGGGCATGTTGCCTGTCGCGGTGCCGGAAGGGGCGGCCCCCCGGCAGACGGTGCTCACCGACCTGGTGGTGTCCTGGGGAGACCCGGATCGCGGGCCGACCGTGCTGCGCATCCCGGCCGCCGGGCTGGGGTTGCCGGAGCGCTATCCCGGTGTCGCGCCGCGCGAGGCCTACGCGCGCTTCCTGTCAGCGCTGCTGGAGCATTCCGCCGCCAACCCCATGCCCGACGCGCCCACGCTGGCCGAGGGCCGCTATCCGCGCTTCGCCACCGAGGGTGAGCTGACTGCGCACTACTACGGGCAGGTGGCCGCAGCGGCTTGAGGCTGGAGGGGGACCTACGGACCTGGAGGCGCATCTGGGGGCAGGAGCCGGCAGCACCAGATGACTCCTGTGCAGGCATCGACCCGCTTCTCTCCAGGCTCGCAGGTCACGGGATGGCAGAATCTGCCATCCAGGGAGGGAAGCTCCTCTCCATCAATGACAGCCTCGGGATCAGGGCGGGAGTCGGCACGGCGCTTGTCCATCGCGCATGCCGCGACGGGTCTACAGGACTCATCGTCGAAAAAAGGAGGGAATGGCCCGCCGACGAAATCCTCGGGGGCGTAGCGGTCCTCGGGAAGGTCGCCGGTATACGTCTGCATCACCGCATCGAGGGCGCCGGGGGAAGCGCACCGTTGCACAGGGCCCCAGGGCTTGAAGTCGAGCACCTCGAACTCAGGGAAGCTGGCGCACTCCCGAAACTCATGGACTTTGCCTGTAAATCGCCCGTGGACCAGGTACCGGCCCTGTTCCCAGACATTGCGGCGCAGCCTCTCGCCAGGCGGGTTCGCACCCACGGGCAGGACCCGTTTGAAAGGGCCTGTGTCCGACGAGGCCAGGTTCAGCAGGTCCACACCGCAGTCCGAGGTCTGCTCCGCGAAGTACTCTGGCACCACTTCTGGCACCTTGAGCGGGGTGGGCATGGAAGGGGACGGTGTGAGATAGGAGTAGAGGCCCACCAGCCCGATGCCGACCAGTGCCAGGGCTGCCAGGTAACCGCGCGACCTCATCAAGGCACCGCTTCTCCGGCCTTCAGGGGGATCTGCTTCGGCGCTGACGCCTTGGAGCATTGATACCACTTGGCACCGGCACTGAGTGTGACCATTCCCCCGTTAGCATGGATAAACTTGAAGTCCACCTTGTCCGAGGAGCCCAGCGCGAAGACTGAGAGCGCATTGGCCCACTTTTCTGCGAAGGCCTTCGTATTGCAGCCGAAGAACTTGTGGGGATGGTCCGCATTTTTTTGTGGAACAAAGGAGAACGCGGCAATCTTCTTGATGTCAGCGCGGGTCAGGATCGCATCGGAGTCAGGCGAGACGGCCGCGTGGTCGCTGGGATCGTGATTCAGCGAGAGCCACAGGTCATCACTGGCATGACCGTAGAACCAGACCCGGCTCACCTTGGTGCTCTTGAGCTTGTTGATGTAGTTCCAGAACCCCTGGGCCGTCGAAAGGCCCTCGTACTTCCAGCCGCGTTCCTTGGCGCGGGACTTGAGGAGGTCCAGATAGTTCAGCATGCCCTTCTTCATGACGATGACGGCGTGCTCGTATTGGGTCGGCGCTGACGTCTTGTTGGCCAGGTCGCTGGTCCAACGGTCCTTGTAGGCGGGCTCATAGACCAGCCAATGCACGTCCTCTGTCTTTGGATCGTGCACGAGCAGCCGCTCTCCATTGGGCTTGAGCCTCGACCGGAGCAGTGGAGCGGTGACGAAGTTGTCCCAGCTCTGGTCATGCTTGTCCGGATCCTTGGGATCGTAAATCGAGGGTCCACCCGAGAGAATGATGAAGGCATTCTTCACGACGTCCTGCCTCCTGGAAATAATGCGCCAAAAATCAGGTGGCGTGAGATGAGACCTCCAATGCGTTCTGCACGCCCCGAGGCGACGGCTTCCTGTTGTTGGCGTAGTTGAGCTTGTCGTCGCCGCTCGTGTAGACGACGCGTGGGTCGGACGGCAGCGTCGCATCGCCGCCGAAGCCGGCGAGTGAGTCGTGAACGTAGGTGTCGAAGAACGCGATGATCTCCGCGTCCTTCAAGCCCTTGCCCGTAGACTCCGCCTCATAGGCCTCCAGCAGCGCGCGATAATGCGGCCGTAGCATGTCTCGCCCCTTCTTCTGGGCGAGTTGCTGGAGCTTCAAGGCATCCGCCAAAAGCTGTGCGTCGTAGATGCCCGAGTTCTTCATGAACGAGCCATCCGTGCTGGGCAGCGTGTCCAGGATGGACTTCTTCGCGAGGTACCGGTCCTCCGCCGCGCTCGCGAGCGCCACTTCCTGTTCATACATCTGCTGCCCTCCCTTGAGCGTCCACGCTCGCGAATCCCGAAGGGCCCACGCCGTTCGCTCGTGGTCATCGAACTCGGTCTTCAGTTTGTTCGTGGTCTGGGTGAGCGTGTTGCGCTCGTCCTTCCAGCCGGGCTCGTGAGAAGCGAGCACGGTCTGGTCAGCGGTGGGATTGCCTGCGCCTCGGGCCTTCTGGTTGAGCAAGGCCTTGCGAAAGCGCCACTGATAGTAGTGCTTCATGTGGGACAGCAGCAGGGCGCCCACCGGCTTTCCTCCCCGTCCCGCGCAGTCAATGTAGTAGCTGAAGCTGCTCAAGAGGGTTGCGAACGCCCTCTTGCTGGAGGCGTCCTCGCCGAAATCCTTCTGCTTGAGAGGGAGGGGGCTTGCCGCCTCCAGAGGCACGCCGGCCTTGATGGCCTCGATCCGCATCCCCCTCAAGGGAATGAGACTCAAGAACGAGCCGGCCTCGGTGCTGCGAGCGCCCTCTCCCAGGCGATAGCCGCCGCCGACATCCGAATGCGATCCCGGGTAGACCATCTCACGACAGTTCTTCGGATAGCGCAGGCCCTGAAGCACGCTGTCCAAGGGGAAGGAATTGCGGATCTCGTGTGCCGCCACCATGTGGACGCAGTCTTCCACCATGGAGGGGATGCGGAGGTCATCCGCCCAGGCCATGTGGCCATCCGCCCAACCTGACGCGGGGTCCGCGCCGGGCGCACCACCAGAGGCGAAGGCGATATTTTCGAGTGAGCTGCCGCCGCTGTCTTGACGAATCTTGAGCCCCTTTTCCAGGCTCAGGGCTTCCAATGCAATGCCGCGTGCCTGCCGGATATTGGTACTCATGGGCACGCCCACCGAGGCCACCGTGTCAAAGAGGCCCATGAAGTACAGGCGAACAGGATTCTGGATGCCCTTGTGCGTGAAAAGCCAGCCACCCGCCTGACTGCCGATGCAGTTCTCCGCCACAAGCCGGGCAAAGGCACGGGCCAGCGCGGCCCCACGCGAAAAGCCAAACAAAGCCAGGAGGACCTGACGGCCCTTGCTCAGGTCGAGCACCTCCTCCAGCTTCTTCATCGCCCAGTCGAGGCGAGACGACCCTCTGTCGCCAAATCCCATGCTCCTCGTCTCGCCGCCAGGGTCACCAATGTCCTTGAAGCGCGTTCCAATCCCGGGAATGTAGTAGCTGAAGATACCCGCGGAGGAACTGGTCTCCGAATGTGCGCGGAACAGGCGCGCGACGTTGCTGTGTTCCTCGGTGCCGAGGTCCGCGTCCAGGTTGTTGCCGGTGCCGTCGAAGAAGAAGGAGACCTTGATGGTCTGCGGCTCGGCGGCTGGGACGTTCTGCGGAGCCAGGGCTGTCTTGACGCTGGGGACACGGGCTGTGCCCTCCGTATCGACGTCTGCCAGACAGGCCGCCTGGATCAACAGCTTGGGAGACTGCTGCTTGCCCTTCTCACGGGTCGTCGCCATCACGGCACCTCGCTGACTGCTCGTCCTGGACCGAGTTCGCAGCGGGCTTGCGCCTGCCCGCATCCACCCGGTCGAGTTTCAACTTCAAGTCTGGGTAGCCTTCGGTGAGTTCTGCTTCGATGCGTCCATCCGGGAAGAAGTGCACTCCAATGTGACGCGGGTCGGCGGTGACAGGGGCCGCGAGCTGGACGGTCTTCTCACACCAACGCTTCCGGTCCCGTGTCCACCGGAGGGTCAGCGCCACGGGGAACTTCGTGCCAGGCGAGAGTCCCAGGCAGCAGGTGCCCTTGCCTCCACCGCTAGTGGACGAACTGACCGAGAGGTCGCCTCCGCCCTGGCCATTCACCTCGAAGCTGTCGATGGCGAGGTCGGTGTAGTTGTAGCCGTTGATTTCCAGAGAGACGGGGTTCTTAAGACCGGAGGTCTCTTTATCTGTCGTGGGAGGGGACTCCACCGGCTTTGTCTCTATCGCCGGCTGCTTGCAAGAAGCGGCTAGAAAGAGAAGTCCCAGCCACACGCTGCGGCAGACACGCCGAGTAGAGAACTGACCATGATTTTTAAACCTTGTCGCCATTGAACGAATTTACATGGCCTCCTCCATTCTTTCCACCATGGAGGATTGCCGCCAAGTCTTGGAACGCAGCGCGGCGCACCATGGCATGCTCGTGCTCTTCAATGAAAAGCCGTGGCCACCTTTTTGGGGTGGCACACGCCGCGAAGTTGGCATGGATGCGGTTCAATGCAGTGTTGCTGGGTATGCCGACGAGCTTGTCTTTTTGGGTTTAGGGATGGACCCAGATGAGTTCTCTGTAATTGTCTGCCAGTGGCTCGAACCACTTCTGTTACGCTGTTGGGGGTCGCCCTGGAGCTGGCCTTCGCCATCTTCTTTTCGAACAGGTGCAGCCCCAGTGTTCTTTCCGCAGAGCCTCGCATCCGGCCATGAAACAAATGTCCGCACGGGGGGAGTGCGGATAGCTCACCAGCTTCCGCCGGCCCCGCCTCCACCTGAACTGCCGCCACCAAATCCCTTGAATTTGCTTTCCGAGAGCTGCTGGCTCTTCAACGCCGGATGGAATTCCAGCAGGTGCTGGACCCACTTCTTGGCGTAAAGCTCCTGTGGGGTCTTGAATTCCACCTTCCGGCGATAGACGCCCCGCCATTCAGGTTGGGTTTCCCAAAGGACGGCGCCGTCATCCGCGCCATAGGCCTTGGGGTGGACTACGTTCAGACGGAAGCCCTTGGAGTGGACGTAGTTCGCGAGAAGAATGCTCCAGAGGGAGATGATGGTCTTGCGGATGTCGATGACGACCCCTGGATCCACTTCCATGAGTTTGAACAACAACATCGAGGAGCGCTCGACCGCGGAGGACTCCAGGTAGAAGACGGGAGTAGGGCTGCCACTGTATGCCGTGAACTTGCCGCCCTCGACCTTGCCGACCTGGAGACTTTCTCCGTTCCATCCAGGCATCCCCGGCTGCAAGAGCCCGAAGACCCAGGACCGGCGACCTGCGAGGAAGTGATACGCATTGTATTGCATGAAGACGGAGAGCAAGGAGCCCGGCATCCACGACAGGAGCTTCTCCATGCCCTCTGGAAAGTTGCGCTTGAGCGTCTGCGCGGCGAACCCCTTGTTGGGGTCCTGCCAGAGGACATGGACCCAATCGCTGTGGAAGTCAGGCAGGTTGAGGCCCAGTGACTCGAGCTTGACGTCGAGCAGGAAGCGCAGCGTCCGGGTGCGCTCGAACTGCCGGGTCGACCAGGCGACGCTCGCCCGGTTCTCTTGCATGTTCTTACCGAGCCCATTGAAGAACGTAGGGAAGTCCTTGATGAACCCGCCCACGAGCACAGGAAGCTGCTTCTTCGGATCCCCCTGGAGCCCGGGAACGCTGAAGTGGATCCGGAACTGATTCACATGAAAGTTGCCACTGCCCCCGGCGATCTTGAGGTCCGTGAAGTCCATGTTCCACCTCCTGGGTGATGCATCCGCAGCCTCGGGTCCGGCAGAGCCATAGATCTCGCGGCTTGGTTAAGCCACGACCTCTCGTCTCCCATTCCTCAGTGCTAACGAGATGGTTTGACTGCCTTCTTGGTTTTTTGAAGGGCGTCGATGATGGATTTGAGCGTCTCTGGGTCGAACGTCTCCAGTAGGACGTCAACCTTCGCTATGTTCTCTTTTGTCGCTGCGCCCTTGAGATTGGCGATGCCTTTGATGGCGTCTTGGGCGGACTTTGCGCCGCCCTTCATCGGCGCACTTCCTGGCTTGGGTGCCTTGGCTTCCAGGGCTTTGAGTGTGGCTGCGTCCACGAACCCATTGGCCCGTAAGCCGTTCTTGCGTTGGAAGCGCAGAAGCGAACCGACAAGCTTGGCGGGGGCCTTGGGTGTGTTCTTGGGGTCCAGAAGCTGCCCGACGTAGGCGGAGGCTTCGCCTTTGAAATTGAAGCTGAGGGTTGCGTCTCCAGCACGAATGGCACTGATGGATGGCGCTTTCTTCGCGAGGGAAGGGGGGAGTTCGCGCTGGATTGCTTTCTCGAGATTGGCGCCAGGCGACTTGGGCAAGTCGATCCCAAGGGGGGCGTCTCCCTTGTGAAGGTCACTGATGGCGGGCGCCTTCTTCGGGAGTGAAGGGGGGAGCTCGCCCTGGACCGTTTTCTTGAGGTTGGCGTCGGGCGGTTTCGGCG
>NZ_RAWK01000313.1 GCF_003612165.1 Corallococcus aberystwythensis | reverse complement strand
GGCGGGTTCTAGCCGCACCCGTTCCCATCACTTTCGTCACACCAGCATCTCGGGCAGGGGAAGGGACAGAGGCAGACAGATGGACGCGGACACGAAGCGGGCACCCCCCGTCATCCAGCTCAAGAACGTGGCGAAGGTGTACAAGTCCGGCGACGTGGAGGTGCGGGCCCTGCGGGGCGTGGACTTCACGGTGGAGCCCGGGGAGTTCGTCTCCATCATGGGCTCCAGCGGTTCGGGCAAGTCCACGCTGATGAACATCCTGGGCTGCCTGGACCGGCCCACCTCCGGCGAGTACCTGCTCAACGGCCGTGAGGTGGCCCGCCTGGACCGCGACGGCCTGGCCCGCGTGCGCAACCGCACCCTGGGCTTCGTCTTCCAGAGCTTCAACCTGCTGGCGCGCACCACCGCGCTGGAGAACGTGGAGCTGCCCATGCTGTACGCGGGCGTGCCCTCCAAGGAGCGGCGTGCGCGGGCGAAGGAGGCGCTGGAGCGCGTGGGGCTGGGGGCCCGGCTGGACCACCACCCGAAGCAGCTCTCCGGCGGTCAGCAGCAGCGCGTGGCCATCGCGCGGGCGCTGGTGGGACGGCCTCGCGTCATCCTCGCGGACGAGCCCACGGGCAACCTGGACTCGCGCACCACGGTGGAGGTGATGGCGCTGTTCCAGCAGCTTCAGAAGGAAGGCATGACGCTGGTGCTGGTGACGCACGAACCGGACGTGGCCGAGTACACCCAGCGCACCGTGGTGGTGAAGGACGGGCGCATCGTGAACGACAGACGCCAGACGCCGAACGCGGCGGTGGTGCCCGCCGAGGAGGTGGGGACATGAACATCCTGGAAACGCTCGTCCTGGCGCTCAGGGCGCTGCTGCGCAGCAAGACGCGCTCGGTGCTCACCGCGCTGGGCATCATCATCGGCGTGGGCGCGGTCATCGCCATGGTGGCCATTGGCGACGGCGCGAAGGCCAGCGTGCAGAAGGTCTTCGACTCCATGGGCACCAACCTGCTCATCATCCTGCCGGGTTCGTCCAAGTCCGGTGGCGCGCGAGGCGGCTTTGGCAGCCAGCCCACCATCACCTGGGACGACCTGGAGGCCGTGCGCACGCAGCTGCCCAGCGTGCGCGGCGCGGCGCCGGAGATGCGCTCCAACGCGCAGGTGTTCAGCGAGGACCAGAACTGGAACACCAGCATCATCGGCACGACGACGGACTACTTCACCGTGCGCAGCTGGATCATCGCCAAGGGCGCGCACTTCACGGACGCGGACAACGAGGCGGGCGCGAAGGTGGCGGTGCTGGGCCAGACGGTGGTGGACAACCTCTACGGCAAGGGCTTCAACCCCGTGGGGCAGGTCATCCGCATCAACAAGACGCCCTTCACCGTGATGGGCGTGACGGCGCCCAAGGGCCAGTCGCCCGTGGGCCAGGACTTCGACAACACGGTGTTCGTCCCGGCCGTCACGTTCAAGCGGCAGGTGCAGGCGCAGAGCCTGGGCGCGTACATCACCGGCGCGGTGTTCGTGCAGGCGGCGAGCGCGGACCTCACGGCCAAGGCCCAGGCGGACCTGACGAACCTCCTGCGCGAGCGCCACCGGCTGGGCGAGGACGACGCGAACGACTTCGACGTGCGCAACCTGGCGGAGGTGGCCAGCGGCCAGCAGCAGAGCACGGAGACGTTGAGCCTGCTGCTCGCGGCCATCGCGGCGGTGTCGCTGGTGGTGGGCGGCATCGGCATCATGAACATCATGCTGGTGAGCGTCACCGAGCGGACGCGCGAGATTGGCGTGCGCGTGGCGGTGGGCGCCCGGCCGCGCGACATCCTGGCGCAGTTCCTCATCGAGGCGCTGACGCTGGCGGTGCTGGGCGGAATCATCGGCGCGGCCGTGGGCCTGGGCGTGGCGAAGCTGCTCGCCGCGCAGTTCGGCTGGCCCATGCTGGTCCGTCCTGACGTCGCGCTGCTGGCCATCGGGTTCAGTGGCCTGGTTGGGGTCGTCTTCGGTCTGTATCCGGCGCGCAAGGCGAGCCTGTTGGATCCCATTGATGCACTGAGGTACGAGTGATGCGCGCGCTTCCGTTGACGCTTTCGTTGTGCGTCCTGCCCATGGCCGCGGGGGCCCAGACGGCCCCGGCCGCCTCGCGGCAGGCGCCGGTCACGCCCCCCGCGGTGCAGCAGTCCCTGGCCGCGTCCGCCTCCTCCGAGGGGCGCGTCATCACCCTGGCGGAGGCGGAGACCGCGGCGCGTGAGCACCAGCCGTCGCTGCGCTCGGCCCAGGCGAGCACCGACGCGGCGTACGCCCGGGTGGATCAGTCCTTCTCCAGCTTCCTGCCGCAGGTGAGCGCCAACGCCGGCTACACGCTGGGCACCAGCAACCGGGCCGTCATCCAGAACGTGCCGGGCAGCGACACCGGCGTGGTGTCCAACTCCACGCGGCGCTTCAGCGGCAGCATCGCCGCCAACCAGCTCATCTACGACTTCGGCAAGACGTCCGGGCGCTACAACGCGTCGAAGGAGAGCGCGGGCGCGCAGGAGAACTCGCAGCAGCAGGTGCTCCAGGACGCGCTGCGCGACGTGCGCTCCGCGTACTTCAACGTCCTCACGCAGAAGGCCCTGCTGGGCGTGGCGCGCGAGACGCTCCAGAGCGAGGAGGCGCGGCTCAACCAGGTGAACGCGTCCGTGCAGGTGGGCTCGCGGCCGGAAATCGACCTGCTCCAGCAGCGCACCGCGAAGGCCAACGCGCAGGTGGCGCTCATCCGCGCGCAGAACGCGTACGCCACCGCGAAGGCGCAGCTCAACCAGGCCATGGGCGTGGAGACGTCCACGGACTACACCGTGCAGGACGTGACGGTGGCGGCCATCGCGGGCGAGGACGAGGTGCTGGACGCGCTGGTGAAGCGCGCGCTGGAGGCCCGGCCGGACGTCGCCGCGCGGGAGCGGCAGATTGCCGCGCAGGAGTCGCAGGTGAAGGTGACGAAGGCTGGCCACCTGCCCTCCTTGAGCGCCACGGGCAACCTGTCCGACGTGGGAGCGAACCCGTTCAATGGCGCCACGCTGAGCGCGCAGGGCGGCGTGCAGCTGAGCTGGGCGCTGTTCCAGGGCGGGCTCGTCAACGCGCAGACGCGCGAGGCCAACGCCAACCTGCGCGACCTCCAGGCGCAGAAGGACGCGCTCCGGCAGCAGGTGCGGCTGCAGGTGGAGCAGGCCCGGCTCAACGTGGTGGCCACGCGCGAGGCGCTCACCGCCGCGGACGATGCCCAGCTGAACGCCCGCGAGCGGCTGCGGCTGGCCGAGGGGCGCTACCGCGCGGGCGTGGGCAACATCATCGAGGTCAGCGACGCGCAGGTGGCCTTCACCAACGCGGCCGCCCAGCAGGTGCAGGCGACGTACGACCTGGCCACCTCCCGCGCGGAGCTGGCGCGCGCCCTGGGCACGGTGGAGCTGAGCACCGTGGCGTCACGGTAGGGCCCCGGCGGGTGAGACGTAAAACATGAGCCAACCCTGAAGGGCGGCAGTGGCGGCAGGACGCCCGAAGACCGTAGGAAACGGCGGCTCCAACGTGATGGGTCACCTCCTGACAAGCCGGGAAACATGCGGGGATGCACGCCGCGGAGGCCGTTTCCAGAGGGCGCTCCGTCTCAGAAGTGGCATGGGTGTCGGGGTTGCCCGGACTCCGAAAGTCCACCTCGTGCGCAGCGACCCTATGGGTGAACAATGGGAGGCTGACCCGGCAAGTTCTGTCTGTCTGCCTCTATACGTCCTATGCCGTCGGCCAAACGTTTCGGGTCGGCAAGCAAAGGCATGGACAAGAAACTCGCAACCACCATCGGCGCATCGGCACGGGTCGCCCGGGGCCGCATGGAGCTTACGCAGGCCGACGTCGCCGAGCGAATCGACGTGGCCACGGAAGTGTACGGCCGCCTTGAGCGCGGCGGCATGCTCCCCAGCGTCCAGACCCTGCTGAAGCTGTGCCACGAGCTGCACGTCTCCGCGGACGAGCTGCTGGGACTCGCGGCGCAGGGTGCGCCGCCGTCTCGCGCCAGCGAAGCCCCTCCGCCCACGCCGGAGCGTCCGGAAGTGCGCCGGCTGCTGCGCAGCGTGCGCCAGCTGGACCCCGCCCAGGTGAAGCTGCTGGGCCTGGTGGCCAACGCGCTGACGCGGCGGTAGCCACCCACCTCCGCTTTCGACGGACCGGGACCGCGCGCGAACCCCCTCAGAGGTTCGACAGGACGCGATCCAGGTCGGCGGGCCGCACCGGCTTGGTGAGGTGCACGTCGAACCCGGCCTTCAGGGACTGCTGGTAGGCATCCGGATCGCCGTAGCCGCTGAGCGCCACCAGCCGCAGCTTCTCTCCCACGCGCGCACGCAGCGCCTTGGCCACCTGGAAGCCGTCCAGCCCCGGCAGGCCAATGTCCACCAGCGCCAGCTCCGGCGCGTGCTCCAGGGCCAGCTCCACGCCCTGCACGCCGTTCTGCGCCACGGTGACCTGGTGGCCCCACAGCTCCAGCAGGTCGCGCATGGACTGACGCGCGTCCGAGTTGTCCTCCACCAGGAGGATGCGCCGCGTGCGCCGTGAGTCCAGGAGGTTCGTCCCCACCGTCTTGGGGACGCGGTCCGGGGGCAGCAGGGGCAGCCGCACCAGGAACTCGCTGCCCTGGCCCAGGCCGCCGCTGGTGGCCTCCACGGTGCCACCGTGCATCCGCACCAGCGTGCGCACCAGGGTGAGGCCAATGCCCAGGCCCCCGCGCGAGCGCTCCAGGGACGTGTCCGCCTGGGCGAACAGCTCGAACATGGCGGGCAGCTTCTCCGGCGGGATGCCGATGCCGGTGTCCTTCACCCGCAGCACCGCCTGCGCGCTGCCGTCCACGCCCTCCTGGGACAGGTCCACGGTGACGGTGCCCTGGTCGGTGTACTTGGCCGCGTTGTCCACCAGGTTGGTGAAGATCTGCTCCAGGCGCGTGGCGTCGCCCTCCAGCCACAGCGGCGCGCGCGGCAGGTGGACCTCCAGCTTCAGGCCGCGCCCCTCCACGCGGGGACGCAGGATGGAGAGCACCTGCTGGAGGGAGTCCGTCAGGCTCACCGGCTCCGTGCGCAGCTCCACCTTGCCCCGGGTGATGCGGCTGACGTCCAGCAGGTCATCCACCAGCCGCGCCAGGTGGTTCGTCTGGCGCTGGATGATGCCGTGCATCCGCGCTTCCTTGGTGTCCGTGGACGTCCTGCGCTCCAGGATGCCAATGGACGTCATGATGGCGGCCAGCGGGTTGCGCAGCTCGTGGGCCAGCATGGCCAGGAACTCGTCCTTGCGCCGGTCCATCTCGATGAGCTGATCCGTGCGCAGCCGGGCCTGCTGCTCCGCGTGGCGCAGGCGCAACAGCGAGCGCACCGTGGCGATGAGCTCCGACGGCTCGTAGGGCTGGGTGAGGTACGCGTCCGCGCCGCCCTCCAGGCCCTGCACCTTCTTGTCCGGCGTGACGAACGTCGCGGACGTGTGCATCACCGCGATGGCGGCCGTGGCCGCGTTGGCCCTCAAGCGCGCGCAGACCTCATAGCCGCTGATGTCCGGCAGCTTCACGTCCAGGACGATGACGTCCGGGCGGTGCTCCTCCGCCATGAGGAGCGCCGCCAGGCCGGTGGCCGCCTCCAGCACGTGGTAGCCGGACATCTCCAGGATGCGGTTGACCAGGTAGCGGTTGGCCTCGTCGTCGTTGACGTTGAGGACCGTTGCCAGATGCGGTTGCTCAGCCACGGGGGTTCACCTCGCGCAGCTCCCGGTTCCCCAGTCCCGCCTTGGACAGCGCGTCGCGGATGCGGGTGATGGCCACTTCCCGGCTGAGCGTGTGCTTGGCCAGGATGGCGGAGGTCTCGCGCGCCAGCCGCTGGCGCTCCGACTCCTGCAGCTGGTGGGAGGTGTGCAGGATGATGGGGATTTCGCGCGTGCGGGGGTCCGCCTTCAGTTCATCCAGCACGTCGAAGGCGGTGATGTCCGGCAGCACGAAGTCCAGGAAGATGAGGTGTGGCGCCTGCTCACGGGCGATGCGGACACCCTCGCGGCCGTTGGAGGCCTCCAGCAGCTGGTAGGACGTGTCCTTGAGCAATTGCTTGAGCAGGTAGCGGTGCACGTCGTCGTCGTCGATGATGAGCAGCCGCTCCACCAGCCCGGTGCGTGCCATGGCCGCCAGCTTCTTCGTCAGGCGCGCCTCGTCCACGGGCTTGAGCCAGAACTCGTCCGCGCCCAGGGCGCGCGCCTTCTGCTCGCGGTCCGTCACGGTGACGACGAGCACGGGGATGTCGCGCGTCTGCTCGCCGTTCTTCATCTCCGCGAGGAAGTTCCAGCTCGTCTCGCCCTCCAGCATCACGTCCAGCACCATGGCGGCGGGGCGCACGCGCTGCATCACCTTGCGCGCCTCCTCCACGCTGCGCACGGGCAGCACCTGGAAGCCGGAGCGCGCCAGGTACTTCTCGTAGAGGAAGAGCGTCTGACGGTCGTCCTCCAGCACCAGCACCGGCGCGCGCGAGGGGTCCAGCGTCTCGCTGCGCCTGGCGAGCCCCGTCATCTCCGAGACCTCCGGGTGCACGCGCGGCAGGGTCATGGTGAAGGTGGCGCCCTGTCCCATCGCGCTCTTCACGGTGAGCGAGCCGCCCAGCACCTCCGCCAGCTTGCGCGCCAGCGGCAGGCCCAGGCCGGTGCCCTTCACCTGCCGCTGCAGGTGGCTGTCCACCTGGATGAACTCCTCGAAGACGCGCTCATGGTTCTCCGGCGCGATGCCGATGCCCGTGTCCTTCACGGTGAACATCACCGTGTCGCGCGGGCCCGGGGCCACGGTCACCGTGACGGAGCCGGACTCGGTGAACTTCACCGCGTTGGAGACCAGGTTGCGCACCACCTGGCTGAGCTTGGCCTCGTCCGTCTCCAGCTCCAGCGGCTCCTCGGGGCTCTCGAAGTTGAGCGCCACCGGCGAGTCCGGCGGCAGCAGGGGCCGCGTCATGCCGCGCAGCGCGCTGATGAAGTCGGACGCGACGAAGCGGCTGTGGCGCAGCGTCGTCTTGCCGGACTCCACCTTGGACAGGTCCAGCAGGTCGTTGACCAGCTCGAAGAGGGACTCCGCCGAGCCACGGATGAACTGGACCTGCTTCTCCTGCTCCGGGTGGAGGCTGCCGTTGAGCGGGTTGAGCAGCACCTTGGACAGCCCGAGGATGGAGTGCAGCGGCGTGCGGAACTCGTGGCTCACGTTGGCCACCACGCGGCTCTTGATCTCCGACGCGCGCTGGAGGCTCTCCGCCTTCTCGTCCAGGGCGGCGTGCAGGCTGCGCACGCCCTTGTTGGACTCCTCCAGCTCGCGGTTGAGCCGGGTCAGCTCCTCCGCGCGGCGCTTGAGCTCGTGCTGCTGGCGCTCCGTCTCGCGGTGGAGCGCGGACAGCTCGCCCAGCGTGGTGCTCACCTGGGTGAGCGCGGAGCCGTAGTCCTCCGGCACCAAGCTGCCCACCAGGGCGATGCCGCCCTCATGCGGCCGGGCGCGGAAGGCGAACGTCGCGGGCTTGTGGTCGCGCTGGAGGATGAGCTCCCAGCTGTCCACGGCCTCGTCGCGCGCCTGCACGAGCAGCTTCTCCACCTTGCTCTCACTGCCGTGACTGGCCAGGCTCTTCAATGTCTGCCCGGGCTTGATTCCCAGCAGGCGTGCGGCGCGCTCATCGCGCCAGACGACCGTGCCTTCCGCATCGCAGGCCAACGCCAGCTCGCGGCTGAGGGATTCGAAGATCCCGAAGGCGCGGTCATCCTCTTGCATCATGAGTGCGTCTCCTCCCACGAAACAGGCGTTCGTGCGAGCAACGTTCGCGCCTCCGGGGGACCTGTCCCCAGAATGGCCTTCAGCGCGTCCAGGCATTGGAGAAGGTTCAAGGGCGCCAGTCCCCGTTGGGACCAGAAGCCCGCGTACCACTGGACGTGGGCGTCCCACAGGTCCGCGCGGTCGAGGGCAAGCGCGTCCGAGAGATAGGACAACTGGAGGCGCACCTCTTGTTCCAGGCGGGGGCGGCTTCCGGGCGGCAAGGGGGCCTCCAGCCGCCGGACGACCGCGCTGATGATGGCGGCGGCGTCCTCTTCCAGGTCGTGGGCGGGGCCTTCTTTGTAGCGCAGTGCCTGGCGGGCAGCCTGGACGTAGGTGTAGGGCAGCGAGTCCGGGCCGAAGCCCTCCGCCTGGAGGGCACGGGCGAGCCCCTCGAAGTGCTGATCCAGGTGCAGCGAGCACATGCCGCGCGTGACGAGCAGCGTGCGCAGCCAGCGTGCGTAGTCCTCCAGGATGGCGGGGCGCGACGCATCCAGCGCCTGGACGAGGTAGCGGACGTGGAAGACGGCGTCCTCGTCCCCGAAGCGGCGGGCGCGCTGGATGCCGTAGCGCGCGGCCCAGAAGGGATCCTCGTACAAAGCTTGAACAGAATTGGAAGCGAGGGACGCGGTCCGCGCTTCCACCTGGAGGCTCACGTTCGGCATGGCGTCAGACTCCGAGGGTGCGGCAGGCGGCGGAGACCAGCTCACGGACGCTCTTGCCGAAGAAGGTCACGGCCAGCTCCTCCTCGAGGACCGGCCCCCAGTCGAAGGCGAGCCCGCCCACGGCGATGGGGAGGGAGGGGGACACCTCGCGCGCCTTGCGCACGGCCTCGCGGACCTGGGGCATGTGGAAGGGCATGGTGACGGAGAGGGCCAGCAGGTTGGGCGGCGTCTCGCGCACCATGCGGGCCAGGTGGTCCGCGGGCACGTTGGCGCCGAGGAAGCGCACGTCGAAGCCGGCCATCTCCAGGAAGTCGCTGGCCATGCGTGCGCCCACTTCGTGCAGCTCGCCCTCCACGCACGCCATCATCACGACCTTGCCGTTGGACGGGTCGCGGGGCAGGTGGCGGTAGAGGTGGGCCAGGACGTACTGGGAGATGGCGGTGGCCAGGTGTTCCTGGGCCACGGAGATGGTGTTCTCCTGCCAGAGCCGGCCGATTTCGTATTGCGCGGCCTGGATGACCTCCAGGTGCAGCTCCTGGAGGGGCACGCCGCACAGCAGGCCCTCGTCCACGAGCAAGCGCAGGGCCTCCTGGCGGTTTCCGGAAAGCTGCGCGGCCAGATACCGCTCCCGCAGGGTGTCGATGGCAGGCGTCGTTTGGATCACGGGAACCGGGCCGGTGGCGGACGGGGCAGGGTAGGGGGGATCCTGCTTTCGTTAAACCCGGGGGCCCCAGCCCGCCTCCTGAAGTGAACAGTCGCCAGCCGCGTGGTCCGAGCGGTTGCTTTTCTGCTTGCAGGTCAAGCGAACTCCGGGGTGGGCCATGCATTCTCGGCGTGCTTTGCTGGAATCCATGCTTGGCCGTTATTGCTGGTCTGCGCGGGGCGTTGTCGCCGGTCTGGGCCTGCTGGCGGGTTGCTCGGCTCCGCAGGAGGTGGAAGGGGTCTGGCGACCCGGTCCTGGCGCATCGTTGGAGCACATCCCCGGACCCCTGAAGAACTTCGGTCCTTTCGACCTCTCCGCGGATGCGTTGTCCGCCGCCTGTCCGCTCATCCTGTCCAAGCCGAACGCGTCCGTGGTCGCCCTCCAGGAGTCTCAGCCCGAGGTCGCCCTCCGCATGGCGACGGAGTACTGCGCCTGGCTCTACGTCACGCCCGACGGACGATACGAGATGAGCATGCTGTCGGATTCATCCCGTCCCGGAGACGCGGTGCGTGGGCTGCGGAGCTGTTCGTTGCCTCCGTTCGTGGATGACTCCCGCTACGCGCCCGGCACCCTCAAGCAGATCTTCGCGCTGCACAATCATCCGTTCGGAACGCGCCTCTCCGCCCGGGACCTGCGCTTCATCGAGTCGATGGCCACCGTCCACGACTGGGAGGTCCTGACCCGGGAGGGCCGCGTCCGTCTCTCCATCGTCGCGTTCTTCTCGCGGTCGCGAGACGCGAGCGCGCCCACGTGCGATGGCTTCTACCAGTACGTTCCCGCCACCCGGGAGATGATGCTCTGGACGCACACTGGCGGCCGGTGGAAGCAGGAGTCCCATGGCACCGTCACCTGGCTTGATGAGCGCACCTATCGGCTGGATGCGCTGTAGGAAGGCCGTATGCGAGGACGGATCATGTCTGTGAGGACGGTCGCGTTGGTGCTGGGTCTGTTGGGCTGTGCCCGCAGGCCCGAGCCTCTGTCTGCGCCAGTGCTTGAAGACCGGACCGTCCGTTTCCCGGTCGCATCCGATGCGGGCGTCATCCAGGCGGGTGCGCCGGTCGTCCTCGATGGCGAAACCCTGCGCGCGTTGACCCTCGTCTCGCGCGACCTGTTCCCGCTGGGGAGCGCGGCGGCGTCCTGTGACAGTCGGCCGGAGTCCTACACGTACACGGTCCTCCGTCAGGACGGCCTCCTCTTTGTCTACGTGGAGGAGAACCCCGCGGCGTGTGGACGGCGATTCCCGGCGCTCGACTCCAGCGCGAAGTACGCCCTCCGCCCGGATGGCCGCATCCTCCGGCGCGTCGTCGACGGCGTGGACGCGGATGACGACCTGCGAGGCGTGATGCTGCCGGATGGCGGAGTCCAGACCGTCCTCGTGCCCCCGAGCCAGGGGCTGCTGCCAGCGGATGCCGGGGACGCGGGAGGGTGAAGGCCATGGGCTGTCTCTTTTACATATCTGACGCTGCCGACGCC
>NZ_RAWK01000312.1 GCF_003612165.1 Corallococcus aberystwythensis | reverse complement strand
GGACGGGGCGGCGTCCGGGGGCGCGGCGGCGGTGAGGGCGGCCTCCAGCCCCGCGGCGGTGAGCGCCTCCAGCTCCATGGAGGTGGGGGTGTCCGTCCCGCCGGACTCGAAGACGCGGTGGGCGCGGGCCCACTTGTCATAGCGGGTGCCGCAGCGGGTGCAGGCGTGGGCGTGGCGCAGGAGCCGCGAGGATTCGGGGGCGGACAGCTCCCCCAGGGACCAGCGCGTCAGTCCCGCGTCCACATGTCGTTCGTACCACTTCATGGGAGGCTCCCGAATGGGATGGCGCACAGCAGGGCCAGGGTGGCCAGGAGGGCGCCCAGCTGCAGGCGTCCCGGTGCGACGTCACTGTCCAACCAGCCCGAGTCCTTCAGGTGCTCGGTGAACTGCAACCGCAGGCGGCGCTCGCGCACCCGCACCTCGCCGCGGGTGAGCTTGAGCTGGTCGGCGGCGGACTCCTGGGACAGGCCGTCCATGAATCGCAGCTGGGCCAGGGCGCGCCCCTCGGCGGGCAGGGCCTCCAGGAAGCGGCGCACGAGCGTGCGGACCTCGGCGCCCAGGGCCTCTTCCTCCGGGCTCTTGGCCTCGGTGGAGGCGTGCGTGAGCTCCGGCGCGTCATCCAGGGGGATGGCCTCCCGGGCCACGCGGCCGGAGGCGCGCATCAGGTCGATGGCGGTGGAGCGCGCGACGGTGAGCAGGAAGCCCAGGTAGGGGCGCACGCCGTCGTAGGCCTGGCGCATGTTCGGGCGGAAGGCGCGGACGAAGGTCTCCTGGTGGGCGGCGTCCAGGTCCAGGGGCGTGAGCGCGACGGAGCGCATGCCCGTCTCCGAATGGACGGAGAAGCGCCGGGACAGGTAGCGCAGCACTTCGGGCGAATAGGTCCGGTAGACCTGGGTGAGCACGGCGGTGTCACCCCGGCGGAAGGCCTCCAAGACTGACCGCTCGGTTCCTGGCAGCACGCGGAAGGCTCCATCCGAGGGGCCCGGCCGGGCCCCTTCTGGAAATGAGATACGAAATGACCCCGAAATTCAGGTCGTCGCCACACGCACGGCGCGCGTTTTCTTGAGCCCGGGCGCTGGCTTTCAGAGCCAGCGGCCACGGGTTCGAATCCTGCATCGAGCGTCGGGGAGGTTCGCGGCCCGCACCGCCTTGGCTCCGGGGACTCTGGAATGTGGGAACTTGCCGTACGCTCCCACGACCATGTCCCAGGTCGTGCCTTCTCCTGAGCTTCCGCAGAACGACAGCGAGGCGAATGCCTCCCGTCCTCCGGAAGCGGACGCACTGGAGTTGTTCCGCCTCACCCACTTGGGAAAGCGCGACGGGTGGGCCGAGGCGGTGGCGCTGCTCACCGCGGCCGTGGACCTCATCTCGGCGTCATGGATCCTGGGAGCCGTGGCGCGGTCCAACAACGCCGGGGTCATCCCCCTTTCGGCGGTGCTCCTGGGTGTGACGGGCGTGGCCGCGGGCTTCTACATGGGCCGGCCCTGGGCGCGGCATGCGCTGCTCATCACCCTGGCGGTGCTGACGCTCATCGGTTGGGTGAAGTGGAGCGAAGACGCGAGGCCCCTGCTGTTGATGGCCTTCCTCTTCTTCACAGGCTGCGCGCTCTTCGCCCACCGCAGCGCGCGCAACCAGCTCTTCTTCCAGCGAGACGTCCCGCGTCCGGCACTGGAGCGTTATCGGGCACGGCAGCAGGACAACCCCATGGCGCACCATGCGTGGCGCTACGGCCTGGCCGCGCTGATCACGCCCCTGTTCGCGCCGCTCGCCGTCTTCTGTGGCGCGTGGGCGCTCCGGCTCGTCGTGGAGGGCAAGGCACGGCCCCCCGTCGGCCGCGCCGGGCTGGCGTTCGGGGGGCTCGTGCTGGGGAGCGCGGTCCTGGCGCTGTGGTACTTCAGGGGGCTGGAGCTCTACATCGCCCTGACAAGCCTGCTGCGCGACCCACGTTGAGGGGCGCTACGGGAACGCGTCCACCACGGTGTAGCCCGCGGTCCGGGGAAGCAGGGCGGCACCGGGCTTGGAGCCCGACTCCAGCGGCCAGAAGCCATCGTCGTTCCCGAGGACGAAGCAGACCGGGTAGGTACGGCCGTCAGGCGTCTCCGCTCGCGTGTAGCGGCCCATGACCCGTTCTCCCCCTGTCCACAGCCGTCCGTAGAGCAGGGTGCCCTTCGGAAGCCCGCCGTATTCTTCCTCCTGGACGCTGATGATGTCTCCGTCGTGCACGGCGAGCATGTCGGCGGCGGCATCCAGGCGGTCGGGATAGCGGATGTCGACCGTGACGGTCACCTTCGCATCCCGCCGCAGCTTCAACGCCTTCATCGCCTCCAGCGCTTCCGTGGGACACCGCTGGGGCTTGGGCACCACCTGAGCACCCGAGCATGCGATGAGGGTTGTCGCCGCACCGGCAACCCACGTGCAGCCGCGTGAAAGCGAACGGCCGCGGACAGGTGGATCCTGCTTCAAGGGAATGCTCATGGCGTCCTTCTCCTGCCGAAGCGGCGCGGGGGAAGGAGGGGCCGCTCCGGACGCGGCAGCTTGGTCGGGCCCAGGCGCCCGCGCCACGGGAGGCATGGAAGGGGACGCGGACGCATCCATGCCGGGCCTTGAAAAGAGTCCCAGGCTCCAGCCCAGACACACCATGGACACCACGCATGTGAAGCCCACGGCCCCGTGACGCCACAGGGCTCGCAGCGTCTGTCGGCGGCGCACCGTGCTCGCGGCGAGGATGTCCTGGGCCTCCATCCGGGCGACATGTCGGGGAACCCGGCGACGCAGCTCGCGGGCTTCACGAAGGCGCTGGATCCGGTCCGGGCGCTGGAGACGTGCGTGCTGGAGCGGCACCTCCTGACCCGGAGCCACCGGCCCTTCCATCCCGGGCGCCTCCTCTGTCGTGCGTGAAGAATCAGAGGGCGGTGTGGCCCAGTCGAACAGGGGCAGGTCCCAGGTTGCATCCGCATGGGGCAGGACCTGATGCAGTTCGGAGGCCAGGGCGGATGCGCTGGCAGGTCGTGCTTCGGGCGCGAACGCGAGCAGCCGGACGACGTGTGACGCCAGCGCATCCGGCACCCGCGGGTTGGGCCATGCGCGCGCGGGTTCTTCTCCTTCCAACGTGAGCGCTGGATAGCTGTCGGTCAGCAGTCGGTGGAAGGTGACTCCCAATGCGTACAGCTCATCCGCGACGCCGTAGCGAGGGCACTCCCGCGACGGCGCTGCCATCCGCCAGCGGTGCAGCTGGGGACTCAAGTAGTGAGCCGTGCCAGGAGGCAGCTGACCTGTTCCGGTCAGGGGTTTCGCTTCGGGATGCCAGCCCGCCCCCCAATCCAGCAGGGTCAGCCGTCCACCGGGCTGGACGCGGAGGTTGTCGCCTTTGACGTCGCGATGCAGGACCCCGTGCTGGTGCGCGAAGGCCAGGACTTCCACGGCTTGGATGAGCAATGCGCCCACCTCGCGGGCCGTGGGGTTGCGCGCGCGGGCCCACTCATAAAGCGACTCGCCGGCCACGTGCTCCATGACCAGGAACGGATGGCTCCCGGAACCCGGCCGCCATGCTCCGGCCTCCACGAAGCGAGGCACGCCTGGATGCCGCAAGAGGGACAGCACCTCTGCTTCGCGTGAGAACCAGGGACTGTCGGGTTGGCGGGCCAGCTTCAGGGCGTACCGCCTGCCGCGAGGACGGTGCTTCGCATGAACGACGTAGACCGTGCCGTACCCGCCTGACGCCACTCGACGGAGGACGCGCCAGGGACCGATGGGGGTGCCCGGAGGAAGTGCATCCGCCATCAGCAGCAAGGCAGGCCGGGCAGGGCCATGGGGCTTCTGAGCGGGCTGGGTGGATGCTGGATGTTGAGACTCGCCGGGCGTTGCCTCGTGCGGGCTCATGGCGCCACCTCTTCCCAGCGGACGCCGCGTTCGCCCTTCGCGTCCAGCAGCTCCAAGGTGAAGTGCGTCCCCGGAGGCAGGTCCGGAAGCGCGTTCCACTCCACCACCACGGTGGCTCGCTCCCCAGGCGCGAGCTGCTTCACCTGCATGAGCAGAGGGAGCTCACGGGCGGGCAGTGCGTTGGGCCCGCGTGGTGTCATCCGAGCGAAGCCCGGTATCCAAGGGGCGCTCCCCACGACGTTGAACAGCGAGGTCGACAGGGCACGTGCGTTCTCCGTGCGGTAGAGCACATGGGGGCTCGTGGCGCGCATGCCCGGGCTCGCGGAAGGCTCCCCGAGGTAATCCACCGCGACACCTTTTCGAGTGATTGCCCCCGTCAACACCGCGCCACCCAGCCCACTGAGCGCGCACTGCGCACGCAGCGGCGCGAGTCCCGCCTCGGTGACAGCGCACCGGGCCCGCAGGTCCGCGAGCTCCTTCCCCAAATCCTGCGCGGTGCGTCCCTGCCGGAGCACCTCCACCTGCGAATCCACCTCCGCCTCCACGGTCGTGAGCACGAAGCCCACCTGCGTGGGAGCACCGGCTCCAGCGAAGCGCACGGTGAGCACCGGCTCCTTGCCGGCGGGGATGTCCATGGACGCCTTGAGCACGAGGACGTCTTCATGCACCGCCACGCGAGAGAAGAACGGCGCGAGCACGCTCCGGTCCACGGACTCCGGAACGATGGGCGCATCGAAGGTGACGGTGGTCACCTCATGGGCGGCGACATGCAGCGCAATCAGCACCGGAGGCTCCTCCGCGCGCAGGGTGAGTTGCCGGGCCTTGCGCTCCCGCATCACGGGAGTCCGGGACTGCGCCACCGCCGTGGTGCCCATCAGGACCGTCAGCACCAGGGGCATGACCGAAGTGGACAGCGACATCACGGGTCACCTCCATCCTTCAAACCTAACAGATAGGGCTGACACGCATGGGCGTCCACGGGCCTGGGAGACCTGGATGCATCGGCCGGAGAAAGGAAAACCCAGCCTACCTCAAGGGTTCTGAGGGGAAAGCCCTACTCGAAAGTCGCGGGCGGGCGCCCTACGACCGCCGCCCCGTCTTCCGCGCGAAGTACGTGCGGTTGAACGTCCCAAGCCCCCACATGCGAGGGTCGTCAGGGTGCTCCGCCTTCGCCAGGGACTCGTCGCTCTGTTCCGCGAGCCAGCGCATGAACGCCTCCCGCGACGCGAAGGTCTGCTTCGCCTGCGAGTCCCCCTGGATGTACCGGAGGCCCTGCGCGTACGTGCCATCCGCGGACCTCCACAGCGCGCGGGACACGCCTTCGCGCGGATCCAGGACGATGGACAGGTCCGCCCCCGCGTCCAGCAGCTCCGCCACCCGCTGCGCCAGCGCGCGTCCGTAGGGCCGTGCGTCGAAGTGGGCCTCCGCGCGGGCCTGCTCCTTCGCGTCCTGCTGCCGCCGTGCCTCATCCCTCCACCGGATGCGCGGTGGACCCTCCGCCTCGCAGACGATGGACAGCCCGATGTCTCCCAACCCGGGCGCCGACGCGTGATACCGCTGCATCCGCTCCCGGACCTGGGCGCGCGGTGCCTCCGGCAGCGAACCGAAGGTCAGCGCTCCATCCGGCGCCGTGAAGATCAACGTGTCATCATGGAGCGTCCCTTCGTGCTTCAACGACGCGGACAGCTCGATGCGCGCCAACCCACGGGCTCCGCGTTCAGCGTGCAGCCAGCGGAGGATGTCGGAGTCTTCGGTCAGGAGGGCGGAGGTCATGGCTCGGGCCGTGACTCTCGCACGGCGTGTGACGCCGGTGTCCGAATCAGAGGGCTGACATTCCTGTCGCGCTCCAGGGCCATTCCCAGGGTCCTCCGAGTACGAACCCAGGGCGCCCGCATCAGGGCAGGCCCTGGCCACGGGCTTGCAGAACGTGGCGCCATCAACTCCCACGGCCGTCGCGTGACGGCCCCTTCACCCTGGACGACATGACTGCTCGACACTTCATCGCATCGCTGGCGCTGACCTCCTGCCTGGGCGCGTTGCCGGCGGCGGCGCAGGAACCCTCGAACTCCGGGCTCGCGCTGGGCGTGCGTGGCGCCTTTGGCATTCCGGCGGGCGACGCCGGCACGGACCTCTCGCTGAAGGACACGTTCGGCAGCACCGTGGCGCCGCAGGTGGACGTCTCCTACTTCTTCAACCGGCGGCTCTCGCTGGGAGCCTATTTCCAGTACGGCATCGGCTCCGGTCCCGGTGACGAGTGCTCGGACGGCGCGGACTGCAAGGCCAAGGTCCTGCGCTTCGGCATCGACCTGGACTACCACTTCCGGCCGGACGGCTTCGTCTCGCCCTGGGTGGGCGTGGGCGTGGGCTATGAGATCGGCTCGCTGGAAGTGGGCGAAGGGGCGGGGAACTCCTGGTTCAAGCTCGAGGGCTATGACCTGGGCCACGCCCACTTCGGCGTGGACCTCCAGCTCACCCGCTCCATCGCGGTGGGGCCCTACATCTCCGCGTCCGTGGGGCAGTACAACAAGGCCACGATCCGCTTGGGCAACGCCGCGGAGCTCAGCGACGACCTCTCCAGCGACGAGAAGCAGATCCACGTCTGGATCCAGCCGGGCGTGCGCGTGCAGTTCCGGCTGTAGTCCGCGTTCCTCGCGCGCTCACGTCTCCGGCGAAGGAGACGTGGGGGCGGGGAGGGGATAGAGGACGCGGTAGTCGATGCGGTGGTGGTAGGCCGCCAGATACGGCGCCCCCGCGATGTCGATGACCACCTGTTGGGGCGGCGTGGGCTGCTGGTGCATCCACGCCTCCGCCTCCGCCTTCGTGGCGAAGGACAAGCCCGAGGGCTTGAGTTGTTCATCCGCCATGGCCTGGAGGTAGAAGCCCAACGTTTCTGCCCGGACCAGGTGGGTTCTTCCGGTGGACGGAACGAACATGGCGGTATGGTAGTCGTCCCCGATCAGCACGGCGGCGACGCGGACCGGCCACCTCCGAGCGGCCATGGCCGCCTCTGCCTCTGCCTTCGTGGCGAACCGGCCGATGACAAGGGGCGGGGCGGCGGCATGGAGACTCTGGACGTACTCCTCGAATGCCTGGTCCTGGCCGGTCGCACAGATGAATTGGATGGCATTCGCGGCGACGCGGATCGCCTCCTCACTGCCGGGCGTCGTCGGTGCGTCGTCGAGCAGGATCCGCCCGAGTACTTCCAACTGGTCGAATGGATTGGTCACGGCACGGTCTCCGCCAGTGGCAGTTCGGACGCACCTTCGGTTGCCATGAGCAATGCGGGAGCCAGTACAACCAGTCCCGCACCCGCGGAGACAACAACGAAGGCAACCCCCGCGACGACGACGACAGCGCCAACCAGAAGGGACTTACGGTGTCGGCTTGCCCAATCCGACAACGCTTCCAGCGAGGTTACTTTCTGGGGCTGGAGCTGCTCTAGCTTGATGCAGTCCTGATAGGGCGGCAGACACTGCTCGTTGCAATAGGCTTCCTTGCCACCATCGCCGCGTGGAACGCGGACATGGCCGAACCCCTTGGGGACTGGGCGACTCTTGCACTGCCTCATGCACTCAAGATGTTCCGCATCACAGTCTCGCACGGAGCGCGCGGTCCGCACGATGCGCCGGCCCTCGGGAGCCTTCACGTAGCGGGCGAGGTCGAAGTCCCCGGCGGGCCGCCACTCCTGGGTGAAGCTCCCATCCGGAGCCTCCCGCAGGAGCAGCACCTGGCGGGGAAGCTCCTCCGGCGACGGCGGAGCCACCGCCGCGCGCGTCGCTCCACAGGCCGCGAGCCACACGCAGAGCGCCACGGCCGTGACGCTCCTCCCCACCTGACTCCAGACACGCATCCTGCAACCGCTCAGAACGCGCTGCCGTTCGCCCGGCGGCCCGGGGTCGACAGGTAGAGGTTGCCGCCCACGTTGTAGCAGAGGCCCCAGGACCCCGTGGCGCTCGTGTCCGGGGAACGGTTGAACGAATAGCCCTGGTACACGAAGACGTCGGCCGTCAGGTACGAATGGCTGTCCTGCACCGTGCCGTCCGCGCGCACCAGGTACACCGCGTCGCCCGCGCCACTCTGGTTGAGGCCGCGGTCGAACCGCAACCCGTAGCCGTTGTTGTTGGCGTACGTCGCGTACTGCGCCCCCACCGGCACCGCGGACACCCCCGAGTACACCACGTACGCCTTGCCCGCCGGCAACACCGTGCCGGACACGAACGTGTGCCGCGCCGCCTCCACGCCCGAGTACGACTTCGCGTCGTGGATCTTCCAGCCGCTCAGGTCCACCGACCCCGGGCCCGCGTTGTAGATCTCCACGAACTGCTGGTCGTAGTCCGGCGTCGTCCCACCCGTGGCGGGCGGGTCGGGCTGCGGCAGGTACTCGTTGATGAAAACCTGCTGCGTCGGCCGCGTCAGCGTGAACACCCCATCGCTCACGTCCGACACGTCCGCGCGCGTCGAGTCCACCACGCGCACTCGCGCGGCCGTGGAGGACTCGTTCGGAACCGTCCACGTGTAGCGGCCACCGGCCGCCGCCACGCCTGCCGCCACCGAGCGCCACACCGTTCCGTCCAGCGTGTACGTGATGTCCACCTGCGACACGCTGCTCGACGTCCAGGTGATGTTGAACGTCTGGCCCGCCTGCAGCGTCTCACCGCCGTTGGGCGCGGTGAGCTTCACGCTGCGCGCCTGCGCGACCGTCCCGAAGTTGAACTGGCTGAAGATGGGGTAGTGGTCCGACGTGGTGTTCTTGTAGTTGGCGACGCCCGGCTTGATCACCTTCGTGGGCGCCACGTAGTACTTCGCCAGTTCGTTCGTCACCAGCTGATGGTCGATGAACTGGCTGTTGCTCACCGTCGAGCGCTCCCCGGACTCCGACAGCGGCTGGGTGAGGAACTTGTAGCGCGCGGGGTCGTTCACCAGGTTCGCGTAGGGCGACGGGGCAGGTTTCGCGGGGTCGGGATACTGAGCCGGCAGGTAATAGATGGACTCGTCCACGTCGTCGTTCCAGTCGCCCAGCACCATCACGTTCTGCGTCGGCAGGGACGTGTCCATGTAGTCCTTGAGGCACGCCGCCGCGCCCTGACGCCGCGCATAGGAAGGCGAGTCCGCGTACGCCTTCATGTGCAGCACCATCACCGTCAGATCCACCTTCGAGGCGCTGCGGATCACCTTGAGGTCCACGCGCAGGGGCGGCCGGTAGGCGAAGTCCTGCGCGCACTCCGTCAGCACGACGTTCGCGCTCACCAGCTCCACCGCGTCCGTCTTGTAGAGCAGGCCCACCTTCTGGTCCGCCGGGCCGTAGTAGTAGCCACTGGCGAGCAGGCCGCTGTAGCCGGGGAGCCCTGCCGTCAGCGAGTTGAACGCGGCCTCGCCGACGATCTCCGCCACGCCCAGCACGTCCGGCCCCGCGTCCGCGATGACCGCCGTCACGTTGGCCATCTGCAGCGCCTCGTCGCTCGGGCCGTTGCCCGCCGTCGCGTCGCCGAACCACTCGATGTTCCAGTTGCCCACCTTCAGGGTCGCCGTCGTCGTGCCGCCGTCCGTCGTCGTGCCGCCGTCCGTCGTCGTGCCGCCATCCGTCTTCGTCCCGCCGTCCGTGATGGGACCCCCGTCGGGCAGATCCCCGGACGACGTCTTCACGGGCAGCTGGATGACCGCCTCCGCGTGCGCGCCATTGGCGTCCTCCACCCGCAGCGTGAACTCATACAGCCCCGGACCCTGCGGCGTGCCGGTCAGCACCCCGTCCTCCGTCAGGTCCAGGCCCGGCGGAATCGCCCCGTCCGCCTGCGACCAGGTCAGCGGCGGCGTCCCGCCCGTGGCGCTGAAGGTGAAGGTGTAGGCGTGGCCCTCGGTCGTGCCCAGCAGCGGCGACGCCGTGGTGATGACGGGCGCGGGCCACACGCGCAACGCATAGCCTCGCGTGTGCTGGGCGCCCTTCGCGTCGCGGACCACGACGGTCATCGTCCACTCGCCGTCCGCCGTCGCGGGGCCCACCAGCCGCCCGCTGTCTCCATAGAAGGAGAAGCCCGGCGGCACCTGGTCCACCGAGTACGTCAGCGGCGCCGTGCCGCCCGTCGCCGTGAATACCTTCTCGAAGGGCGCGCCCACCGTGGCCGCCGGCAGCGCCACCTGCGGCAGCACCGGCCCCGTGGACCCTGGCTCCTCCGAACCACAGGCAGCCAACGTGACGAGGGAGGTGACGAGGACGAGCGACGCGAGCGCTCGGAGGGACCGGGACGACATAAAGGAACGCTCCAGCACCGGGCCCGCCCCAACGCGGCCTCCCCGGAAGAGGGCACGCACCTTAACGTGTCTGCCATCCGACTGTCGCGAGCCCCCCCTACTTGCACCCCGGCGGAGCGCCTGACGCACTGCCACACGGCAATCGATGGCGCACTTCGCCGTCCTTCACGGACAGCGCGGAAGGCTTTGCGCCCGGTCCGCACGTACAGTTGGATGGCTTCGAGCAGACGGAGGAGACGCGTCATGGCCGAGAAGTGGGACAGGCAGTTGATGGATTTCCTCAAGCGCACCGGCGAGGACCTCAAGCGCACCACGGACGACCTCCGCGGCGAGGCCGAGCGCCTCCTCAAGGAGGTGAAGGACCCGGAGAAGCAGGCCAAGGTGAAGGAAGGCCTCGTGCAGCTGCGCACCTGGGCCACCGTCACCACCAAGACGGCCGCGGAGAAGATTGAGACCGCCGTGCGCCGCGTGGAGACCACCGTCGAGGAGGCCTTCAAGCCCGGCGCCGGCGGCCCCACGCCCCCTGCGTCCCCCGTCGAAGGCAAGGCCCCCAAG
>NZ_RAWK01000311.1 GCF_003612165.1 Corallococcus aberystwythensis | reverse complement strand
CTACGTGGGCGCGGCGGGGTACGTCTTCGTCCATGACAAGCTGTGGATCGCCGTGGCCGGCCCGCTGTGGTCCGGCGGGCTCGCGTTCCTGGTGACGACCCTCTACGCCTTCCGCACCGAACAGGACGTGCGCGAGTTCGTCCACAGCGCCCTGGGCCGCTACGTGAGCCCGGAGGTGGCGCGGCTGGTGGCGCGCGACGTGAGCCTGATGAAGCCGGAGCGCCGGCAGATGACGGTGTACCTCTGCGACATCGAGGGCTTCACCCGCCTGTCGCAGGCGCTGCCGCCAGAGCAGCTGGTGCCGCTGCTCAACACCTTCCTCACGGAGATGACCGCCGTGGTGCGCGCCACGGTGGGGCAGGTGGACAAGTACATCGGCGACTCGGTGATGGCCTTCTGGGGCGCGCCCGTGCGCACGGACCGCCACGCGCACCTGGCCTGCGAGGCCGCGCTGAAGCTCCAGGCGGCGCTCGCGCAGAAGCAGCCCCTCTGGGAGAAGCAGTTCGGCCACCGGCTGTCGGTGAAGGCCGGCATCGACACGGGCGACCTGCTGGTGGGCGACATGGGCAGCGAGCTCAAGTCCCACTACACCGTCATGGGTGAAGCGGTGAGCCTGGCCGGCCGGCTGGAAGCGGCCAACAAGGAGTACGGCACCCAGGTGCTGGTGGGGCAGGCCACCGCGCAGCTGGCCAGCGACGCCTACGTCTTCCGGGAGGTGGACCGCGTGCTCCTGAAGGACAGGCCCCAGCCCGTGCGCGTGCACGAATTGCTGGGCCGCCGGGGCGAGTTCTCCCCGGAGAAGCAGGCGGGCATGGCCCTCTACGAGAAGGCCCTCATCGCCTACTACGGGCGCGACTTCCTGGTGGCCCAGGAGCTGTTCCGCCGCTGCACCGTGGAGCACGGCGATACCGTGGCCCGCGTCTACGTCCAGCGCTGCCAGCGCCTCATCCAGACGCCGCCGCCCGCGGACTGGGACGGCGTCATCCGCTGGGGCCGGCGCGCCACGGACTCGCGCTAGCCCTGGCCGAGCCCTTCAAGGCCGCGTCTCGACCCGGAGGGGCATGCCGAAGCGCGAGGTGAAGAACTGGAGGAGGTGGGCGTGCTCGAACGCAATCTCCTCCGGGCGCTCCGTGAGGTGCGCGTGCTCGGGGATGATCATCAGCGACGCGTCCTGGCCCCGGGCCCGGAGCGCGCGCACGAAGACGTCCGCGTCCGACAGTGACACCTTCGGGTCCCTCGCCCCCAGCTTCAGGGCGATGGGCGCCTCCACCCGGTCCACATAGGTCACGGGCGAGATGGCGCGGAGCTGCTCCGCGTCCTTCTCCAAATCGCCGTATTCCGAGGCCCGGGCGCGGCGCACTTCCGGCGTGGCCTGGGAGAGGAATGACGCCAGGTCCGTCTTGGCGGCCAGGGCGAAGCCCGCGTCGTAGCTGCCCGCGAAGCGCGTCATGCCCACCAGCGTCTGGTTGCCCCCGTAGCTCCACCCGAGGATGCCCAGCCTGGGAACCACGCCATCGCGGGTGAAGCGCTGGCGCAGGCAGCGGCTGGCGGCCTCCAGGTCCGTGGCGGCCTCCACGCGCAGCGGCCCGTTGTCCGCGCGGGCCCACGCTTCAGTGCAGGCGGTGCCCCGCACCGCGGGCTCCGCGTAGATGAAGCCCGCGCGGAGGAAGAACTCCGGGCGCCAGTGATAGCCCGGCCGGGGACAGCCCGTCGTATAGAAGGCGAGCACGGGACACGCGCGCTCCGAGCACCCGGGCGGTGCTCGCACCTGGATCCGGAAGCGCACGTCGCCGTTGTCACACGTCAGGTCCTCCACGGGCGCGGCGCTCCAGCGCAGGCGCTGCCCGGAGTCCGCGAGGATGGCCGCCAGGGTGGCCGTCAGCGCCGCGTCGGGCTCGACACGCGGATGGCGCCGCAGCAGCTCGTCGCGGGAGTCACCGTCCCGGACGAGCGCCGCTCCCACGACGCGAGGGCTGTCCGCGTCCGCATGCGCGCCCAGCACTCGCGGGGGCGCGGGCACCACGGGGCGCGAACAGGCACCGAACACCAACAGGCCCCCGAGGCCTGACAGGAGGAGGGCAGACAGGGCTGCGCGGAGCACGGAGCACCTCAGGAGTATCAGTCGTCGTCGCCGGAGTCCGGCTGGCCGAACAGCTCGCGCACGGGCGCGTCGTCCTGGATGTGCTCGGCCACCACCCGGCGCATCTTCTCCGCCGTCATCCCGGAGTAGTACACCTCTCCGGGCCACCCCATGAGCTGGTAGTCCTCCGGGGACAGCGGGTCGCGCTTCCTGCCCGTGTCCTCGCGCACCACCACGTTGGGCCCCATGTGGCAGAAGCCGTAGCAGCCGCCGCGGTACAGCTCGCACCGGGACTGCAGGCCCTTGTCCGCCAGCGCCTCGCGCGCCGCCACGTGCACCGCGTCCGAGCCGGCCTCGCGGCAGCTGGAGCCCTTGCACACCGACATCCGGTAGCGCTTCACGGCGGGGCTCCCCGTGCCAGGCCGGCACCATGCGCATTGAAGAGCTGCAGCATCACCACATGCCCCCAGAAAAGGCTTCGGCCCGCTCTTCCCCTGACGGCGGGAAGAGGCGGGCCGGGCTTGCGTGCGAAGGGGCGGTGAATCCCGCCCCCGCGGCGCGGAACGGGACTACTTGATGAACTTCGTCACCTGGATGGGACCCTGCTGCGTCACCACCGCGTGCCCGGCGCCCGCCTTGGCGTGGCCGTGGCCCGCGCCCAGCTGCTTGGCGTGGCCGTGGGCGTCGTGGCCTTCGTGTCCCTCGCCGATGCGCGTGTGCGCTTCCTTGTGGACGTGGTGCGGCTCCGTGGAGCTCTCACGCTTGTTCCAGGGGTCGGACGGGTGCGACACGGCCGGGCCCTTGAGCAGCTTCGGGATGTCGTAGACGAAGTTCTGCCGGTTGTACTCGGACGGCGTGTGCATGTAGGTGTCCATGCGGATGGCGTCCTTCGGGCACGCCTCCACGCACAGGCCACACACGATGCAGCGCAGCTCGTCGATGACGAACTGGGTGGGGTACTTCTCGATGACCGCCGACTCGGAGTCGGTGGCCTCGCGCTCGTACTCACCCGCCTCGATGTAGATGCACTGCGCGGGGCAGATGGTCGCGCACATGTAGCAGGCCACGCAGCGCGGCTTGCCGTCCTCGCGCGGCACCAGCCGGTGCAGACCGCGGTAGCCCTCCGGATAGATGGGCTTCTCTTCCGGGTACTCCACCGTGGTCATCAGGTTCATGCCCGTGCGGTCCACCACCTGGGGGTTGGGGTCGCGCGTGCCGAACATGTTGCGGAAGAAGTGCTTGGTCGTGATGGCCAGACCGCGCAGCAGCTCCGGGATGTACATCCGCTCACGGAGGTCCGTGCGCGGATCCTGGGAAGCATTGAACGCCATGGTGTCGAGTCTCGCTTCCGGACCGCGCTAGTGCGCGCCCGCCGGGGAATGGGAGTGGGGGTCCGCCGCGTGCGCGGGCAGGCCGTGCGCGTCGTGTCCGTGGCCGTGCGCGTCGTGCCCATGGCCGTGCGCCGTGTCGTGCGCGCCCGCCGCCTTGGCACCCGTGGTCATGGTCAGGGCGACCACGAAGCCGATCTCCAGCAGGCCCACCACGCCCAGCGCGCGCAGGGACGGATCCCACAGCACCAGCGCGCCGCTGATGAACACGTTGGCCAGGCCCGCGGGCAGGAGGATCTTCCAGCCCAGGTTCTGGATCTGGTCGTAGCGGAAGCGCGGGAAGGTCCAGCGAATCACGAGCTGCACCCAGATGAGCAGGATGACCTTGATCCAGAACACCGTGCCCAGCAGCGTGCCGTACACCCAGCCGTGCTCCTGGAAGAAGGGCTGCGCCGCCAGCCACTCGCCGCCGAAGGGCAGGTGGTGCCCGCCGAAGAAGAGCGACGCCGTCACGCCGGCCAGCACCACGACCTCCACGAACTCGGAGATCATGAACATGCCGAACTTCATGCCGGAGTACTCCACGAAGTAGCCGATGATTTCGGACTCGCCTTCCGGAGCGTCGAACGGGGCGCGCTTGGTCTCCGCGAAGGACGCCACGAAGAAGGCGATGAAGCCCAGGGGCTGGATGAAGATGCCCCACGCCGGCAGGCCCAGGTCGAAGCCGCCGTCCGTGCGCCACAGGTACTGCGCCTGGCCGGTGCCGGACACGAGCGCGTTGCCCACGTCACCCACCAGCACGGGCAGCTGCACGGAGGAGAAGGCCAGGAACAGGCCCACGAGCGACAGGCCCAGCGCCACTTCGTAGGAGATCATCTGCGCGGAGGCGCGCACGCCGCCCAGCAGCGCGAACTTGTTGTTGGAGGACCAGCCGGCCAGCGACGTGCCGTACAC
The DNA here is from genome assembly GCF_003612165.1 of Corallococcus aberystwythensis. Classification (GTDB taxonomy): domain Bacteria; phylum Myxococcota; class Myxococcia; order Myxococcales; family Myxococcaceae; genus Corallococcus; species Corallococcus aberystwythensis. The sequence goes on along the minus strand of NZ_RAWK01000311.1, from coordinate 6,355 downwards.
GGCGAGCGACGCGATGGCGAGCAGGTACAGCATGCCGAAGTCCGGCGTGGCGACGACCATGTCCACCGTCTTGCCGAACACGTTCACCGTGGGCCCGGCCGGCACCACCGCGAACAGCGCGAACACCGGCGCGAAGGCGAGGATGGGGCCCAGGTTGAACAGGAACTTGTTCGCCGTACCGGGGACGAAGTCCTCCTTGGTCAGCATCTTCAGCACGTCGGTGATGATGTGCGGGATGCCGCCCAGGGAGCGGTTGGACAGGCCCGGGATGGCCAGGCGCGCGCGGTTGGGGCCCACGCGGTCCTGCATGAACGCGGACCACTTGCGCTCCGCCAGCGTGAGCAGCGTCGCGGTGATCATCACGAAGACGAGCATCAGGAAGAGGATGTTCGTCAGGCGGCTGGCACCCTCGAAGAGGTACTCCTCCGCCAGGTAGCCCACCAGATACGCCGAGGCCACTCCGCCAGCGATGGCGAAGATGATGAAGGCCATGGCGAACAGCATGGTCAGGATGCGGCTCATGGTCAGATGCCCCTCACGCGCGGCGCGCCGAACTCGCGGTAGCCCGGCGGACGGCCGTCGGCTCCCGACGGCAGCGGATTGATGCCCGGCTTCTCCCGGTCCGGCGGAGAGGCCTTGTCCCAGTTGAACTCGGCGAACTCGGACACCTTGCCCGAGAGCGCCCGCCACACGTCGCGCGCGGAAGCAGCGGCGGCCTCACCGCCCAGCTCGCGCGTCAGCTCCGTGGCCCACTTCCAGTGCGGCACCGCGTCCCCCTTGGAGGGGTACGCCTTGCGGAAGCGCTGGGTGATGCCGTCCTGCTGGGTAAACGTGCCCTCGTCCTCGATGTGCGCGGCGGCGGGCAGCAGCACCGTGGCCTGCGCCGTCACCGGGGACTCGTTCTGCGCCTGGGCGACGAACACCTCCAGCTTCGCGGCGGCTTCCGCGAAGGTGGCCGCGTCCACGGGGACTTCCGTGCCCACCGCGTAGAGCGCCTTCACCTGGCCCGCGTTGATGGCGGGGGTGAGCTCCTCGAAGCCCTTGAGCGACAGCCCCAGGCCCTTGGCGATGAGCGCCAGGCCCTGACGGTTGGGGTTCTTGTCCGCCGTCATCAGGTAGTGGTCCGCCTTGCCCTGCGGCCGGCCGCCCACGAACACCTGGGTGACGCCCAGCACCGTCTTCGCGAACGTCAGGCCCGCGAGCAGGTCCTCGTTGGACGCGACCGGCGAGGCCAGCACCGCGAGCTGCTTGGAGCCCACGAGCGGCTTGAGCGCCTTGACCGCGCCGAGCGCGGCGTCCTTGCGGCCGACGGCCGGCTGCACCGTGCCAGGGGCCTGCATGCCGCGGCCCACGCGGGCGGTGAGCACCCGGCCCACGTTCAGGTCCTTGTACGACAGGCGGCCCTGGTCGCACATCCAGCTCTTGTTGATGGCCTCGTTCTCACGCGGGCGGTAGCGGTACGTGTCCTGCGACATCCAATCGCCGTAGATGTTGCAGCCGCGCGAGCAGCCCGTGCAGACGGACGGCGTGGCGGACAGGAACCACGAGCGCGCCTTGAAGCGGAAGTCGCGGGAGAGCAGCGCGCCCACCGGGCACACGTCCACGGTGTTGAGCGAGTAGTTGCTGTTCAGCTCGTTGCCCGGGAAGACGTCGATGCGCTCGTGGCTGCCGCGGCCGAAGACGCCCAGCTGCGGCTCCTTCGGGATTTCATTCATGAAGCGGACGCAGCGCGTGCAGATGATGCAGCGCTCCTGGTCCAGCACCACGTGGGGCCCCAGCACCTTGCGCTTGTGCTTGAGGGCCTTGGTGCCCTCCAGGCGCGAGGGCTTGTAGTTGTACTTCATGTAGTAGTCCTGCAGCTTGCACTCACCGGCCTGGTCGCAGATGGAGCAGTCGACCGGGTGGTTCAGCAGCAGGAACTCCATCACCGCGCGCTGCTGCTCCTTGACCTTGGGGGTCGTGGTCTTGATGACCTGACCCTCGGCCATGGGCGTCTGGCAGGCGGGGACGAGCTTGGGCGCGTTGGACGCCTCGATGAGGCAGATGCGGCAGTTGGCCGCGATGGAGAGGCGCGGGTGGTAGCAGTAGTAGGGGATCTCCGAGCCGACCGTCTTGGCCGCCTCGATCATGTTCGTCCCCGGCTTCACCACGACTTCCCGGCCGTCGATGACCGCCGTCACGAAGCCCGGGTTCTTGGGCTGCGGCTTGGGCGGAGGGCCGCCGGCGGGCGCCGCCGGCTTGGGCGGAGGCGTGCCGGTGGGGCCGCTGTGCGCCACGGGCGGGGAGTCCAGCTTCGCGCCGGCGGGCGGGTTGGACGGCTCCGGGCCGACCTTGGCCGCGGGCGTGTCGGTGGGCGCGCCCTTGGGGGGCGTCTGCGCGTCACCGGTAGGCTTCTTCGTGTCGTTGTCGCTCACTGCTCGACCTCGCCGCCGATCATGTTGATGGTGTCAAAGGTGGGAACGAGGTCCGCGAGCATCTTGCCCTGGATGATGTGCGGCAGCGCCGACAGCACCGGGAAGCCCGGAGCGCGCACGTGGACCTTGTACGGACGGCCGCGGCCGTCGCTCACCAGGTACCAGCCGAGCTCGCCGTTGGAGGCCTCGGTGGCGTCGTAGACTTCACCGGGGGGCACCTGGATGCCCTCCATCACCAGCTTGAAGTGCGCCATCACGCCTTCGATGGTGCCGTACACCTCCGGCTTGGGCGGCAGCGCGATGCGCCAGTCGTCCACGATGATGGGGCCGGGGGGGATGGTGGCCAGGGCCTGGCGCAGGATGCGGATGGACTGGCGCATCTCCTCCAGGCGCACGAGGTAGCGGTCGTAGTTGTCGCCGTGCTCGCCCACCACCACCTCGAAGTCGAAGCGGTCATAGACCCAGTACGGCTGCACCTTGCGCAGGTCGTGATCCACGCCGCACGCGCGAAGGGCCGGGCCCGTCCACCCGTAGTCGATGGCGTCCTCGGCGGTGATGATGCCGGTGCCCTTGGTGCGGTCCACGAAGATGCGGTTGCGCGTGAGCAGCCCGTCCATCTCCACGAGCAGCTCTTCGGTGCGGTCCAGCGACTTGAGGACCTTCTCCGACCAGCCCTCGGGCAGGTCGCGGTTGATGCCACCCACGCGGCCGAAGCTGGTGGTGAGGCGCGCGCCGGTCAGCTCCGTGACGCGGTCCTGCAGCAGCTCGCGGGCCTCCATGCCGTAGAGGAACGGCGCGAAGCCGCCCATCTCCAGGCCGGTGGCGCCCACGCACGTCAGGTGGTCGGTGAGCCGGTGCAGCTCACTGCCGATGACGCGGATGTACTGGGCGCGCTCCGGGATCTCCAGGCCGATGAGCTTCTCCACGGCGTTGAGGAACCCGAAGTTGTTCATCATCGCGGACAGGTAGTTCAGCCGGTCCGTGTACGGCAGGCACTGCGTCCAGGTGACGTTCTCACAGCTCTTCTGGAAGCCGCGGTGGAGGAAGCCGATCTCCGGGTCGATCTTGACGATGGTCTCGCCCTCGAGCTCCACCTTCAGCCGCACGGTGCCGTGCGTGGCCGGGTGGGAGGGGCCCATGTTGATGACCATGTTCTTCGTCTGGAAGTGCGACTCCAGCTCCGACTCCTCATGGGCGAACCCATCGGTGTCGGGGTTGTGGGGCTTCTTCGCGTCGGTGTTGTGGCTGTCGGCCATGGAGAGGTCTCGATCAGGCGACGCCGCTGGTGCCGGGGCCGCGGAAGATGTCCTTGATGGGGCGCTCGGGGATCAGCGGCTGGCGATCGCGCAGCGCGTAGTCCTTGCGCAGGGGGTGGCCCTGGAACTCGTCGTACAGGAGGATGCGGCGCAGGTCCGGGTGGTCCGTGAAGCGGATGCCGTAGAAGTCGAACACCAGCCGCTCCCACCAGTTCGCGCCCCGGTACAGCGGCGTGAGGGAGGGGACTTCCGGGCGGGTCTCCGTCACGCGCACCTTCAGGCGCACGTGCTCCTTCCGCTTGAGCGAATAGAGGAAGTAGACGACCTCGAAGCGCGGATCGCTCTCCGCCAGGTGCAGGCGGTCCACGGCGTCCGCGGAGCCGAACAGCTTGAAGTCCAGCTCGGGATCCATCTTCAGGAAGGTGGCGACCTTCGGCAGCCACTCGGCATGGATGACGGCCCAGGCTCCGCCAGCGCGGTCGACATAGCGCTCCGCGACCGCCTCGGGAAACTGGGCGGCGACCCGGTCCAACGCGAAAATGCTCAAGGGGGGCCTCGATCTACGACAGAGGAAACCGCGGCTTTATAAGGACCGTTCGCGTGAGGCGTCAACGTAAACCCTCAACCATGTAGGCCACTTAGGCGGTCCAGTAGCCCGGCGTCGCGATCCACCCCCTGCCTGCCTGGGCACAAGGGGTTGCGCGAGTTCAGGCCGCCACGTCCGGACCCATCATGGGGGCGTCCTCGGCGGGCTCGGGGATGAAGGTCACCACCGGCTGGCTCTTGCCGGGGACGAGCGCCACGGGGGCGGGGGCCCACCGGAAGGCGTCGCCGGCCTGCTCCCGGGTCGCCTGGGAGACGAGCACCGGGACCCCGAAGCCCTTGGTCAGCCGCTCGATGCGGTTGGCCAGGTTCACGGTGTCGCCGATGGCGGTGTACTCCAGGCGCCGGAACGGCGACCCGATGTTGCCCAGCACCACGGGCCCCGTGTGGACGCCCACGCCCATGCGCAGGCCGGCCTCGCCCCGGGCGGCGCGCTCGGCGTTGACGGCCTCCAATTCGCGCACCATGTCCAGCGCGCAGCGGGTGGCGCTCCGGGCGTGGTGGGCATCCGGCAGCGGGGCGCCGAAGTACACCATCAGTGCGTCCCCGATGAACTTGTCGAGCGTCCCTCCATGGCGGAACACCACCTCCACCATGCGGCCGTAGTACTCGTTGAGGATGGTGACCACCTGCTCGGGTGGCAGCCGTTCGCTCAGGGCGGTGAAGTCGCGCACGTCCGCGAAGAGCACGGACACCTCGCGCAGCTCCGCGGCAGGGGAGTCCCGGTCCTGGAGGCGTTCCGCGACGGCGGGGGAGAAGTAGCGGCCCAGGCGGGCGCGCTGGAGCTCCTCCTGGGTGACGGCGGCGGACAGCAAGCGGATGCGCTGGAGGAGCCGGGCGGCGCCCGCGGCCGTCATGGCCAGCATCACCGCGCCAGCCACCTGGGCGCCCCCGCCGATGGAGGCCTCCTGCTGGAGCCGCACCTCCGCGAGGATGGCGATGACCGTCACGATCAGGGTGACGGGCCGCCGGAGGCTCAGGGCGGACAGGAGGACCAGCGCCGCGAAGATGCCCAGCGTGAAGCCGGCTACGCCGCCCGGAGAGGGGGACACCGGCAGCGCCAGGTGCTGGAGCCAGTAGACGGCGGGCACGTCCACGAATGCCACGGACAACGACGCCCAGCGGGCGATGCGCGTGGAGGCCGTCACCGCCACGGCCACGACGGTGGTGCACACGAGGTAGAGCGCGAACGGCGCCAGGTAGACGTCCCAGTCGTGCAGCCCGCGCACGCGGCCCAGGTACACCGCCACGGTGAAGAGCACGCCCACCGCGCCCAGCCGGACCCAGGCCAGGTGCCGTCCATTGGACTGACGCTCCCCGGCGAGCGCGCGGCGCACGGACTCCTGCAGGGTGTCGCTGGGCGGGGCGCTGGTGGACATTGGGGTGGGGTCCCCCGGACCGGGGGATGCAACGGTCAGGAACAGGCGGGGTGCCATCTTGCACCGGTGGTGCTTCCCACGCACGTCGCGGACTTCCCGAAAGCCCGGTGGAACACAGAGTTGGCGCGGAAATGGCCGGACGGGGTAGACGCTGGAGGCATGTCCGTGCGGTCCGTCGCTTCCTTCCTCCGTGCCAGCTCGGGGCGCCTGGCGCTGGGCGCCCTGCTCGGGTTGTTGCTCTTCGCGGCCGAGACGGCCTGGCTGCTCAAGGCGGGCGTCGTGGGCGTGGACATTCCGCTGGACGGCCCCTACGCGGCGCTCGCGGCGGCGGTCCGGCCGCTGCTGCCTGGCGTCATCCTGCGCGTGGCGGCCGTGTACGCAATCGCGGGCGGCCTCCTGGGGCTCGCGGCGGCGGTGATGGCGAGGGCGTGGACCCGGCGGAGCGGATGGGTGTCCTGGGCCGTGCTGGTGCCGCACTGGGGGGCGCTGCTGTTGTTCTGGGCGTGGGACCGGGCGTTGGCGCGGCCCGCGCTCTTCGACGACCTTCCGGCGGTGCGGCCGGTGCTGGCGTGGCTGGTGGATCACGGTGAGCCGTGGCAGGCGCGCGCGGCGGCCGGGGCGTGGGTGGCGGTCCACCTGGCGGTGTTGTCGGTGCGCGGTGCGAGGGCACTCCGGCGGCGGGTGCGTTCCGGGGGGCCGGAGC
>NZ_RAWK01000310.1 GCF_003612165.1 Corallococcus aberystwythensis | reverse complement strand
GAGGGGGTGTGGGGCCGCTGACGGGCGCCGTCACGCACTGGTTCGCCGACAGCGGCGGCAGGGACATCACGCCCACCACGGACTCCGAGGGAGCGGGGGGCGGGGACTGCGTGGACAGCGTCTCCTCCAACGCGATGACGCCCATCACCTGCGAGGGGCCCGCCGGATCCGTCCCCACGTTGCAGACCGTCACGTTCAGCGCGACGGGGCCGTATGGGAGGGCGCTGGAGGGGCCGGTGACGTCCGTCACCACGAGGTCCGGCCCATTGCCCAGGGAGAAGGGGCCGGCGGCGCGCGGGTTGTTGTCCTCGCGCAGCTCCGTCTGCTGCTGGTTCACGTCCGCCAGGGCCACCAGGTACAGCGGCTGCGCCGCCATGGCCCCCGGCGGTGGGGGGATGGACACCGTCTTCGGGTACAGCACGCATTCGCCCGGTTCCAGCGGCGCCACCAACACCGTGCCCACCTGCATCTGGGTCGACGGCGGCGGGCTCTGGGGCGGCACCACCGTGGGCGTGGTGGACAGGAAGAGGCCCACCGTGGAGTACGACGCGGGCAGGGTGCCCTCGTTGCAGACCTTCACGTCCGTCCACAGCGACGTGCCGGGCCTGAGGCTGGCGGGCGCCGTCAGCGTGCGCACGACGAGGTCCGGGCCGGAGCCCAGCACGATGCGGGACAGGGCGGACACGTTGTTGTCCTCGCGCAGCTCCGGGATCCACGCGGGCGTATCCACGACGGCGCCCACGTACAGCGTCGGGTTCGGCATGACCGTCCCAGGGGGCACGACCGCGGTGCCGGTCACCAGGCGGGTGACGCACTCGCGCGCCTCCAGCGCCGGCACCGGGACTCCGCCCAGAAACATGGCGGACATGGGCGGCGGGCCCGACGGCGCGACGGTCAGCGAGGGCTCGTTCGTGACGTAGACCTCCAGCGGCGTCTCCGTGGAGCGCGCCGTGCCCACGTTGCAGACCTTCGCGGACACCGTGACCGGCACGTAGGCGTTCATGTTGGCGGGCATGTCCAGCGCGACGACGGTGAGGTCCGGGGCATTGCCCACGCCCACCCGCGTGTCCGCGCGGGTGTTGTTGTCCTCGCGCAGCTCCGCCACGCTCCGGGACATGTCCACGATGGCGCCCAGGTACAGGGCCTGCTCACCGGGGTTCGCGGGCGGGCGGTAGGCGGTGCCCTGCACGGTGCGGGTGGTGCACTGGCCCGCGGCCAGGGACGGCACGTTGACGCTCCCCACCGGCGCCTCGGTCAGGGGGCGGGGCTGGGACGACGGGGCCGCCAGCGACGGCACCGTGGACAGCACCACCTTCACGTCGACCGGCCCGGAGGACTGGAAGCCCGTGTTGCACACCGTCGTCGTCGCCTGGAGCGGGTCCCCCTGGCGCACGCTCGCGGGGCCCGTCACGGAGCGGATGACCAGGTCGGGGCCGTTGCCCACGCCCACCGGGCCCTGGAGGAACGTGTTGTTGTCCTCGCGCAGCTCCGTCACGCTCCGGGTCATGTCCACGATGGCGCCCAGGTACATGGGCGCACCGGGCGGCACGGGCGAGGGCGGCAGCTGCACGGCGCCGATGACGGGCACCGTACGGCACTGGCCCGCGGTCAGGCCGCCAACGGGAACGCTGCCGAGTGGGGAGGACTGCGTGGAGGGCGGCGGGCCGGACGGAGGCAGCGTCAGCCCGTTCACCGTGGACAGGTACAGATGCACCGCGCCGCTGGAGCTGGGCTCCGTGCCCAGGTTGCACACCGTCGCGGAGGCGCTGAAGGTCGAGCCCGGCGCCAGGTTCGCCGGCGCGTCCACCTTCGTGACGACCAGGTCCGGCCGTGAGCCCACGCCCATCAGGCCCCGGACGAAGCCGTTGTTCGTCTCGTCCGACTCCTGCACCGCCTTCTGCGTGTCGACGCTGGCACCCAGGTAGTAGGCGCCGTTGCCCGTGAAGCCCGAAGGCGGGCTGACGGAGATGTTCAGCGACCGCGTGACGCACTGGCCCGCGTACACGGTGCCCACGTCCGTCTGGCCCTGGGTGAGCTGGGTGGTGGGCGGCGGCTGCGAGCCCGAGGGCACCTGCTGCGTGGGCGTGGTGGACAGGTACACCTGGAGCGTGGTGCTGGAGTACACGGCCTGGTCACCGGTGTTGCAGACCTTCGCGGTGACGGTAGCGGGCTGGCCAGGCTTCGCGTTGTCCGGGGCCGTCAGCTCCGTGATTCGCAGATCCGGTCCAGGCACGAGCGCGCCGGCCTGCTGCAGGAGCGCGGGCGCTTCCTCCGGCACGGAGCCGTCCGAGCAACCGGTGAGCGCGAGCGCTCCCGTGATGAAGACATACGAATGCCGCCATGGCGGCGTACGCCGAGACATAAGGACTCCTGGAATGGGGGGACGAAGACGATACAGCCCCGGTGTGACATCCACCGGGGCAGCACGTCTTTTCTAGGATTGAAACCCCGGCAGGGAAAACATGTTTCAGTCTTCCCCCAACAGACTCTGTCTTGAGTTCACCCCACCGGTCCGGTGGCTCACCCCACCTCGACACGTCCGTTCGCCACCAGCCAGCGCGTGGTGGTGCAGGCGCGGGCGAAGGGCGCGTCGTGGGTGACGAGCAGCAGCGCGCCGGGGTAGTCGCGCAGCGCCGCCTCCAGCCGCTCGATGGACGGCAGGTCCAGGTGGTTGGTGGGCTCGTCCAGCACCAGGGCCCACGCGTGCTGGCCCAGGCCTCGCGCGATGGCCAGCTTGCGCGCCTCGCCGGGCGACGGCTGTCCGGACGCGAGCAGCCGGTGCGGATCCACGCCCAGCGCGGCCACCAGGGACATCACCCGGCCGCGCTCCTCCGGAGGCAGCTCGCGCACCGCCTCCAGCATGGCGCGCGTCTCCTCCTCGCCCAGGTCCTGGGGCAGGTACATCAGCTTCTCGCGCGGCACGCGCGCCTGCTCCAGCAGGGCCTTCAGGAGCGTCGTCTTGCCGGCGCCGTTGGGGCCTTCAATGCGGATGCGCGCCTCGCGGTCCACGTCCAGGCGCGTGGGGCCCAGCACCTCCACGTCGCCGGCCTTCAGCCCCGGCGTGTCGAACGTGAAGAGGAACGGGTTGGGGGAGCGCACGTAGTCCACGAACACGGAGCGGCCCACGGTCTTGTCCGCCGTGAAGGTGCCCACCTCGGCCTCGGCGCGCTCCAGCTCGCGGCGCTTCACGGTGACCTGGTGGCCCAGGCGGGACTCCGCCCAGCTCGCCAGCGTGGAGGGGCCCAGGCCGCGCGCGTCGCTGTCGTTCTTGTTGCGCATCCGCCGCCCGGTGCTGCGCGACAGGGTGGCGCCCTGGTGCTCGCGCCGGGCCCTGTCCAGCAGCTGCGCGGCCCGGTCCCGCTCCGCCTTGGACTGCTGGTGGGCGGCCACCTCGGACTCGCGCTCCGCCTCCCAGTGGCCCTTCGCGGCGGAGTAGGCGCCGGGATACAGGTGCGCCTCGCCGCCGTGCACGCGCAGCGTGGCCTGGGTGAGCGTCTCCAAGAGCTCGCGGTCGTGGGACACGACGACGCCCACGCCCCGGAAGCGGCGCAGCGCTGCCACCAGCCACGCCCGGGCCTCCGCGTCCAGGTGGTTGGTGGGTTCATCCAGCAGCAGCACGTCCGGCTCGCGGGCGAGCGCCGCGCCCACCTGCCAGCGCTTGCGCTCACCCGGGGACAGCGTGGGCCAGCGCTCCAGCGCGGTGACGTCCAGGCCCAGCTGGCCCTGGAGCCTGCGCGCCAGCGCGTCCCAGGCCTCCGCGAACGCGGTGATGTCGGGCGTGAGCGCCTCCACGCCCTGCGGACACAGGCACACGAGCGGCGCGTCCGGCTCGAACTGGAGCTGCCCGGACGTGGGCGTCAGCTCCCCGGACAAGAGGCGCAAGAGGGTGGACTTGCCGGCGCCGTTGGGGCCGACGAGGCCCGTCCAGCCCGCGGCAAGGTGGAACTCCACGTCGGTGAGGACGGGAACGGCATCAGTAAAGGAAAAGCAGACGCGGTGCGCGCGCACGGAGGAGGACGAGGGCATGTTGAAGCGACTCCTGAATCCGGAAGCCAGCGCACACGCCCGTCATGGGGACGCGTGGCGGCGGGGTACAGCCAGGGACCGGGGTTTCAGGCGAACAGCTTCAAGGGTCTGCGAACCTCGTTCAGGGGAAGACCTGTGACATCTCCCCGCGTGGACAGCCGGTGCGACAGGTGGAGCATGCGGCGCGGCCCGGGCGGAAGCAAGGCCCGGTGCGTGCCGTGACACGGGGCACCGACGGGACAACGCCGGTGCCCTGACAACGATTCCCCGCCAGGGGCCGGCTACTACTCGTCCGACGGCGGCGGCTGCACCCGGCGGGTGGCCGGGAGGGTGGCGCTCGCGGCGGCGTTGCGGGCCAGGGCCTGGGCGCTCATCGCGGCGGCGGACGGCTGGCGGCCGGCGGGAAGCCGGGGCGCTTCCGGCGCGGCGGCCGGGGCGTCGTTGGCGAACACCTCCTTCAGCATGGCGATGGAGCCCAGCGCGGTGGTGGCCTCGTAGGGGACGAACATCTTGTTGTCGCCCTTGCCCAGCTCCTGGAGCGTCTCCAGGTAGCGCAGCGCGAGCACCTCCGGCGTGGCGCGGCCGGTGTGGATGGCCTCGAAGGTGAGGCGGGTGGCCTCGGCCTTGCCCTCGGCCTCCAGCATCACGGCGCGCTTGTGGCCCTCCGCGCGGGCGACCTCCGCGTCGCGCTCGGCTTCCGCGCGCAGGATGCGGGAGATCTTCTCGCCCTCCGCCTGGAGGATGGCGGCGGCCTTGTCACCTTCGGCCTTGGTGACCTCCGCGCGGCGCTCGCGCTCGGCGGTCATCTGCTTGGCCATGGCGGCCTTGATGGCCTGGGGCGGTTCGATTTCGCGCAGCTCCACGCGCGTCACCTTCACGCCCCACTTCTCCGTGGCCTCGTCCAGCACCATGCGCAGCTTGGTGTTGACCGTCTCGCGGCTGGTCAGCGTCTGATCCAGCGTGAGGCCGCCCATGACGTTGCGCAGGTTCGTCATGGTGAGCTGCTCGATGGCGAGCGCCAGGTTCTCCACCTGGTAGAGCGCCCGGCCGGGATCGACGATCTGGTAGTAGATGACCGAGCCGACCTCCATGTTGACGTTGTCATGGGTGATGACCTGGACGGTCTCGAAGCCCATGACCTGCTCGCGCAGGTCCACCAGCGTGTTGCGCGTGAAGCGGGTGCCGGAGCGCATCTCCATGGCGCGCGGGCTGTCCATGAAGGGGATGAGGATGTTGAGGCCGCTGGAGGCCACGCGGTGGAACTTCCCCAGCCGCTCCACGACCATCACCTTGGCCTGGGGAACGATGCGCACACCGGTGACGATGCCGAACACGACGGCGGCGGCCAGGAACAGCAGAACAATCGTCAGTCCCATCCTACGTTCTCCTTCTTCTGCCGCGCCGGTTGCAGCGCGACTTCGTGGGACGCCGACGGGCGTCGCACCCACAACTTGAGGCCTTCAATCTGCTCCACGGTGACGCGCTCGCCCTCGGGCAGTGGGCCTGACAGGGAGCGCGCCATCCACAGCTCGCCGTTGATGCGCACGGTGCCCCCGTGCCCCTCCGCCAGCGCTTCCATCACCACGGCCTCCTGGCCCACCATCGCCTCCACGCCCGTCTTCAAGTGCACGGCGTCCCGCATGAAAACGTGCTTGAAGATGGTGCGGGACGCGCCGAAGAGGGCAGCGGACACCAGGGTGAAGGCGAAGAGCTGGCTGTTGAGGCCCAGGCCCGCCCCGGCCATCAGGGAGGCCATCAGCGCGCCCACGGCGAGCCAGAGCGTCACGAAGCCGGAGAGCTTGATCTCCATCGCTCCCAGGACGATCGCGGCAATGAACCAGAGCTGCCAGGCGGTGGGGTCCATGGGGTCCTTGTTTGGCAGCCGCTTCGGCTTCCTGTCAAACCGGGCGGCCGGGCTTCTGGAATCATTCTGGAGGGAGCAGGCGTTCCGGGCAGGGTCCTAAGGGGGCCCGAGCCGGGGGAAAAGCAGATGCCATACCTGTCCATCCGTGGTGCGCGACTGTACTACGAGGACACCGGGGGGAGCGGGGAGCCGGTGCTCTTCAGCCATGGGCTGCTCTGGGACTCCCGCCTGTTCCACAGGCAGGTGGAGGCCCTGCGGGGCCACTACCGCTGCATCATGTACGACCACCGGGGCCAGGGACTGAGCGAGCCCCCGCCTGGCGACTCGGTCATCGACCTGCGCACGGTGTACGAGGACGCGGTCGCGGTCATCCAGGCGCTGGGGCTGGCGCCGTGCCACTTCGTGGGCCAGTCCATGGGCGGCTTCGTGGGCTTGAGGCTGGCCGCGCGGCACCCGGAGCTGCTGCGCTCGCTGGCGCTCCTGGACTCCTCCGCCGCGGCGGAGCTGCCACTGACGCTGGCGCGCTACCGGCTGTTGACGGCGCTCACGCACTGGCTGGGACTGAGGCCGGTGGTGGACCGGATCATGTCGCTCTACTTCGGGCGCACGTTCATGCGCGATCCGGAGCGCTCGGCAGAGCGAGCGATGTTGCGCCAGCAGCTCATGGCGAACCCGCGCGCGGTGTGGCGGGCGATGCAGGGGGTCATCCATCGCCGCAGCGTGGAGGGGGAGCTGCACCGTATCGCGACGCCCACGCTGGTGCTGGTGGGAGACGAGGATGAAGTGACGGTGCCAGCGGTGGCGGAGCGGCTGCACCAGCGCATCCGGGGCGCCAGGCTCAAGCGGCTGCCCTGCGGCGGGCACATGTGCATCCTGGAGCAGCCCCAGGCGGTCAACGTCGCGCTGGGAGACTTCCTGGAGGAGGTGGAGCGCACCTCGCTCCAGGAAGAGATGCTGGCGGCGGCGAACTAGCCCCGGGCCTCGGGCTCGCGGCAGACGGCTTCCGACGTCTCGTCGGAGTCCGCGGACTGCACGGAGGCCTGCGGCTCGGACGGGGCGGCCGACGGGACGCAGACGCCGTAATCACCACAGGTGATGATGTGTCCGGCCTCCAGACAGAGGGCGGCGCAAGACTCCGCTTCACAGTAGGTGTTGGTGCAGTCCGGCGGCCGGGCACTGGCGGTCAGCGGCGCGAGGAGGAGGGCGGGGACCAGGAGCAGGGAACGGGGAAGCAGCGTCATGAGGTACCTCGGGAACGAGTAGCACCACTGCGGCTGAAGGCTGTCGGTGAGACGAAGACAGCCCGGCGCATGTTCGCCCGGAATCCGATGACGGATCAAACCCTTACGGATCAGCCCCGGGCCTGCTCGACGGGAGCACGGCAGACGAGATCCGCGTCGTCGGTCTGGACGGGAGCGGGCTGCACGGAGGCCTGCGGCTCGGAGGGCTGTAGCGGCTGGGTGTAGTTGCAGATGCCATATTCGCCGCAGTTGCTGACGTAGCTGGCCTCCATGCAGAGGATGGTGCACGGGGTCGTGGGCAAGCATCGGTTGCCGCAATCCGGGGGGAGCGCACTCGCGGACAGCGGCAGGAGGAACAAGCTTGCGGCGGCGAGCAGGATCTTCGAACGCTGGTTCATGGCATGGCTCCGGCTGGGGTGAGGCTTCCACCCTGCGGGAAGTCCTGCCAGTGCGCAATCACAAGTCAGACTCCACGGGACGCAATGGCCACCTGGGAGACATTCGCACCCTGTAATTTCCGTCCCTGACGGCAAATAATGACAACAGAGGCTGCGTTTAATTTGCCATTGTTGCGGCTAACCTTGCATGGCTGTCTTGCTCGAAGAGTCCAGCCATGGAGGGATTGCATGCGGATGCGTGTCCTGGGATCGCTGTGGATGCTCGGAGCCCTGATCGGATGCGGCGGCGGCGTGGAGCCGAACGAGGAGCCAGAGGCCGCCCCGGAGTCCGGAACGCGAGGGCAGCTGGCCTATCCCTGCAATGGGACCTTGCAGTGGTACGTCACCCGGTGTCCCCGGAGGGATCCGTACTGAGCCCGGGCTCGCGCCTGGCACAACCCATGAAGTCGGCTGGCCGCAAACGGAGATCCAATCTAGCGCCTGAACGCCCGCTCAGTATCCTGATCCGGCGTGAGCTACGCCGAGCTGGTGTGCCGGTCCCACTTCTCCTTCCTGCACGGCGCCTCCCATCCGGAGGAGCTGGTGGCCAGCGCGGCGCGGCTGGGGCTGTCCGCGCTGGCACTGACGGACCGCGACGGGCTCTACGGCGTGGTGAAGGCGCACCTCGCCGCGAAGGAGCACGGCGTGAAGCTGCTCCTGGGCGCGGAGCTGACGCTGGAGGACGGCCCGCCGGTGGTGGTGTACGCGCGGAACGCGGAGGGGTACGCCAACCTGTGCCGGCTGGTGTCCCACGGCCGGATGACGCACCCCAAGGGTGAAGCGGGCGTGCCCTGGCGCAAGGTGGCGGAGCATGCGTCCGGGCTGCTCGCGCTGCTCCCGGGCCCCGCGGCGCTGGAGGCGGTGGCGCCGCTGGCGGAGGCGTTTCCTGGGGGCTTCCACGTGGGCCTGAGCCGGTCGCTGTCGGCGGGGGACGCGGCCCGGGAGGCTCGAGCGGAAGCGCTGGCCCGCGCGCTGGGTGTGCCCCTGGTGGTGCACAACGACGTGCACACGCACCACCGGGACCGGCAGCCCCTGCAGGACGTGCTCACGTCCATCCGCCACGGGGTGACGGTGGATCAGGCGGGCACGCGGCTGTTCCCGAACGCGGAGCGGACGCTGAAATCCCCCGGGGACATGGCGCGGCTGTTCGCGGACCGGCCGGACGCGCTGGCGCGCACGGTGGAGCTGGCGTCGCGCTGCGAGGCCACCCTGGACGCGCTGCACTACCGCTTCCCGGAAGAGGACCTGCCCGAAGGCCGCACGGCGGATCAGCACCTGCGGGTGCTCACGGAGGAGGGGCTGCGCACGCGCTATCCGGGGGGCGTTCCGCCGGCGGTGACGAAGCAGATCGACCACGAGCTGCGGCTCATCGCGGCGCTGGACTTCGCGGGGTACTTCCTGTCGCTGTGGGACATCGTGATGTTCGCGCGGGGGCGGGGCATCCTGTGCCAGGGCCGGGGCAGCGCGGCGAACTCGGCGGTCTGCTACGCGCTGGGCATCACCGCCATTGATCCGGTGCGGATGGGGCTGTTGTTCGAACGCTTCCTCAGCATGGAGCGCAAGGAGCCGCCGGACATCGACGTGGACTTCGAGCACGAGCGCCGCGAGGAGGTGCTCCAGTACGTCTACGAGAAGCACGGCCGCCGCCACGCGGGCATGGTGTGCGAAGTCATCTGCTACCGGGGGCGGCTCGCGCTGCGCGAGGCGGGCAAGGCGCTGGGGCTGTCGTTGGATCAGGTGGACCGGCTGTCGCGCGTCGCGTCGTCGCACGGCTTCCAGGTGACGCCGGACGTGCTCCTGGAGGCAGGGCTGTCACCCACGGACGGGCGGGTGCTCCGGACGCTGTCGGTGGCGAAGGAATTGGAGGGCGTGCCCCGGCACCTGTCCATCCACGTGGGCGGCTTCGTGATGACGCGCGAGCCGCTGGTGGACCTGGTGCCGGTGGAGAACGCGGCGATGCCCGGGCGCACGGTCATCCAGTGGGAGAAGGACGACATCAACGCGGTGGGGCTGCTGAAGGTGGACCTGCTGGCGCTGGGCATGTTGACGGCGCTGTCGCGCTGCTTCGCGTTGATCCAGAAGCACTACGGCCGCGAGCTGTCCCTGGCCACGGTGCCGCCGGAGGACCCGAAGGTCTACGACATGCTGTGCGAGGCGGACACGGTGGGCGTGTTCCAGATTGAGAGCCGCGCGCAGATGAACATGCTGCCCCGGCTGCGGCCTCGCGAGTTCTACGACCTGGTGGTCCAGATTGCCCTCATCCGGCCGGGGCCCATCGTGGGCAACATGGTGCACCCGTACCTGCGCCGCCGGCACGGCCAGGAACCGGTGACGTACCCCAGCGATGAAGTGCGCGGCATCCTCCAGAAGACGCTGGGCGTGCCGCTCTTCCAGGAGCAGGCGATGCGGCTCGCGATGGTGGCGGCGGGCTTCAGCGCGGGGGAGGCGGACGGCCTGCGCCGGGCGCTGAGCCACAAGCAGGCGGAGGCGCGCATCCTCCCGTACCGGGGCCGCTTCGTGGGGGGCTGCGAGGCGAAGGGCTATTCGCGCCAGCAGGCGGAGGAGTGGTTCGACCACTTCCGGGGGTTCGCGCACTACGGGTTCCCGGAGAGCCACTCCGCGAGCTTCGCGCTCATCGCCTATGCCTCCAGCTGGCTGAAGTGCCACTACCCGGCGGCCTTCACCGCGGCGCTGCTCAACTCACAGCCCATGGGGTTCTACGCGCCGCACACGCTGGTGGCGGACGTGCAGCGGCACGGCGTGGAGGTGCGGCCGGTGGACGTGCGCCGCTCGAACTGGGACTGCACGCTGGAGGACGGCGCGGTGCGGCTGGGCTTGAGGATGGTGCGCGGGCTGGGCGAGTCCTCGGGCCGGGCGGTGGAGAGCGCGAGGCGGGGGGACTACGCGAGCGTGGGGGACCTGGCGCGGCGGGCGCGCATTCCCAGGCATGAATTGACGCGGCTGGCGCTGTCCGGAGCGCTGGCGTCGCTGTGCGGGGCGCGCAGGCAGGCGCTGTGGGAGATCCAGGCGCTGGGGCCGCTGGACGCGGACGACCTGTTCTTCGGCATGTCCATGGACGGCACGGCGGTGGAGCTGCCGCCCATGGGGGTCCAGGAGCGGGTGGTGGCGGACTACGACACGGTGGGGCTGTCGCTGGAGAAGCACCCGCTGGAGCTGCTCCGGCCCACGCTGAAGCGGATGGGGGCGGTGACGGCGGC